>CAVCLY010000010.1:0-41717 GCA_963603165.1 Faecalibacterium prausnitzii
GCCGGTCGCGACACGCGCGGCATCATCCGCCAGCACGAGTTCGACAAGGTCGAGATGGTCAAGTTCGCAACGCCCGAGCAGTCCGACGAGGAGCTCGAGAGCATGACCGCCGAGGCCGAGTATCTGCTGCAGCAGCTGGGCCTGCCGTATCGCGTGATCAGCCTCTGCACCGGCGACATCGGCTTCTCCGCGCGTCAGACCTACGATATCGAGGTGTGGCTGCCGAGCTACAACGCCTACAAGGAGATCAGCTCCTGCTCCAACTGCGGCGACTTCCAGGCGCGCCGTGCGAACATCAAGTACCGCGACCCCGAGAACTTCAAGGGCACGCGCTACCTGCACACCCTCAACGGTTCAGGCCTGCCCGCCGGCCGCACCATGGCTGCGCTCCTCGAGAACTACCAGAACGACGACGGCACGGTCACGATCCCCGAGGTGCTGCGTCCCTACATGGGCGGCATGGAGAAGATCGTTCCCGAAGCCTAGGCGCAAAAGATCATGCGCAGGCTGTGACGACTGCTTTGCAAACGGCGACGGACATAAGGCCCGTCGCCGTTTTTTATAGGGCGGTACCGCACGGTGTCTTGTGGCGTTTTCAATCATGATGTCTTTTAAATGTGAGCGATTGGCGACTGACGGCAACTGCAGCTGGTCGTTCTTGTCGAGAGGCGATGACAAAACATGCGCGGATATGCCGAAGCCATGCATCACAGGGTCTGCACCAGGCACTCATCCCGATCCACGCCATGCTCAACGTTCCCGAGGGTTCCACCAAGGGCGTCAACTATCTGCTGCCTATCCTCATGACGGCCGGCGGCGGTCAGGTTGGTGCCGGCCTGGCGCTCTACTTCAAGACTAAGAACGCCAAGCTCAAGAAGTTCGTTGCCGAGTCCATCCCGGTTGCCGTCCTCGGTGTGGGCGAGCCGCTTATGTACGCGGTCACGCTGCCCCTTATGCGGCCGCTCATCACCGCGTGCCTGGGCGCCGGCTTTGGTGGTGCACTCGCTACGGTCTTTCATCTGGGCTCCGTCTCGCAGGGCGTCTCGGGTCTCTTTGGCCTGTTGATCTTGGTGCCCGGCGAGCAGCTGCAGTACGTGCTCTGCATGTTGGTTGCCTACGCGGCTGGTTTTGTGCTCACCTGGCTCCTCGGCGTTGACGAAGAGCGCGTCAACGAGTTCTATGGTGGGTAGGACATCCCGGCAGTGATTCTGTGGAGCGCGTTCGGGCCGTGGCCGGACGCGCTTTTTTGAAAGGTGGCATTATGAAGACCGGAATCTCGGTGTATCTGTCCAGCCCGCGCGAGGAGATCGAGCGCGTGCTCGATCATGGTGCTCGCTCGGGCGCGTCGTATGTGTTCACCTCGTTTTTGACGTACGACTACGACCACGCCGCCTTTGGAGAGAAGGCGCGCTGGCTGCTTGAGCGCGCGGCGCAGGCGGACATTTCGGTGATTGCCGATATCTGGCCCGACTCGTGCTCCATCTTGGGTGTCGACCGTCTGGAAGAGCTTGCGGACAAGGGGCTTTCGTACGTGCGCCTTGATTACGGCTTTTCGCCCGAGGATGTCGTGCGACTCTCCAAGACGTTCCATATCGTGTTCAACGCCTCGACTGTCTCGCGCGAGGAGGTCATGGCGTGGCGGCGTGCCGGAGCGGATTTCTCCCGCTTTGCCGCATGCCACAACTTCTTTCCCAAGCCGCTGACCGGGCTTTCTGCCGAGGAAGTCGCGCGCGCGAACACGCGTCTGGCAGGTTTTGGCTTCGAGACGATGGGCTTTATCCCCGGCGACGGTGAGTTGCGTGGGCCGATCTTCGATGGGTTGCCCACGCTCGAGAGCCAGCGCGCGCGTCGCTCCGATGTGGCGCTCAACATGCTCGAGCTCGCGCAGGGCTGCGGCTGCGACGTGGTGATGGTCGGCGATCCCGACCTGACCGATGCGGGCTGGGAGAGCTTTGCCGAGATCTCGGCCGGGTACGTGAGCGTTGGGTGCTCGGTGGCTCCCGCGTATTCCTATCTGCTGGGGCAGGTGCATCATGACCGCTTTGACCCGAGCGAGCTTGTGTTTCGTTCTATGGAGTCGCGCACGACGCTCAAGCCAGATTTCGTTGCGGCCGACGGAGGAGCGGGCAAGCCACGCCCGGCGGGCTCCATCGCGGTGACGAATGCGGGATACGGACGCTACGAGGGCGAGCTCGAGATCGCGCGTGTGGACCTTGCGGGAGATGCACGTATGAACGTGGTCGGCCAGGTTAACGAGGCGGATGTTCGGTTGCTGCCGTATATCACGCATGGGTTTGGGCTCAAGCTCGTTTAGGTGTTGTGCCTGAGGCCGTTGGTCGCGGGCATCTTTTCTGCTCGCAGCCTTGTTCTGCCTGTGACGTATGGTCTGGAGCGTACAGCTCTCGTCGGGCGTGGAGTAGCCGCACGTCTGCGAAATACGGACTTCCAAAGCCGGGTCTCCTTCGACCTGGCTTTTTGTTTGCAGGTTCGCGCACGGGATTTCCCGGTCGATGCTTTGCACAAGGACCATCCTTGCGCACTCTAAAAGATGAAAAGACACGAACATATGTTCCTATTTCGCTCCGATTCTTGGTACCATATACGTGTGAGGCCAGAAGGAGAGGAGACCGGATGGCAGACATGCGGGAACGTGTGGTTTTGTTTCAGAGCGGGGGTGATGAGGAAGAGCTGCTGGTTGTGGGCGAGCCGACGGGTGTCGGCGGGTTCCAGATCGTTCAGGCGAGCGCCGGAGATCTTACGGAGTGGTGCTTTGAGGAGTCGCCGCATGTGGTTGAGACCTCGATCGATGCCACGGGTGCACGGCATCTGCGCGAGCATTTTGACGTCGACTCGGTTGTGCAGATGCTGCATGTGTTGAGCATGGAGTTTGCTGGCTACGATTGCGCGCGGCGCGTGCGCGGGCTCTTGCGTGAGCTGGGGATCGGTTACGAGGTGATCGAGCGTCCGATCGTGCGCTAACAGCAAAAGTGCGGCAATTGCGCAAAGTTGTGGGTGCGGCAAAGTTTTTCTTGACGCGCCCCAAGCGCGATGTCATTATATTCCGTGCGTTGCGGCATTAGCTCAGCTGGATAGAGCGTTTGACTACGAATCAAAAGGCCGCAGGTTCGAATCCTGCATGCCGCACCAATCGAGAATGAAGCCCTCGGAAACGGGGGCTTTTTCTACGCGGCATTAGCTCAGCTGGATAGAGCGTTTGACTACGAATCAAAAGGCCGCAGGTTCGAATCCTGCATGCCGCACCAATCGAGAATGAAGCCCTCGGAAACGGGGGCTTTTTCTACGCGGCATTAGCTCAGCTGGATAGAGCGTTTGACTACGAATCAAAAGGCCGCAGGTTCGAATCCTGCATGCCGCACCAATCGAGAATGAAGCCCTCGGAAACGGGGGCTTTTTCTACGCGGCATTAGCTCAGCTGGATAGAGCGTTTGACTACGAATCAAAAGGCCGCAGGTTCGAATCCTGCATGCCGCACCAATCGAGAATGAAGCCCTCGGAAACGGGGGCTTTTTCTACGCGGCATTAGCTCAGCTGGATAGAGCGTTTGACTACGAATCAAAAGGCCGCAGGTTCGAATCCTGCATGCCGCACCCTTTTGGATTGAAGCTCCCGCCACGGGAGCTTTTCTTTAATGTCGGTGCGGAGAGAAGGCGGCGCGCGGCGTAGGCGCAAGGGAAAAGAGGGTGCAGGATGATCTTCGGGGGTGCCTCTGCCCTGTTCTGAAGCAAACTCGCGAGAATGCACGATTGAATCGGAACTTTGCGAGTAGCGGATTCGTTTTGCAAGTCGTCAACTGGGCAAACGCTGTTGAATCGGAGCTTGCTGGTCGCCAAAATCAAAATCAATCATGCATTCTCGCGAGTTTGGATTCTGATTCGTCGCGATTTTAGCGAGCGCAAAATTCTTTCTTGTGCGTGCGAGCAAAACTAGGTTAAGATAGTGCAGCTGTTACGGAGAGCTGACCGAGAGGCCGAAGGTGCTCGCCTGCTAAGCGAGTATGCCCCAAAAGGGCATCTGGGGTTCGAATCCCCAGCTCTCCGCCAGTTGATTTTGCTGAAGGGTCCCCACGTGGGGCCCTTTTGCTTTTACGGGAACGTCAGCTGGGGATTCGAACCCGAGAGGGTGCGGGCGTCAAGCAAACGCGGAGCGTTTGTGGCCCGCAGGCAAGAAGGCCGGCAGGCCTTCGCAGCCGGAGTGGTTGCGAAGCAACCACGGACATCCCCAGCTCTCCACCAATTGATCTTGCTAAAGGGTCCCCGCGTGGGGCCCTTTTGCTTTTGTGAGGTTCATTTTTATTACCCGGTCAAAATCTCTTTTTCGGTATGAGCACGCGGAATAGATTAACTGCATCAGGAAGGGTGGCCGCCTGCAAGGTGGCTTCTGGGAGAAGGAGTGATGCAGATGTTCTGTCCTAAGTGCGGCACGAATAATGAGGACACCGCTAAGTTCTGCGCGAGCTGCGGCACGCCTATGGTGGAGATGCAGACCGAGGCCAAGTCGAGTGCGGATAAGGCCGACTCCAAGGAGGCGGCTTCGGAAAAGACCAACTACGGAAGCGCGGCGTCGGCAACTGAAAACGCACCAAAGGAGCAGGCCAAGATGCAGCCCGATAAGGAGCCGGGCGCTTCGAACGCGCAGGAATTCCTGAGCAACCTTAAGGCCAAGGCCGCCACCCTCTCTAGCAAGCAGAAGGCGTTGCTCGGCGGCGTCTGCGCAGTGGTTGTGGCCGCCATTATCGCTGTCGCGTTTTCGGCTGGTGCCGGTCCTTCCGAGGCGGACGTCAAGGCCCTGATCGGCGAGCGTCATGCGACGATCTCGGCCGGAAGCAGCGAATACGGCACGGCAGAGGACTTTACCCTACAGTCGGTCAAGATTCTTGGTAAGGACAAGGAGGACCTGGGGCAGAACGGCGTGAGCCTGCTCGGCTACAACATCTCGGAAGGCTGGAGTGTCGACCTTGAGGTGGTCTACGCAAACAACGATGCCCAGATCACCAAGTCGGGCAACGTGTACGTCGTCAAGGCAAACGGCGACTGGGCATTCATCACCTTTAGCCCGTCGAACCTGACCACCACGCAGACCAAGGTGACCTCCGGCGTCGACAAGAAAAAGCTCATCGAGAACATCGACAGCGTGCTGGGCAAGGCCGCAGATGGCCAGACCACGCTTCGAAACATCTACGACGAGGGCTCGTTCAAGGTCAAAAAGGAGTCGCTCGACTCCGAGGGCGGGACTGACACTGTGACGATCGCCTGCAAAAAGTCGACCGCGTACTCCGAGGCCAAGGCGACGGTGACGGCGACGTTTGAGTACACCACGAGCGGCTGGAGCCTCAAGAGCGCAAAGGCCAGCAAGAACGCGGCAAAGGTGAGCTATCAAAAGATGGTCGGCACATGGAATGGCGAGTTCAAGCAGCAGTGGGAGCGCTCCTGCTTTGCGGGCAAGGCTAATCCACTCAAGGTGAACATTACCAAGGTCGACGAGTCGACAGGCAAGATCGAGGGGACCTTCGACTGCGTGGTGCACGACCATAGCGAGGCCTCGAACAGCGAGGATTCCGATGCCGGCGACCAGATCCTGACGGAGCAGGCGTTTACGATGGCGCTCCCCATCACGGCGGGCGACGCGGGAACGACGAGCCTGAGCGACGACTACGAGCGACCGCAGGACGCTTCGGGCACGGTGACGCTCACGCTCTCGTTTGGTGGGACCGACGGCGATACCGCGACGGTCGAAACGAGCTACGAGGCCGGCGGCATCTTTAGCTGGGCGAGCTACAACGACTGCTACACCCTGACCAAGGCGGAGTAGAGTAGAGTTCTTATATAAGTTTTGATGTGCGAGGCAGGGGACGTCGATGTTTTGTGCGAGATGCGGAGCCAGGGTTCCAGAGCGGGCCTCGTTCTGCATCTCGTGCGGCATCCCGCTTGCCGGGATGTTCGACGACGTCGCGGGAGATAAAGGCGATGCGGCCGCGGTGGCACCGGGCGACGAGAACGCGAGCGCGTCCGACGGCGAGCCCGTCGCAGACGCCGAGGGCGATGCGGTCTCTGCCCGTTCGCAGGTGACCACGCTCAAGGAGCTGCTGACGCGGAGCCACCAGATCGGTCGCCTTATGGTCCCCACGTTCGTGCTTATCGTCGTGAGCCTTATCGCGTCGGTCGGCATCGGCGTCGCTGTCACGGTTATCTACCGTCATGCGCAAGCGCCGACGGAGCAGTCGGCCGAGAAGCACACGACTACCAAGGATGAGATCGCTGCTCCCGATGCGACTGACGAGCAAGCGAATGCCGAGCAGGATGAGGCTAGCGAGGTTGCCGAGGGCGCCGCGCAGTCCGAGGGCGAGGCCGTGCCCTCCTACTCCGCTGCAGACGAGGGCCAGACGGGGGCGACCGACGAGCAGCGAACGGCTTATGTTGAAGCCCCCGACGATAGCGCGTTCGCGGAAGTCGACGAAGAGGTTCCGACGAGCTACGACCCCGCGTCTGAGGTCGGAACCTGGACGGGCACGTTCGTCGATCGCGATACCTGCGAGACCAAGAGCGGCTCGTTTGAAGAGGGTTCGTGGGCTTGCGGCGAGTGCTTTGCCGCGCAGAAGGACCAGCTCAAGCTCAAGATCTCGAGCGTCGATGCCGCCAAAAAGACGGCGTCGGGCACCGTGAGCTTTGTGTTCCACAAGCACGATGGGCCGGTCGACGCCGACGTACAGGCGTGCTCGGGCGACACCTATGTGCGGAATGTCTCGTTCAAGAACGTGCCCATAGAGGGGTGGCGTACGAACGGCAGCGTCGAGATCTACAGCGCCGGCGGCAAAACCGTGCAGATGTCGCTCCGCCTTAAGTGTGGGAGCGCTGACGACTATTCCGTCTGGATCCGCACGGTGCCGACGGCGTTTGACTACCAGGGCCTGACCTACCAGTGGGGCCAAACTGATATGTACAGCATCGGCAAGCAATAACGAGCCAGCCGGCGACGGCGGAGCCTCGTTTAAGGAGGAAACACATGTTTTGTCCGCAATGCGGAAGTGAGAACAAAGACGCCTCGCAGTTCTGCACGAACTGCGGCTCGTCGCTCGCGGCTGCCGCAAAGGTTTTGGAAAAGGTCCGTGCAGACGAGGCGCGGGAGGCTGGCGAGGTTGTTTCGGTTGAGGCCGAGTCGGGTGATGCCGAGGCCGCGGATGCGCAGGTTGCCCGTGAAGATGGTGAGCCTGCGACTGACGAAACGCCCCAGGCGGAGGCCGTAGCGGTAGACGACCCGCTTGGCGACGACTCTTCTGAGCCGGGCGAGAGCAAGGAAGTCGGGGAGAGCGAATCGCAGGATGACGCCGAATCGAACGCGGCGGATGCGCTGGATGGTGTTGCCGAGGCTGCCGAGGCGGACGAGCCGAGCGATGGCGAGGGGCGGCAAAGTGATGCGGTTGCGGATGAGTCTGATACTCCGGCGGGCGTGACTGAGCCGTTGTCGGTTCTTGCTGCTGAGGCTCCGGCTGCAGCCAAGCCGAAAGACCGTCGCCCGTTCTATGTTGCCGGCATCGCCGTCGGCCTTATTCTGATCGGCATCCTCTCGTACCAGCTGTTCTTTAACCGAACGGGTGGCGACATCGTAACGTACGGGCAGATCGAGCCCGTCTATATCGATGCCGATACCACGATCACGCCCAAGGGTTCCGACGGCAAGGAACTCGATTCGTACGAGGTTACGCTCTCCAACAGCAAGGGCACGGCCGCATCGGCGCGCGTCAAGGGTTCCGGCGGGTTCAACGTCAAGCATCTCAAGAAGGCATCGAAGCTCAAGAGCGGCAGCTACACCGTTAGGATCTACGACCGCACGACCAAGGTCGAGTGGACGCTGCCCGTTAAGTTCGCCCCCAAGAAAAAGAAGGCATCGACTGCCGTGACGATCGAGGTTGCCGACCAGAGCGAGTCGAGCAAGAAGAGCGATGACGAGTCGAGCGACAGCACGACGTCCGACACCGTCTATGCCCTCTACTACCAAAAGGTGCAGGAGTACCTGGCAATCTACGGCGAGCCGTCGATCGTTGCAGGTACTGGCAACTGCAGAAGCATCTCGGGTCTTGCTTATGCACGCTTGATCGACTTCGATGACGATGGCACCGACGAGCTCTACTTGATTTACAGCACCAAGAGCAAGAATGATCTGGCATCAGCTTCAACCTTGGTAAACGAGATATACGCTTCCGAAGTCTGGGCGTATCGCGACGGTGGCCTCAAGCGCGTGCACAAGAACACGGACACTGATTCAGTCTCAATAGTTGATGACGGTTCCTGCAGCTCTCCGCTCTACAAGGACGGCGATCGCTACGCTCTGCTCGAGAGCTATATGGACGGCGACTATGTTGGGTTTGCCTACAAGGAACTCAAGAACGACTCGTTCGTTACGAAGAAAAGCTACGTTCTGACCGGTAACGGGATGGATGCCGGGATTCTGATTAACGGTAAGAAGGCGAACGAAAGCGCGCTTGCTGAGCTGACGAGCGAATTCGGGGGAAGCGGCGAACCTCTCTACGTTGGGTTTCATGGTCTGAACGACGCCTCGCTTGAGACGACCCTTGAGGCTACGCAAAAGGTATTCGCACAACTGAAGTCGAGTACGACGAGCGCATCGAAGAAGAGTTCCAAGACCAAGGCCTCTTCCAGCAAAAGCACCAAGGCCCAGAACAAGAAAGCCCACGCTGCTTACCAAGAGGTCTTTAAACAATATCGCGAGGCATTTGCCGCAGCCATAGACCCTGGATTAGGTGTAGACGATGACGAACCGTCTTATTACGACGAAAGGAAGGGGGTCTATTGGACTGATTCGCGGAAAAATTGCAAGTATCCGTTTGTTTCCAGTACAACGCTGATTGATCTAACTCAGAGTTTCGCAGGCACCATTGATGGAGCCCGTTACCTGTACAAAGATTTAAATGGAGACGGCGTCGATGAGCTGCTCATGGCGATGACGTCAGAGTACGAAACAACCGCCTCGAAAGCTATTTTTGCCGTTTACGGCTGTGTCGACGGAGAAGTAAAGGGTCTGCTTGAGGGGAACGGTTACAGAGCCTGGGTTTACCTCTGCGAAGATAACATTCTTTGCGACTATGGTAATGGCGGATGGGTGTCTAATGTCTGGGAGTACCAGGCTTTTGATGGAACGCTCATGAACGAGGTCGAGTCGCTTGTGCAAGATTATGATGATTCGGATCTCCATACAGCAACAACGAAGTACACGAAGGGCGATGAGCTTGTTGAGTCGGCAAGCGATAGTCTGGAAGATATGAAGAACTCTTATAACCTGACCAAGAACAAAGCCCTCATTGAAAAGGTCCAGGCGACGCACCCGATCGATACGTCCGTCACGTGGAAGAAGCTGCCGGAATAGCGATTGTGTAGGACTGCTACGTGCTGCTGGAATTGGCCACACTTCTCCCGTCCGGCAGGCGCCTTAAGCCCGTGCCTTTTCGAGACCGCAGCGCTGTTGGGACCGCATGTGCCAGCCCCGCTCGTTCAACGATTTGCAGCCGTGGCCGGGTGGGGGCGGCGTAACGTTGGCCTATCCGTGCTGGCTCCACTCGGCGGGCGCCTGCGTTTGCAGCAACATGTAACTGACGGGCGTGGCTAAGGCTCCCTTGCGTCAGCCCTGCTCGCCGAGCCCCTTGAGTCCGCGTTTGCGGCGGGCGTTGAGCAGGGTGTTCGCGGGGTCGAGTCCCTCGGCTTGGCAGCGTGCCAGGAGCGCGGAGCCGGCAAAGCCGTGCGCCTCGATGTCGTCGTCGAGTGCGTGCTTGAGCTCGCTCCAGCTCATAAGCTGGCGGCGCACCTTCTGCTCGGGAACGTCGAGCTCGCGCGCGATCGCTTTAACGCCCATGCCCTCGCCTAAGAACATGCTCCGGGCCCGTGCGCAGCGCTCTTTCTCCTTGGCGTTCTTGGCGGCCGTCTTGCACTTCTCGCTGCAAAAGACCTTTGCGATGCCGCGGTGCCCCGCAAGCGAGAACGGCCGTCCGCAGGCCTTGCAGTAGCCGATCTTGACGGTGTCGAGCTTGCGCGAGAAGTCGAACCAGAGCCACGAGAGATAGTTCTCGAACGAGAGGAATCCGGTCTCGTCGCTGCCCTGGAACACGTCCACGTGTGCCGAGGACAGATGGCAGATGACGAGCGTTTGCACGAGCGCGACGAGTGCGCCGCGATCGGCGGGATTCAGCTCGGTCTCTTCGGCAGTGACCGCAAGGTCGGTCGCGATGTGGTAGCGGCTGCTTTCCACAGCATCGATGCCGAGCTGCTTGCGAGCCACCTTTTGGCTCGAGTCGTCGAGGTCGAGGCACTGGCAGAGCGCGGCAAAATCTGCGGCCGTGAGCTCGTGTTCGAATGCCAAGATGTCGATCGAGGCCACGAACTCGCCGATATGGGGGGCATCGTTTTTGGTGACGAACGCGTAGTAGTAGCCGGAGCTTGACCCGATGCGCCTGATGATGGGGAGCTGCCTGACGACGCTTGCGTAAGCACCGACCACCGGAAAGGCAAAGCTGTAGAGCGTGAACGTCGTGTCGGTCTGTTCGGTGGCGATGCGCAGCTTGCCGATCTGGTCGAGGCCGGCGACCTTCCCGATCTCGCAGTTGCCGTTGAGATATTCCTGAATGCGCAGGGCGACGAGGGCAGGGGTGGCGGCGAATCCCCAGTCGTGGACGCTTTCGATGGCGGATGAGCCAAAGAGCGGGCCGCTGCTCTGCGCGAGGTCGAGGGCGTTATCGCGGTTGAAATGCACGCCGCCGTCGTCACCGTTGAGCTGCATGCAGGCGGCGAGCTTGATGAGATCCGCGTGCCGCGCATCGTGCGCGGAGATGGCCGCCTCGGGGTGCTCGGCGAGCTCCGTAGGCGTGTAGAGCTCGAAGATCAACTCGCTGTAGGAGTTCTCGTCGGTTTTATCGGCAAGGGGACCGCGCCGGACCGTTTTGAACGGAAGGTAGCCCTGAGGGGTTTTGGTCTGGGCAAAATCGCTCATTGCGGGTTCTCCTTATCTGTTCGGGTGCGTGCGGGCCGGTATTGTGCCGAGCCTAGCCGAGGTCGATGCAGATGTTCCCGCGGTGGGCGCGCACGATGTCCCAGCTGAACAGCTGCGCGAGTTCCGCGGCGCTGCGCGGGTCGGTGCTGGGAGCGATGCCGGTGGTTCCTGCGAGCCAGCCGAGCAGGGCTTCGGGCGTGCCGAAGCGCTCGCGCAAGGCGTCCATGCCGCAGTCGCCGTCGCGTTTTGAGAGGCGCCGACCGTCCGCGGCCACCAGAAGCGGCACGTGAGCATAGCGCGGGTGCCCGTAGTCCAAAAGGTTTTGCAGGTAGATTTGGCGCGGGGTCGAGCCGAGCAGGTCGCATCCGCGCACGACCTCGGTAATGCCCATCTCGGCATCGTCGACCACCACGGCGAGCTGGTAGGCAAAGACGCCGTCGCTCCTGCGCACGAGAAAGTCGCCGCACTCGGCGGCGAGCTCCTCGCGCTGTGCACCGTATACGCGGTCCGCGAACTCGACCACATCGGCGGCGTCGTCGATGTTGGGAACCAGCAGGCGCGTGGCGGGTTTGCGCTGGGCGGACCTGCGGGCGACCTCGGCAGGGGAGAGGGCACGGCAGCCCCCGGCATAGATGGGCGTGCCGTCGCTCGCGTGGGGCGCGCTCGCAGCATGGAGCTCGGCGCGCGTGCAAAAACAGGGATAGGTGAGTCCGGCGTCCTGGAGTTTGCGCAGGGCCACCTCGTAGCGCTCGATGCGTTCGTGCTGGTAGATGGGGCCTGAATCCCAGGTGAGGCCCAGCCATTCGAGGTCGCGCATGAGCGCGTCGGCCCACTCTTGGCGGCAGCGCGTGTCGAGGTCCTCGATCCTGAGCACGATGCGTCCGCCTTGGCTCCGCACCGAGAGCCACGCGACGAGGCACGAGAAGATATTCCCCAGGTGCATGCGCCCCGAGGGCGAGGGGGCAAAGCGTCCCACGACGGGGCGTTCGCCGTGCGTCTCTTTCTCGTTGATCTGTGCTGCATCGATCTTCATGGCGCTGAGTATACCGCGCCCGCCTGCGCACCGTCTTCACTCGTTCTTCGCCCCGTATGCCCTTGCCTTGAGTTGCGGCCCTACCTGCACTCGGCCAAATCAATTGCGTTGCTCCGGCTGGCTGTACTTATTCTCCGCCGGGGTCGGACGCTGGTCCGAGGGACCTTGCTTTAAAAATCTGTTCATACGGCAAGCGCGCGGGCATGAAACCGTGTGTTGGTTCGCTTTTTTGATTGCCGGGATGCCTGTCACGTGTTTGGGCACGACTGTTGGGTTGGGGATGAGGCTGCTTTCTACGGCTGTCCTGAGGGCGGGTTCTGCCGCCATCTCCCCTCAAAACAGGACTCCCGGCGACTGCTCTTGCTGCCACCGGGAGTCCTGCGGAAAAGGGGGACCGATTGTCTGCGAAGGGGATCTGCTGTGACCCGCGCCCTCGCGCACTGTTGTTATGCCCGCGCGCGACCGGCTCAACCTTGCACCTGCGCAACGCCACAATCTCGCTACACATGTGTTCGCTCCATGAAGTGCGCTCGCGCGTGTTTGGGAGCCGCGTGGCTGGGACAGGCGGCCCTACTTGAACGCGCTTTCGTTCGGGCGCATATCTCGGCGGCTACAATGGGGAGACCGTACCCTGTTGGAAAACGGAATGAAGGACGCGCCATGAACACCCGTCATCGCATCCCGGCCCCTCTCGTCGCCCTCGCCGCCGCACTTATCTGCATCGCTGTGTTCGCGATGCCCGCAACGGCTCGGGCCGACTACTCTATGCCATCGGTCGACCTTGAGGCCACCGTGCAACGCGACGGCACCATGCACGTGCGCGAGGTGCGCACGTTCGAGTTCGACGACAGCGTGAACGGCGTCTTTTGGCAGATTCCCTTTGCCGAGAACCAGCAGGGCACCACATCGACGGTATCGGTGACGGGTGTCGAGGTCGACGGCTCGGCGTTCTCCGAGACCTCAACGGCATCGAGCGGCGACGACGGCGTCTACACCGCCGACGTGATCTCGGAGTCGGGCGAGGAGTCGCTCAAACTCAAGGTCTTCACCCCGCACGACTACGACACCTCGGCCACCATCGAGGTCGACTACGTGCTCACCGGAGCCGTGATGGCATGGGGCGACACGGCCGAGCTCTACTGGAAGTTCATCGGTCCAGAGTGGGCCGAGAACTCCGAGAACGTGACGCTCGCGGTCTCGTTCGACGAGGAGCTCACCCAGGCGACGCCCGCCACCAAAAAGACCCTGCGCGCGTGGGGCCACGGTCAGCTCACGGGCAGCGTCACGCCCGACCCCTCCTCGGCAACCGTGGACTTTGAGATGCCGTGCGTCTATGCAGGCGAATATGCCGAGGCACGCATCGCGTTCCCGGTGGCGTGGGTTCCCGACGCACAGGCTCAGAGCAAAAAGCGCCTGGGCACCATCCTCTCGGAGGAGAAGAAGTGGGCCTCCGACGCAAATGCCCAGCGCGAGCAGGCGCGTATGGAGCTCCTGCTTTTGGCCGTCGGCAATGCTGCCCTCGCGCTGATCTTCGCCATTGTCATCGCTATCGCGCGCCCCAAGCGGAGGAACATGAAGGCGCAGTTCAGCGACGATTACTTCCGCGACCTGCCGAGCGACGACCATCCGGCGGTACTCGCCACGCTTATGTCCAAAGGGGGCACGGACGTTCCCGATCGGGCGTTTACGGCAACGCTCATGAAGGCCACGGACGACCGTGTGATCAGCCTTGGTCAGACGACGGTCAACGGCAAAGAGGACTACGAGATCAGAACGACGTCGGACAAGATCAAGGCGGGTGTGACCACGGGCAAGATCGGGCAGATCGACAAGGCCGCGCTCGACCTGTTCTTCTTTGGGATGAAGTTCGATGCCGCAACGCATGAGCTGCGTCGTCCCTTTAGGATGTTCAAGCGCGCCGCCAAGCGCAACGCGAGCGATTACGGCGACTACTACACCATCTACAAGGGTGCCGTGAGGGCCGGTGTTGAGGAGAGCGGTTATATCGAGTCGGACGGAAGCTTTGCCTTTGCGGCGGCTACGGTCATCGGCGTCGCGATCGAGTTCGCGGGCGTTTACCAGATCTGCGAGGCCGATTTTGCCGCCCTGAACATGCTCGCCTTTGCGCTGGCGTCGCTCATCGTCTTTATCGGCGTGCGGTTGAGCCGCGGGTTCAAGCGTCTCACGCCCGCGGGCCGCGAGGTCGAGGCCAAGTGCCGCGCGCTCAAAAAGTGGCTCGAGGACTTTACCCGGCTGAACGAGGCGCTGCCCGGCGATCTTGTGCTCTGGAACAAGCTGATGGTCATGGCCGTGGCGCTCGGCGTCTCTAAGAAGACCATGCGCGAGCTGGCCGACGCGGTGCCGCCCGCCGTGCGCGAGCGCGACGACTTTGCCAGCAGCTATCCGGTCTATTGGTGGTGTTATCCGCACGGTGGGCTCATGGAGCCCACGGGGCGCTTGGCCTCCGTTTACGGCTCGAGCGTGAGGGCGATCGCTGCGAGCTCCGACAGCTCGGGTGACGGATTTGGCGGCGGCTTTTCCGGTGGCGGCGGTGGCGGCGTCGGAGGCGGTGGTGGCGGAACGTTCTAGCCCGTCGCGCCCCGCACGCGGATACCGCGCGCGAGGGGGCGTTAAATCTGCTCGACGTCTCCGCGGTGAATTTGTACAAAAAGGCCGCCTGTTGTGCGTATGCGTTACATTTAGATGGTTGTAAACGGCTGTCGGCCCAAAACGGCGCGGCGGCCCCGTGAGCAGGAGGACTGCATGGCATCTGATGTGAAGATCGCACGCGCGCTGATCTCGGTCACCGACAAGACGGGCGTGGTCGATTTTGCACGCGCGCTGGTCGATGAGTTCGGCGTCGAGATCGTCTCTACGGGCGGCACCGCCAAGGCGATCGAGGAGGCCGGGATCCCGGTTCGCCCGATCGAGGACTACACGGGATTCCCCGAGATGATGGACGGCCGCGTTAAGACCCTGCACCCCAAGGTGCACGGCGGCCTGCTCGCCCGTCGCGATCTTGAGCAGCACATGTCCGAGGCTGCCGAGCACGGCATCGAGATGATCGACATGGTCGTCGTGAACCTCTATGAGTTCGAGAAGACCGTCGCCAAGCCCGACGTGACCTTTGCCGACGCCATCGAGCACATCGACATCGGCGGCCCCTCCATGCTCCGCTCCGCTGCCAAGAACGCCGCGAGCGTGACCGTCGTTTCCGATCCGGCCGACTACGAGCAGGTGCTCGCCGAGATGCGCGCCAACGACGGTGCCACCACGCTGTCCACACGTCGTCGCCTGCAGTTCAAGGTCTACTCCACCACGGCTGCCTACGACACGGCCATCTCCACGTGGCTGGGCGAGCAGCTCAAGGCCGCCGAGAGCTGCTGCTGCGGCGAGGGCGAGTGCTGCTGCGAGGCCGAGAGCGCGTTCCCCGAGAAGTTCGAGCTTGAGGCCACCAAGGAGCAGGACCTGCGTTACGGCGAGAACCCGCAGCAGGCCGCTGCCTTCTACGTGAGCCCCGACGCCCCGGCGCACTCCCTGGCTCGCGCCGAGCAGGTCCAGGGCAAGCCGCTCTCGTACAACAACCTGCTCGACGCCGACGCCGCCTGGGCCGCCGTGCGCGAGTTCGACGAGCCGGCCGTCGTGATCCTCAAGCACCAGAACCCCTGCGGTTCCGCTACCGCCGAGGACGTGACCGAGGCCTACGACAAGGCCTTTGCCTGCGATCCCATTAGCGCCTACGGCGGCATCATCGCCGTCAACCGCGAGGTGCCGCTCTCGCTCTGCGAGCACTTTGCCGACGTCAACAAGCAGTTCGTGGAGGTCATGATCGCCCCGAGCTACACGCCTGAGGCCCTCGAGCGCCTCTCCAAGCGCAAGAACATGCGCGTGCTCGCCACCGGCGGCGTCGACCGCACCATCGGCCACGAGGTCCGCACCGTCGACGGCGGCGTGCTCGTGCAAGAGATCGACCACGTGAACGAGGATCCGGCGACCTTTACCGTGCCGACCAAGCGTAAGCCCACCGATGCCGAGATGGACGACCTGCTCTTTGCCTGGCGCGTGTGCAAGACCGTCAAGTCCAACGCGATCCTCGTGGCCAAGGGTCGTGCTGGCCTGGGTATGGGCCCCGGCCAGCCCAACCGCACCGACTCCTGCCGCATCGCCTGCGACCGCGCCGAGGCCGCGTGCGAGCGCATGGGTATCGCGGCCGAGGGCCTGGTGGCCGCATCCGACGCCTTCCTGCCCTTCCGCGACGACGTGGACGTCCTGGCCGAGCGCGGCATCACCGCGATCATCCAGCCCGGCGGCTCCATCCGCGACGAGGAGTCCATTCAGGCCTGCGACGAGCACGGCATTGCGATGGTGTTCACTGGCACCCGCCACTTCCGCCACTAAATTCGGCTTTCCCAGGCGCCCCACCTTGCCGCTCAGGCTTCGGCTCGCGTACCTTAAGTACGCCACGCCTCGCCTTCGCGCCAATCTGGGGCACCTGGGAAACCCTCATGTGGTTGCCTGGGCCTCGCTGCTCAAGCTGCGGCTCGCGTATGTCGATACGCCGCGCCTTGCTTTCACGGCGATCTCGGGCACTGGAGAAACCCGGGTCCTCATGGGAGGCGCCCAGCCTCGGCGCGCAATCTGCGGTTTGCGGACATAAGATCGATTCGCCCTGTTGGGTACAATAGGCGGGCGCTGGCGGATACCGCCAGCGCCCGTTTTTGTCTGAAAGAGGTTTTTATGGCCGAGGAGCAGCTGTTTTCCAATCCCGAGGACGAGCGTGCCTACGAGGATTTCGTGGCCAACCAGGAGTCGCCCGAGAACTTTGAGCTGGCGGAGCCGGCACTCGTGTGCCGCTGGCGCATGTCCAAGAAGAAGGTGCCGATGCTCAACCGGCATATTCGTGCGCTCAGCCAGCGCCGCGTGAACGGCGAACCGCTCACGACCAATATGCTCAGTTGGGCTAAGCAACATGTGGAGTGGTCGCTCGAGGTGGGCGTTTACGACGACGTGAACGGCGTGCTCATGCTCGTGATCGACGTGAACGGTAACGCCGCCATGACGGTGGGAGCCTACGAGCCGCTTGCCGACATCTCGCATGCGGCCCTGCAGTCCCGCGCGGCAACATCCCGCTCCGAGCAGGCCGAGACCGGCGTTGCCCCCGAGGTCCTCTGTCGCATTGAGAACGACGCGCTTTACGTTGGCGCCGCCGCAGACGAGAACCTCTGCGGCACCATGACGCTCGTCGAGCAGCTCGCGACTACGCGCGGCTGGCAAGTGGCGCGCACGGCCGATCTTGCGGCTGCTCCTGCAACGACCGGTGCCTACCTGCTCGTCTCCGACGAACACGGCATCGTGATCGCTTCGGATACCGCAGGGACCTCCAGCGACCGCACCAACGCCGAATTCCTCGCAACCGGTCTGGCTAAGCTCTTTAAGTAGTCCAAGGGTCTCGGTACAGAGGGCCTGGCGTCCCTCGAAGAAGGCCCCGGCCGTATCGGCTCCGTGCCATTCAATGAAAATCGCCCATCGAAAACCGTCCGGCAACTGATTGCCAGGAGTTGACGAGGCGCTTTCAACTCAAAACGGCATATTGATCTCGCTCGTCAACTAGGGAGCCAGGTCGGTAGGGGAGGATTCTCAACCAGATCCATTAGTTAAAAAGACCTCACGCCGTTAAGTACCCCAGCAAAGTTCCCCAGTCCCCGGAAGGGCCCACCCTCCGCGGACATTCCGCAGCGCAGAGCCCCCGTTTTGCCAATGCCCAAAGGGCGAGGCAAAACGGGGGCTCTTTTGCGCGAGGACGTCCGCGGAGGGTGGGCCCTTCCGGGGACGTCCCAATTAAGTTCCCGAATTACTTAACGACGAGAATGTCGCACTCCGTGTTGCGCAGCAGGAACGTCGAGATCGAGCCGAGCAGCGCATACTTGATGCTCGAGAGGCCGCGGGCGCCGCAGAGCACCAGGTCGGGCTTGATGACGTCGAGCATCTCGTCCTTGAGGGTCTCGCGAATGCGGCCGGCGCGGATGATGACCTCGACCTCGGGGATGTCGGGGTTGGCCTTGGCCTCGGCGACCTGCTCCTCGATCGACTTGGAGAAGGCCTCCTCGAGTCCGTTGATGAGGTCGACGGGGTAGGAACCGGCGCTCTCGAGCGCGGTGGAGTCGATTACGTGGCCGATTACGAGCTTGGCGCCGTTGTTGGCCGCGACCTTGATGGCGCGCGCGAGCACGAAGTCCTGCTGATCGGTGCCGTCAAGCGAGACGAAAACTGTCTTGTAACCCTCGTTCATGGTTTCCTCCTTTTGCTCCGCCCGGCAGGCGGACGATTGATTTCCCAGGCGGACGAAACGCTTTAGCGAAACGCTTTACCTTGGTCGATTTATACCCAGACGTGCCGAACATGCCCAACTGATTCTGTGAATGGCGGCGCTTTTTTGTTCAACCCCGGCGGCAGCGTGAGCGCCCGCGTGATAATGGAGCGTGCTGAAAAAATCGCGTTTGGAGGCATTTTGGACATTATCGAGCTGCTCAAGTCGGCGTTCATGGGACTCGTCGAGGGCATCACCGAGTGGCTGCCCATCTCGTCGACCGGCCACATGATCCTCGTTGACGAGTTCGTGAAGATGAACGTCAGCGAGACGTTCTGGAACATGTTCCTCGTGGTCATCCAGCTCGGCGCCATTCTCGCCGTCTGCGTGCTGTTCTTCTATGAGCTCAACCCGTTCGCGCCGAGCAAGGGCGCGGAGGGCCGCCGCGACACCTGGAAGCTCTGGGGCAAGATCGTGCTCGGCTGCATCCCGGCCGCGGCGATCGGCCTGCCGCTGAACGATTGGATGGAGGAGCACTTCTACAACGCCCCCGTGGTCGCGCTCGCGCTCATCGTCTACGGCGTGTTCTTCATCATCATCGAGAACTGGCGCGCCAGCCGCCGCGCCGAGGGCATCCTCGCGAACGCGCGCCCGGCCGGCGACCACTTTGCCGCCCCGGCCGTGGAGCTCGACGAGGACGACTGCGACTTCGGCGCCATCGCCACGCTCGAGGACCTGAGCTGGAAGACGGCGCTCGGTATCGGTTGCTTCCAGGTGCTCTCGCTCGTGCCCGGCACCTCGCGCTCCGGCTCCACCATCATCGGCGGCCTGCTCCTCGGCTGCACCCGCTCGGTGGCGAGCAAGTTCACGTTCTTCCTCGCGATTCCCGTCATGTTCGGCGCGAGCGCCCTCAAGCTCGTCAAGTACTTCGTCAAGGGCGGCACCTTCGGTGCGAACGAGCTTGCCATTCTCGGTGTGGGCTGCCTCGTTGCCTTTGCGGTCTCGCTCGTGGCCATCAAGTGGCTCATGGGCTTTGTGCGCAAGCACGACTTTAAGTGCTTCGGCGTCTATCGCATCGTGCTCGGCGCCATCGTGCTGCTCTACTTCCTCGTGCTGGTGCCCGCGCTCGGGCTCTAGACGGTTCGCAACGCATAACCGTTTGCAGAAGGGCGCCCCGCTG
The DNA here is from genome assembly GCA_963603165.1 of Faecalibacterium prausnitzii. Lineage (GTDB taxonomy): Bacteria > Actinomycetota > Coriobacteriia > Coriobacteriales > Coriobacteriaceae > Collinsella. Next base: position 19,534 of record CAVCLY010000010.1, read on the forward strand.
AGCGGGGCGCCCTTCTCTTGTATCGGGGCGCTGTGCATGCATGCGCCTCGTCATTTGCCCGGGTTCGCTTACGCGCGCACCACGTTCTCGGGTTCGCGACCGAACACGAGTGCGTCGACCATGGCCTTGAGCGTCATGCGGCGCAGGGTGTCGTTGGCCTCCGCCGTGCAATAGGCCGCATGCGGCGTAACGATGCAGTGCGCGTGGTCGATGAGCGCGCGGTTGGGCTCCTTCTCGTTCGCGAGCACGTCGAGGCCGGCGCCGCAGATGCCGCGCGCGCCGCCGCTCGTCACGTGCGCATCGAGTGCCGCCACGAGGGCATCCTCGTCCACGACGGGCCCGCGTGCGGTGTTGATGAGGAAGGCGCCCGGCTTCATGATCTCGAGCTCGTGCGCGCCGATGAGCCCCTCGGTCTCGGGGATGAGCGGGCAGTGGAGGCTCACCACGTCGGAGGCGGCGAGCAGCTCATCGAGCGTCTCGGCCTTGGTGCAGCCGGCGGCCTCGAGGGTCTCGGCGCTCTTGGTGGGCGCCCAAACAACCACCTTCATGCCGAGGGCGCGCGCGATGGGCACCATGGCCTGCGCGATGCGCCCGAAGAAGACCAGGCCGAGTGTGCGGCCCTGCGTGCGGTGCGCCTCGTAGCCTCCGAGCGGGTTCCACTCTCCGGCGATCACGTGCCGGTTGGCAAAGCTGACCTTGCGCATAAGGTCGAGCATGAGGGCGATGGCGTGCTGCGCCACGTCGTCGGCGCAGTAGCCGGGGCAGTTGGTGACGGTCACGCCGCGCGCGGTGAGGCCGGCCACGTCCATATGGTTGAGGCCGATGGACATGCTCGCGGCAACGCGGATCCCCGCGCTCGCCATGGCATCGACGGTGGCGCCGGTGACGGGGCCGAACTCGCCGATAAAGCCCTCGCAACCCTCCATTTGCTCGGGAGCGGGCTCCTCGAGCGGCTTGTGCGGACCACTTACGAGCTCGATCTTGTCGCCGCCATCCATCGTGTCGAGGATGGCCTGAGCGGGCGCGGTGTCGCCATCGCAGATGTAGTAGAGCACTCGATGGGCGTTGGACATGGTCCCTCCGTTGCCTAGGTTCGGGTTGTGGGTGTTGAACGCGTTTATTGTAACCCCCGACGTGCGCGTATGCTGTTGCACGGATGCGTGTGCCTTGCAAGGCGGGGACCATGTGGGGCAGGGCGTGCGTCGTTCGCTAACTGCATCTGTCGGGGAGCGAGGCGGCGGGCTGCATGCAGCGCGGGCCGCGCATGCGTATAGGGCGGGGGCGGCCGGTTCCTTGCCGAGCGCATCGGCTCGCGGGGCCTTCCCCAAGTCTGCTTTTTGCCCGAGCGCGGCACCGTGTCCGCGCGGGTCGGTATACTTGTTGGGCTTAAATCTCGGCGCCGCCCGTAGGCGGGCCGCAAACCCGGTGAGGAGTCAACCATGGCACAGCAGCCCCTGCCCTGGGAGCGCAACACGAACCCGGCGGTCGCGCCCGCCGTCCCCGTGCCCGAGCTCGTTCCGCTCGAGGCCTACAGCGCACCCGCGCCTGCGCAGCCTGCGGCCGCCCCAAAGCCCGCCGTCGACATCGACAGCCTCAACCCCGCGCAGCGCGAGGCCGTGCTCACCACCGAGGGCCCGCTGCTCGTGCTCGCCGGAGCCGGCTCGGGCAAGACGCGCGTGCTCACCTACCGTATTGCCCACATGATCGGCGACCTCGGCGTGCGCCCGTGGCAGATCCTCGCCATCACCTTTACCAACAAGGCCGCGGCCGAGATGCGCGAGCGTCTGGGCGCGCTCATCCCGCAGGGCACACGCGGCATGTGGGTCTGCACGTTCCATGCCATGTGCGTGCGCATGCTCCGCGAGGACGCCGACCTGCTCGGCTACACGGGGCAGTTCAGCATCTACGACGACGACGATTCCAAGCGCCTCGTGCGCGACATCATGCAGTCGCTCGCCATCGACCAAAAGCAGTACCCCATCAACATGGTCCGCTCCAAGATCAGCTCGGCCAAGAACGCCATGATCGGGCCCGAGGAGATGCTCAAGAGCGCCGATAGCCCCAACGACCAAAAGGCCGCCCAGGTCTATCTGGAACTCGAGCGCCGCCTGCGCGCCGCGAACGCCATGGACTTCGACGACCTGCTCGTGCGCGCGCTCGAGCTCTTGCGCAACCGCCCCGAGGTGCTCGACAAGTACCAGGAGCGGTTCCGCTACATCAGCGTCGACGAGTACCAGGACACCAACCACGTGCAGTACGAGATCGCCAACCTGCTTGCGGGCAAGTACGGCAACCTCATGGTCGTGGGCGACGACGACCAGTCGATCTACAGCTGGCGCGGCGCCGACATCACGAACATCCTCGACTTCGAGAAGGATTTTCCCTCGTGCAAGACGGTCAAGCTCGAGCAGAACTACCGCTCGACCGGGCATATCCTCTCCGCGGCGAACGCGGTGGTGCGCAACAACTCGCAGCGCAAGGAGAAGAAGCTCTTCACGGCCTCGGGCGATGGCGAGAAGATCCAGGCCTACCAGGCGAGCGATGAGCGCGACGAGGGGCGTTGGATCGCCGGCGAGATCGAGAAACTGCACGTCAAGGGCGAGAGCTACGACGACATCGCGGTCTTCTACCGCACGAACGCGCAGTCGCGCATCCTCGAAGACATGTTCCTGCGCGCGGGCGTTCCCTACAAGATCGTGGGAGGTACGCGCTTCTTCGATCGCGCCGAGATCCGCGACGTGATGGCGTATCTCAAGATGATCGTGAACCCGGCGGACGAGATGAGCGTCAAGCGCGTGATCAACACTCCGCGCCGCGGCATCGGCTCGACCTCGATCCAAAAGCTCGAGATGCTTGCGCTGCAGAACCACTGCTCGTTCTTCCAGGCTTGCGAGCTGGGCATTGCCGAGACGGGCATGTTCTCGGCCAAGGTGAGGAGCGGGCTCTCGTCGTTTGTGGGCATCGTTCGCGAGGGGCGCCGCATGGACGGCGAGCTCAAGGACGTCGTCGAGATGATCGTCGACAAGACGGGTATCGTGCAGGCGTTCCGCGCCGAGGGCACCATGGAGTCCGAGAGCCGCGCCGAGAATATCCAGGAATTCTTGGGTGTTGCGGCCGAGTTCGAGGAGACACACGACGACATAGAGGGCACGCTCGAGAGCTTGGCGGAACTGCGCGCCGCCGGTGTCGAGGACGTTCCCGCGGGTGGCGCTGGCGCTGCGGCCCCGGCTGCGGCTTCCGTGCCGGCCGCGCGCGATCCGCGCGACGCAAGTGCACAGGCGAACCCGCTCGACTCGCTCGCCGCCCCCGCGAGCTCCCCGCAGGCGGCGCTCATGGCCGCCATCGCCAACAACCGCATGGCCGCCGGGGCGACGCTCGGCGGTGCCCCGGCCGATGCGGCTGCCCCCGCGGCTCCGGCGACCGATCCCGCGGCCTCGGACACCTCGCGCGCGGGCGCCATCCGCGCCGAGGAGATCGAGCGCACCTACGGCCCTCTCACCTGCAAGGCGCTTCCGGCCCTCATGGAGTGGCTGGCCCTGCGTTCCGACCTCGACGCGCTCGCGGGCGACACGCATGCTATCACCATGATGACCGTGCACTCGGCCAAGGGCCTGGAGTTCCCCTCGGTGTTCGTGGCCGGTCTTGAGGAGGGCATCTTCCCACATGTGGCCGGCTTTGGCGGCAAGGAGAGCGACGGTGCCAAGCTCGAGGAGGAGCGCCGTCTTGCCTACGTTGCCATCACGCGCGCCCGCAAGCGCCTGTTCCTCACCTACGCGGCCACGCGCCGCACCTACGGCTCCACGCAGGCCAATCCGCGCTCGCGCTTTGTGAACGAGATTCCGGCTGAGGATATCGAGTTCTCGGGCATCGGCTCCGCCGGCTTTGAGGGTACCGGCTGGGAAAAGCGCGGCGACCGTCACGGCACCTTCGGCTCGGGCCGCGGGTCCGATATGTACGGCGGCCGCGTGTTCGGCTCGCGCACGCGCTCGACCGGCGGCTCGAGTTCGCGCGGTGGCTCCTCGTTCGACGACTTCTTCGGCGGCTCCACCTACGGGGCCGAGCGCCATCGCGGCGTGAGTCCCGATGCGGGCCGCGTGCCGGGCACGTTCAGCGCGCAGGAGCCGCGTCCCAAAAAGACCGCCCACAAGGTTGAGCAGCGCAAACCCGATGCCGCGCGCGCGGCCGAGAGCTTTGCCGCCGGCGACAAGGTGAGCCACAAGACGTTCGGCACGGGCACGGTCATCTCGGCTTCGGGCGATATGATCGAGGTCAAGTTCGACAAGAGCGGCCAGACCAAAAAGCTCATGAAGGGCTTTGCGCCCATCGTGCGCGTGTAGGCTGCCGGTGCGGCGGATCGGCGGCGCAAGAGGTTGCAGGCGCTCGCCGCTGCGGCGCGAGGCGGCTATTTGCCAGCTTATATGGCGTCCTTTGCTGCGGGTCCATCTGTCTTGCGGGCCTGCCGGCTGTGGGTGCCGGTCCCGCATCGATTGGCGGCGGCTCCTGGCCGTGCCAGCGCGCGACGGCGCACGTCGTCCTTCCGCTGAACGCAGCGCGCCCCGAACGGAATGCATCTCCGTTCGGGGCGCGCTTTCTTGGCGATGGTGCGGGTTGCCATCCGCCTGCCGCTGTGCTCTACCAGCTCAAAAGCTCGTAGCCGTCCTCGGTCACGACGAGCTGGACCTCCCACTGGGCGGAGTCAGAGCCGTCCTTGGTGTGCACGATCCAGCCGTTTGCCTCGTCGATGAAGATCTGGGGCTTGCCGGCGTTCACCATGGGCTCGATCGTAAAGCACATGCCCGGCACGAGGAGCGTGTCCACGTCGGGCGCGTCGACGGTAAAGCCCACGAACGGGTCCTCGTGGAACTCCTTGCCGATACCGTGCCCGCCGAACTCGCGCACCACCGAAAAGCCGTTCTCCTCAACGTGCGCCTGAACGGCGGCGGCCACGTCGCGCAGGGTCCGCCAGGGCTTGATGGCCTCGAGCCCCTTCTGCACGCTCTCGCGCGTGACGTCCACGAGCTTTTGGCGCTCGGGCGAAACCTCACCCACGCAGAACATGCGCGAGCTGTCCGAAAAATAGCCGTCGAGGATGGTGGAGCAGTCCACGTTCACGATGTCGCCCTCGCGGAGCACGTCCGATTCGCTCGGGATGCCGTGGCACACCACGTCGTTGATGCTCGTGCACACGCTCTTGGGGTAGCCCTCGTAGCCGAGGTCGGCGGGGATGCCGCCGCGCTCCACGGTGTAGTCGTAGATCCAGCGGTCGATCTCCTCGGTGGTCACGCCCGGGCGGATCCGCTCGCCCACGTGATCGAGCACGCCGATGTTGATCTCGGCCGAGCGCTTGATGCCGGCGATATCCTCGGCCGTCTTGTAGAGCGTGCGGGGGAGCACCTCGGCGCCCTCGTCCCATGCGCGCTGGAGTTTTTCGTCAAAGGCCGCATGGCACTTTTTGTACTTTCTGCCGCTGCCGCACCAGCAAACGTCGTTGCGGCCGAGCTCGGGACCGTTGTCAAACATGGCTAACTTCCTTTCGTCCGCAGTCAGTATGACACAGCGGCGCTAGCGGGTGAGCGCGCGGATCTTGTTGAGCGGCTTGAAGTACGTGTTGAAGAAGTTGCAGAAGCGCCCGACCATGAGGGCCGAGATGATCGTGCCGAGGCCGAGGCCGCGGATCTCGCCGAAGAAGACGAACGAGAGCACGAGCGCGATCGCAACGAGGGTCACGTCGAAGAACACCTTGATGGTGCCGAAACGCTTGCCGCTCACCTGGGCGATGGCGCGCACGACGCCCTCGCCGGGAACGGTGATGACCTGCGGGGCGACCTCCACGCACACGCCGAAGGCGAGCACGGCGCAGCCGAAGAGCACGCCGAGCGCCTGGAGCACGATGCCCTCGGGCGAATAGAACGAGAGGAGCGCCATGCTCACGTCGATCGCGTAGCTGAAGACGATGTTCACGACCATCTGGAGCAGCTGCACGGGCTGGAAGTCGCGGCGGAGCAGCGCGATCTGCAACAGGATGAGCACGGTGTTGATGATGAACGAGAGGAGTCCGAAGCTGAGGCTCGGGATGGCGAGGCTCAGCACGTAGGCCACGCTCGAGATGGGCGAGGTTCCGAGTGCGCACTTGGTGATGAGCGAGATGGCGAACGAGTTGATGACGACGCCCACGGCGAGATAGAAGTAGCGAGCCGCCAGATGGTTCGCGCCGCTGCCGCCGACCGTCTCGAGGTCGGCTCGGGGGTGTGTGCTCAGGCTGATGATGATCTCGAGCGCCTCGGCCGCGGTGCGGTTGGCAGGGCCCTCGGGCAAATCGGGGCGGCTGGTATCGGTCTCGTGTGCGAGCGTCAAAAAATCACTTCCATCTTCAGTTGTGGGGTTGGGTAGGGCGAGTATAGCACGCGCGCCCAATATGTCGAAAGTGACATATTGGGCGCGTAACAAAGCGGGGTCTGCGCGCGGGGCCCGCGCTCAGACCGGTCGCGTTTTTACGGCTTTGGGCTAGTAGCTCACCTGGCAGGGGATACCGAGCGCCTCCACACGCGCGGCGATGCCGTCGAGCACCTCGGGTGCGGCCTTGGCAAGGCCCGACGCCGGCGTGTCGCGCGCCACGGTGTAGATCGTGGCCGCCTGCGGGCGGATGCGCTCGAGTGCGGCGAGCCAGGGCTCAACGTACTCGTCGCCGGTGTTGTCGAGCGATTTTCCCTGGTAGCTGCCGGTGAGGAACATCGTCTGCACGATCACGTGGCCCTCAAAGCTCGCAAAGGTCTCGATCTGGCGCTCCACGTCGTAGGCGCCGACCGGCTGGTCGATCAGCTCGATGAACTCCGGGTTCACCGTGTCGAGCTTGAGAATGTTGTCGTCGACCTTCATGAGCGCGTCGTGCACGGCCGGGTGCGCGGCATGGGTGCCGTTCGAGAGTACGGCGATCTTGGCCGCGGGGGCGATCTCGTCGCGCAGGCGCACGGCGCCCTCGATGGCGGCGGGGAAGGCGGGTGCGGCCGTGGGCTCGCCGTTGCCGGCGAAGGTGATCACGTCGGGCAGCTCGCCCGCCGCGGCCATCTCGCGGAGCTTGTCCTCGAGCGCGGCAAGGACCGTGTCGGCGCTGTTGTACGAGTCGGAGGTGCGGCGCTCGCCGTTAAAGCCGTTCTCGCAGTAGATGCAGTCGAAGGTGCAGATCTTGCCGCTCGCGGGCATGAGGTTCACGCCGAGCGAAAGCCCCAGGCGACGGCTGCGGACCGGCCCGAAGATCGGGCTCGCATTCAAAAACGTAGACATATATCTCCCCTTAGAGCCGGGCGCCTAGAGCCCGGCGGATTCCATTGAGTCGGCCTCGGCATGGCGGGCGCCCGCCGCCGAGACGAAGGCGCACCAGAGGTTGAAGTCCGTTTCGACGAACTCCCAGGTGTACTCCGGGTGCCACTGGACGCCCACGCAGAACGACTGCCCCTCGACCTCGATGGCCTCGGGGACGCCGTCGGTGGCACGGGCCACGAGGCGCGTGCGCTCGCCGAGCTTGTCCACGCAGCAGTGGTGCGCGGAGTTGGTCTGCACGAGCGAGACGCCGCCGAGCGCGCGCCAGAGCAGCGATCCCTCCTCGACCTCGACCGGGTGGCAGGGCTGCGTGAGGATGTCGGTGTGGCGCCATTGGGTGAGGCCCTCGCGCGCGCCCAGGCTCGGCACGTCCATGCAGAGCGTGCCGCCGCAGGCGACGTTCAGAAGCTGCGTTCCGCGGCAGGTGGTGAGCAGCGGCTTGTCTGCGCGCAGGACGGCATCGACGAGCTTGAACTCAAACGAGTCGCGGATCTCGCAGCAGAGCGTGGGGTCGTAAACGTCCGTCTCGCCCCAGCGCTTGGGGTTCACGTCGGGCCCGCCCGGGATCGCCACGCCGTCGGCCATCTGCACGTAGCGCTCGATCACGTCGAGGTCGTCGGTGAGGGCCATCTGGAGCGGCAGGCCGCCGGCGGCGAGGATCGCGTCGACAAAGCACTGGGCGATCACCTCGTTGGGCGCGAGCTGCTCGTTGCCCACGCGCGTGCCCGTCTCCCAGCGCGGCGCGATGAGGATGAGCGGGCGCATGTGGGTGGGAACGTCGACGTAGCTGATGAACGTCGACGTCGTGTTCGTTCCTATGGGCGTGCTCTTGAGCATGGCGGGCTTTCGGGTCGGTGGTTTTCAGTCCGTGTTGCGCGCAGGCGACGCCGCGCGCGTGTTCCCTATTCTAGTTGCACTTTAGTACGGTGGTGTAAAAATCTCGCTCGCCCCGTGCGCTGCGGCCCATGCGCGATGGCGTGTACTACGATGGTGCGCGTTGATTCGATCGCAGGCAGATCAAGAGGGGAACGGTCATAGATGAGGGGTTATTCGTTCTTTGCGCCCACGCGCGTGCTGTTCGGGCCGGGCAAACTCGCCGAGTTGGGAGATCAAAAGCTTCCCGGCGCGCGTGCGCTCCTGGTGACCACGGGCGGCACGTCCGTTAAGGCCAGCGGCTACCTGGCGCGCGTGGAGGCGGAACTTGCCCGTGCCGGCGTGAGCCACGTGCTCTTCGACCGCATCGAGCCCAACCCGCTCCGCCAGACGGTGAACGACGGCGGCTGGCTCGCGCGCACCGAGGGCTGCGACTTCGTGCTCGCGCTCGGCGGCGGCTCGGTCATGGACGGCTGCAAGGGCATCTGCACCGTGGCGGCCAACCCGCATGTTGCGGCGGACGGCTCCGAGACCTCCGGCGACATCTGGGACTACGTGATGGGCGGCACAGCCCGCGGTCTGCCGATTCCCAACGACCCGCTGCCGCTCGTGTGCGTGACCACCACGGCCGGCACGGGCTCGGAGGCCGATGCCGGCGGCGTGCTCTCGTGCGAGGAGACCGACGAGAAGCTCCGCCTGGGCGACCCGCGTCTGTTCCCGCGCCTCTCGGTTGTCGACCCCGAGCTCATGCTCACGGTGCCGGCGCGTCTCACGGCGTTCCAGGGATTCGATGCGCTCTTCCATAACGTGGAGTGCTTTATCTCGAACACGAACACGCCGATGGGCGATATGGTCTGCCGCGAGGGTATCCGCAACGCCGCGGCTTCGCTCGCGACCTGCGTGAACGACGGCTCTAATCTCGAGGCGCGCACCAAGCTCGCCTTTGCCAACACCCTCGGCGGCTATGCGATGGTGTGCTCGGGGTGCTGCGGCTGCCATGGCACCGAGCACGGCATGAGCGCGCATCACCACGACCTGCCGCACGGCGCCGGTCTCATCATGATTGCGCGCGCCTACCACCAGCACATGATCGATGCCCATGCCTGCGACGAGCGCTACGTTGAGATGGCGCGCCTCATGGGCAACGAGCAGGCTGCGGAGCCCGCGGACTTTATCGTGGAGCTCGAGCGCCTGATGCATGCGTGCGGAATGGATGAGCTGGCTATGAGCGAATGGGGGATCGAGCGCGACGAGCTCGCCGAGATCGCGCATAACGCCATCACCACCAACGATGCGCTCTTTGCGCACGACCCGGTCGCGCTCAGCGAGGCCGACGTGACCGCGATCCTCGAGGCGTCGTATCGCTAGCCGAACAGCCCCATGGCCGCGGCGGCCATGTTCGCGGGCGTCATGCCGTTGCGGGCAAAGAGCTCTGCGGCCGGCATGCGGTCGGGGAACTCCTTGGCGATGCCGAAGGCGCGGCAGCGAAGGGCCGTGGGCGCCAGGTATGCCGCGACCTTCTCGCCCCAGCCGCCCTCGAGGATGCCGTCCTCGATCGTGATGACGGCGCGGTGTTCGGCTGCGAGCGCATCGAGCGCCGCACGATCGAGCTCCGAGGCAAAGCGCGGGTTGATGAGCGTCGCCTCGACACCGTGCTCGTCGGCGAGCACGTTAACGGTCTGCTCGCCCAACTCAAAGGCGCTGCCGAGCGCGAGCACGGCGATCTTGGAACCGGTGCGCACGGTGCGATAACTGCAGGTTCTCCAGTCCTCATCGGCTGCAGGGGCCAGGGCGGGGCGCGTGATCGCACCGGCGGCGGGCACGCGGATGGCAACCGGATGCTCGCGGTGATCGATGGCCCACTCGAGCATCGATTTGTATTCCTCAACGCAGACCGGCGCGAGATAGCGCAGGTTGGGGAGGCCGCCGAGCATCGAGATGTCGAAGTAGCTCAGATGCGTCTGGTCGTTGTTGGCAGCAGCCGAGCACCCGAACACGAGGATCGTGGCCGGCGCATCGTTCAGGCAGAGGTCGTGCCAGAGTTCGTCGTAGGCGCGCTGCAAAAAGGTGCCGTACACGCCGAAGACGGGCTTGGCGCCGGCTTGCGCGAGCGCGGCCGCATAGGTCACGGCGTGCTCCTCGGCGATGCCCGGATCGACGAACTGGTCGCCGGCGGCGGCGCGCATATCGGGGGTGAAGCCCATGATGTAGGGCGTCGCGGCCGAGATGCCGACGACGCTGCGGTCGGCCTGCATGCGGTGGAGCAGGAGCTCGCCCGTGATCTTGGCATAGTCGGGACCGATGTTGCTGTGGCCGCACTTGGCCTGGCGCTCGCCCGTTTTGATGTCGAACGGCCCCACGTGGTGCCAGGACTCGGGGTCGGCCTCGGCAAAGCTCAGGCCCAGGCCCTTAGTGGTGTGGATATGCAGCACGGTCGGGCGATCGCATCCGCGCAGGTCCTTGAGCGCATCGATGAGCGCGAGGACGTCGTTGCCGCCCTCGAGATAGCGGTAGTCGAGCCCGAGGGTGCGGAAGAAGTTGTTCGGGGCCGTGCCGCCGGTGGCGCGCAGCTCGGCGAGGTTGCCGTAGAGGCCGCCGTGGTTCTCGGCGATGGACTGCTCGTTGTCGTTGACGACGATGATGAGCCCGCTGTCGAGCTCGGCCGCGTTGCTCAGGCCCTCGAATGCAAGGCCGCCCGAGAGCGAGCCGTCGCCGATCACCGCGATCACGTTATGGCTCTCGCCCGCGAGGTCGCGCGCCTTGGCAAGGCCGCACGCCAGGCTCACCGAGGTCGAGGTGTGGCCCATGGCAAAGAGATCGTGCTCCGACTCGTCGGGATTGGCAAAGCCGGAGATCTCGCCAAAGTGCGCGGGATCCAAAAACGCCTGCGCGCGCCCGGTCAGGAGCTTGTGCGCATAGCTCTGGTGCGATACGTCGAAGACGATCTGGTCGATGGGGGAGCGGAACACGTAATGGAGCGCAACGGTGAGTTCGACCACAGCGAGGTTGGGGCCGATATGCCCGCCGTTCGCCCCCGACTCGTCGATGATGACCTGGCGCACCTCGCGGCACAGCTCGGGGAGCTGGCTTGCATCGAGGGCTTTGACGTCCTCGGGTGTGGTCGTGCTCGTCAGGTACATCTCGATTATCGGCTCCATCGGTTTTCGCCGGGCCCCATGCACCGACGTCAGCGTTCCCTAGTTTCGCACATTCCGCGTGCGTCCGCTCAGCGCACGTGCGCCAAATCGGCGGCGGGTCGGTGCGATGTTTCGCCGACGGCCGCTTTGTGCGGGGGTTTGTTCGGCATATGCCCAAATGTGTTCGCTTTGCGAGGGTCCGCGAGCGGTCCCGCGAGGGTAGGTGCACATGTGCGCCGCGCGCGCTCGGCTGCTAGCATGGTGGACGAATGTATGAAACGCCGGTGCAGGGAAAGGGGCGTGCAAAGTGCTGGGCCGCAAGCGAAAGCGTGCGCGGGAGCGTGCGGAGTCCGAGGTGATGCGCACAGCGCGTGAACTCGAGCGGGGCGGCCGCCTCTCCCTCACCCGTGGGTTCATCCAGCACGGCAGCGTGAGCGTTTACGACCACGTGGTCGCGGTCGCCTGCGCGAGTGCCCGGGCCGCCGACGCCCTCGAGCGCGTGGGCGTGCACGTTGACCGCGCGTCCCTCGTGCGCGGTGCGCTTTTGCACGACTATTTTCTCTACGACTGGCATGACCCCGATCCGAGCCATAAGCTCCACGGATTCAGGCACCCGTTCTTTGCCCTCGCTCGTGCCGAGGAGGACTTTGACCTCACCGACCGGGAGCGCAACATCATCGCGCGCCACATGTTCCCGCTGGTGCCGGTGCCGCCTACCTGCCGCGAGGCCTGGATCGTGTGCATGGCTGACAAGTGGTGCGCCCTTGGCGAGACGGTCTCGGCGCGCATGCCCGGCCGCGCCCGCGAGCAGGCCGGCAACGGGGGCGATGCGGCATGAGCCCTATGATTTCCACGCTCGTCGCGCAGGGCCCCGATCTCTCGTTTGCGGGGGCGACGCTTGCCGCCTCGCCGCTCTCGGCGCTCGTTCTCTCGTTTTTGCTCTACGGCCTTATCGGCTGGCTCTGGGAGTCGACCGTCTGTGCCCTGCTCAACTACGGCCACTTTGCCAACAGCGGCTTTTTGCTCGGGCCGTGCTGCCCCATCTACGGCGTGGGCGGCCTTGCATGCTGGCTGGCGCTCCGCGACATCCAGGGGCTGCCGCAGCAGTTCGTGGCGGCGGCCATCATCTGCTCCATCGTGGAGTACGCGGTGGGGGTCCTGCTCGAGCGCACGACAAACGCGCGCTTTTGGGACTACTCCAACCTGCCCTTCAACATCAACGGGCGCGTGTGCCTCTACGGCGCGCTCATGTTCGGTGCCGGCGCGGTGCTCATCTGCCGTGCATGCGAGCCCGCCCTGCTGGGCTTTCTCGGCATGCTGCCGCCTCCGGCCGTCACCCTCACCGGTCTCGTCCTCACGGTGCTCACCGTCGTGGACGCGATAACCTCGCTCGCGAGCTGGCGCCGTCTTTCTGAACAGCTCGAGGTGGCCCGTGCCGACCTGGCCGAGCGCATCAACGAGTCGCTCCGCGAGACATCCGACGCCATGCTCGACCGCGTGCCCGAGGCCGCCACGGCCAAGGCGAACACGGCGCACGTGCGCGGCCGCGCCATCAACGGCTGGCTCGCCGAGCTCTCCGATGCCGTCATGGACGCCCTGCGCGATAAGGTCGCCATGCCGCAGTTCATCGCCGACGGCACGCGCGGCCTGCGCATGGTCGCGGGCAAAGTGCGAGCCGGCCTGCCCGGGTCGGGCGCGAGCGGTGCCGCGGCTTCCGGCCGTCCGGTGCCCAAGATCACGCTCAGCCGCCGCGACCTGCGTTTCTTCAACGCGTTCCCGCATCTGCGCATGAACCGCTACGAGGGCGTTATCCGCGCCACGGGCCTGCGCGAGCGCGCTCGCAAGATGTTCCGCCGCTAGGGTGGGGTCCCAGCAAGGGCCGGCCCCGGTGGGGACAGATGAGAAGCCCTTCTGCAAGGGGCGGCATTATTTCTAAACCGTTACCTATGTTTTCAAACGGTTACAAGACTGCTTCGAGCCTATGACAAAGCGCCCGCGCGCCGATTTTTGACGCTCCGGGAGTGCGACCATCCCCCGTACGCAACAACCAAAGGGGGACAAGATGTTAGATTCTGGCTCTACTGCGTTCATGCTCATCTGCACCATGCTCGTGTTCCTGATGACACCGGGCCTGGCGTTTTTCTACGGTGGGCTCTCGCGACGAAAGAACGTCGTCAACACCATGCTCATGTGCTTTGCCGTGATCGGCGTGGTGGGCGTGCTCTGGATCGTGGCGGGCTGGTCGTTCGCCTACGGCGGCGACGGCTCGTGCTCGTTCTTTGGCGGCTTCGACCAGCTGCTCGCCCTCCCGAGCGTGTCAGATGTGCTCGGCGGCGCCGTCAAGGACGGCGGCGGCTACCCCAAGATCCTCGACATCGCCTTTCAGATGGCGTTCGCGATGATCACCTGCGCCATCGTCACCGGCTCGCTTGCCGGCCGCGTGCGCTTTGGCGTGGTGCTCGCCTTCATCTCGGCCTGGATGCTCATCGTCTACGCTCCGCTCGCGCACATGGTCTGGGGCGGCGAGGGCTCGCTCATCGGCGAGGTCATCGGTGCGCTCGACTTTGCCGGCGGCGACGTGGTCCATATCTCGTCGGGTCTCACCGGTCTTTTGCTCTGCCTGGTGCTCGGCCGCCGTCGCGGCTTTGGCATGGTGAGCTACCGTCCGCACAACGTGCCGTTCGTGGCGCTCGGCGCGGGGCTTCTCTGGTTCGGTTGGTTCGGCTTTAACGGCGGCTCCGCCTTCGCGGCCGACGCCGTGGCCACGCTCGCCATCCTCAACACCGTGGTCGCGAGCGCGGCGGGTCTTGTCTCGTGGATGCTCGTGGAGCGCATCAAGACCGGCAAGCCCACGCTCGTGGGCGCGAGCACCGGCCTTGTGGCCGGCCTCGTGGTGGTCACGCCGGGCGCGGGCTTTGTGGAGCCCTGGGCCGCGATCGTCATGGGCCTCATCGTCTCGCCCGTGTGCTACTTCGCCATCTCGCATCTCAAGGTCCGCTTTGGCTACGACGACGCCCTCGACGCCTTCGGTTGCCACGGCGTGGGCGGCCTGCTCGGTGGCGTTCTCACCGGCATCTTCTGCGTGCCCGAGCTTTCGTGGACGAGCCACGGCGGCCTCATCTACACGGGCGACCCGTCGCTCCTCGTGGCGCAGGTCCTCGGCATCCTGCTCACCATCGTGGTGGTGCTCGTGCTCGACTCGGTGATCATCCTCGCCATCCGCGCCATCTTTGGCGGCGAGCTCCGTGTGAGCGAGTCGGACGAGGCGCTCGGCCTCGATGCCGCCGAACACGGCGAGAGTGCCTACCCCGCATACTCGGGCCTCGACTAGCGCCTGCGCGTTCTGTCTTGGCAACCCACGCGATTTGAGAGGATACGCAACATGAAGAAGGTAACGGCCATCGTCCGGTTCGAAAAGCTCGAGGCCCTCAAAGAGGCGCTCTTTGCGGCCGACGTCAACGGCATGACGATCAAGCAGGTGCAGGGCTGCGGCTCTCAGCATGGCTGGAAGGAGTACGTGCGCGGCAACGAGATGCTCGTGAACACGATCCCCAAGGTCGAGTTCGACCTTATCTGCGACGACGACCAGGTCGAGCTGATCGCGCAGGTCATCTGCAACGCCGCGTTCACCGGCGAGGTGGGCGACGGCAAGATCTGGGTCACGCCCGTTGAGGAGGTCATCCGCATCCGCACCCGCGAGCGCGGCACCGCGGCGATCTAACCTGAGCGCGACCGGGCACAGCCCCGGTTGGCATACATACGCGCGGCGCCCCCTGCATTCCGGCGAACGGGATGCAGGGGGCGTTTTTGTTTAGGGTATGCGCGGGTATCGCGGCGGACGGGCGCGGGTGCGAAGATTTGAATTACGCGGAGACGGGCGAGCTTACGGCGGAGCATGCCCGTTTGAGCCTGCGGAGCACACGGCATAAATCGCGAATCAACGCAGGGCCGCATGAGAGATTCAATTGAACGTTGTTTATTGACCTTTGTTCAATACGGCGTATAGTCGATTGCGTGCAGAGGGGTCTGTACATCTGAGCGGACGTGAGTCCGATGAGGCGGCGCGCTTCGCCTGCGCGCCGCCGTATGCAGGGGAGGCGTTGCATGCCCAAGAAACCGCGGAACGTCAAGGCGCCCGACGAGCGCCGTCAGGAGCTGCTCGACACGGCCATGCGCCTGTTCGTTGAGCGCGGGTTCTCGGCCACGTCGATGCGCGATATCGCCCGCGCGGCCGACGTGACGCCCGGCCTTGCCTACCACTACTTCGATTCCAAGCAAAAGCTTTTTTCGGAGGCGCTTGCGGCTTATGCCGACCGTTGTGCGGCCGCGGGCATCCGGGCGCTCGACGACCCGTCGCTCACCTTGGCCGAAAGGATCGACGCCCTCCTCGCCGCCATAGCGCAGGAGGAGCATCTGCCCTACCACGAGTTCTTTCACAAGGCCGGCAACCGCTCGCTCCACGATGAGCTCTCGGTGCGCATGTGCGACCTGCTCGTGCCGCACTTGGCCGCCGCCATCGCCGCGGAGGGGGAGCGCGTTGGCCGTTCCGTGCGCGCGCCGCTCACACTCGCCGATTTTGTGGCGCATGGGCTCATCAACCTGATCTCGGACCCCGACGACCCCGATGAGCAAGCGCTCGAGCGTGTTCGCGAGTACGTACGCGCGCTCGTGGAGTCGCAGATGGAGCCGGCGGATTTCTCCTAAATTTGGCAAGAGCCTTACGTTCCGTTCTAACGGCAAGGTGGCACAATGGTGCGCGAGAAACCACGGGACGGGAGACTACATGATCAAGATGTTCGCGAGCGACCTCGACGGCACGCTCCTCAACCTGCTGCACGAGACCGACAAGACCATCCGCAACGCCGTTCGCGAGCTCTCGGACGCGGGCCTGCGCGTGGTGCCCGCCACGGGCCGCTCGGTCCTCCCTTGCGGCGAGCACGGCTTTACCGGTCTCAAGCTCGACGCGTGCTGCTCAAACGGCTCCATCATCCGCGGTCATAACGGCGAGGTGCTCAAGACCTACTCCGTCGACCCGGCCTTTACCGAGGAGCTCATCAAGAAGTTCCCCGACATCTGCTTTGACTGCTCCACGCCCGACGGCATGTATTCGAGCGGCTCGTACGAGATGCATCAGGCGGGCTTTAAGAACGACAGCCCCATGAAAAAGATCGTCATGCGCGGCATGCGCGCCCGCGGCGGCCTGCACGAGGAGCAGTACTTCGATCAGCCGCTCTCCGAGATCCTCGAGCACGACGTCTGCAAGATCAACTGCCGCGTGACGAGCGAGAGCCTGGAGCGCGAGCTCAAGGCGTTCCTGGCCGATCACGCCGACACCGTGGTCAACGCGCCGTTCGACCCCGTGATGTTCGAGATCACCGACATCTCGTGCAACAAGGGCGAGAGCGTGGCCTGGCTCGGGCGCTACTACGGCATCGCCGAAGACGAGATCGCGGTCTACGGCGACGGTGGCAACGACATCGCCATGCTCAAGCGGTTCCGCCACAGCTATGCCACCGCCAACGGCAGCGATGCGGCCAAGGCCGCGGCATCCGAGACGATCGGCAGCTGCAAGTTCCATGCCGTGCCCAAGCACATGCTCGCCACGGCGCGCGCTCAGCGCTCCCGAACCGTCATCGACGAGCTCTAGGGCGAACCTTAAACGGAGTCGAGCGTTTGTGTAATCGGCGGGCGTCGGCGCCAGATGGTGCACACGGTGTGCAATACTGCTCGGAGTGTGAAATAGCACCCGAAGGAGGCCCATGCCCCAAGCATCCCGATGCGACCGACGCTCCCTGCGCTCACAGGTCGCCCTGCGCCGCGCGCTCGTGAGCGAGCTCGCTGCCGGGGAGGACATCGCGCATCTCAACGTGGCCGCGCTCACAGACAGCGCCGGCCTCACGCGTCGTACGTTCTACTCGCACTACCGCGACATCCCCGACTTCATCGATCAGGTCGAGGACGGCATCTTGAACGACATCCGCGCGCTCATCGCCAAGATCAGCGCCGCCACGCTCCCCGAGCTCTACGCCAACATCGACGAGCTCGAGCCGGCGCCCGGCTCGGTGGAGCTCCTGCGCTATCTCGCCGACAACCGCGAGCTGGTGGGAAGCCTGCTCGGAGCGGGCGGCGACCCGGCCTTTATCAAGAAGATCATCGACCTCGCGCGCGAGGAGGTGTCGGGCCGCATGCAGACGGGCATCATGGGCCTCGCGCTCGGGCGCTTCTTCGACTACTACCTGAGCTACGTCGTCTCGGCCGAGGTGGGCGTGGTGCAGCACTGGATCGAGAACGGCCTTGCCGAGAGCCCCGAGACCATGGCGCGCATCATGACCGTCATCGCCTTCGTGCGCCCCGGCGACCTTTACGGCCAGCCCATCGACATCAACGTGCCGGCCTACGGCATGAAACTTATGAACCTGCAGCTCGAGAGCGCCGACGACGGGATCGCCCCCGCCGGTCGCGCGCAGAACTAAGAGGAGAGAACCATGGCAGAAAACGAGAGCGCAGAGCTCGGTACGAGCGAGATCCGGCCCGGCGTCGTGCCCGAGGGCGCGATCTGGAACCCCGAGGCCGCGCACGGCCAGCTCCACCTGGGCATCGACGTGGGCTCCACCACCGTCAAGCTCGCGGTGCTGAACGACGAGAACCAGATCGTCTACGCCAAGTACCAGCGCCACCACACCGACGTGCGCGCCTGCGCCCGCGATCTTTTCGTTGGCGCGGCGGGCCTTATGCCGACCGCGCAGATGACCTGCGCCATCACCGGCTCGGGCGGACTTCTGCTCAGCCAGTGGCTCGGCCTCGAGTTCGTGCAGGAGGTCATCGCGAGCAAGCGCGCGGTCGAGACACTGATCCCCGCCACCGACGTGGCCATCGAGCTCGGCGGCGAGGACGCCAAGATCATCTACTTCGACAACGGCATCGAGCAGCGCATGAACGGCACCTGCGCCGGCGGCACGGGCGCGTTCATCGACCAGATGGCCACCCTGCTGCACACCGACGCCGCGGGCCTGAACGAGCTCGCCGGACGCGCCACGACCATCTACCCGATCGCCTCGCGCTGCGGCGTCTTTGCCAAGACCGACGTGCAGCCGCTCCTCAACGAGGGCGCGCGCCCCGAGGACGTGGCCGCCTCGATTCTCCAGGCCGTGGTGACGCAGACCATCTCGGGCCTCGCCTGCGGCCGCCCCATCCGCGGCAACGTCGCTTTCCTCGGCGGCCCGCTCCAGTATCTCTCCGAGCTCCGCCATCGCTTCTATCTCACGCTCGATCTCGACGAGGAGCACCGGATCATCCCCGAGAACGCGCATCTCTTCGTGGCGTCGGGCGCGGCCATGGCGCACGAGTCCGACAAGCTCTCGACCTTCCCGGCGCTCATCGACGCCATCGACAACTTGGGCGACACGCAGGGCTCCGAGGTCGAGCGCCTGGAGCCGCTCTTCGCCACCGAGGAGGACTACGCCGAGTTCAAGGAGCGCCACGACAAGGAGGTCGTGCCGCGCGGCGAGCTCGCGGGCTACACCGGCCGCGTGTTCATCGGCATCGACGCCGGCTCCACCACCATGAAGGCCGCGCTCGTGGGCGAGGACGGCCAGCTCCTCCATACCTGGTACGGCAGCAACAACGGTGACATCCTCGGCACGGCCAAGGTCATCATGGCCGACTTCTACGAGCATATCCCCGCGGGTTGCACGATCGGCCACGTGACCACCACCGGTTACGGCGAGGCCCTGCTCATCGAGGCGCTCAAGGCCGACTCCGGCGAGATCGAGACCGTGGCGCACCTGCGCGGCTCCAAGGCTTTCCTCCCCGGCGTGGAGTTCATCCTCGACATCGGCGGCCAGGACATGAAGTGCCTGCGCGTTAAGGACGGCGTGATCGAGCACATCATGCTCAACGAGGCCTGCTCCTCGGGTTGCGGCAGCTTTATCGAGAGCTTTGCCATCTCGATGGACATGGACGTGCGCGCGTTCGCCGACGCCGCCATCCGCGCCACCGACCCCGTGGACCTCGGCAGCCGCTGCACCGTCTTTATGAACTCGCGCGTCAAGCAGGCGCAAAAAGAGGGCGCCACGGTGGGCGACATCGCGGCCGGACTCTCGTACTCCGTCATCAAGAACGCGCTCTTCAAGGTCATCAAGCTCCGCGACTCCAAAGAGATCGGCAAGCAGGTGATCGTGCAGGGCGGCACCTTTATGTCCGACGCGACCCTGCGCGCCTTCGAGCAGCTCACCGGCGTCAACGCCGTGCGCCCCGACATCGCGGGCTGCATGGGCGCCTACGGTGCGGCTCTGCTCGCGCGCGACCGCGCCGGCGCCGACGGCGTGTCGACCATCCTCTCGGCTGACGAGATCGCGCATCTCACCGCCACGCAGAAGCACGTGCGCTGCGGCCGCTGCTCCAACAACTGCCAGCTCACGGTGAACGACTTCGGCAGCGGTCGCCGCTTTATCACCGGCAACCGCTGCGAGAAGGGCGCGGGCGCCAAGCGCAAGAAGAGCGAGGCCCCCAACGTCTTCAAGCAAAAGAACGACCTGCTCTTCGGCCGCGAGGTCCTCTCGCCCGACGAGGCCCCGCGCGGCACCGTCGGCATCCCGCGCGCGCTCAACATGTACGAGAACTATCCCTTCTGGCACGCGTTCTTCACGCGCCTGGGCTTTAGCGTGCAGCTCTCCGAGCAGTCGAGCAAAAAGACCTACCAGGCGGGCATTGAGTCGATGCCGTCGGAGAGCGTGTGCTACCCGGCCAAGATGAGCCACGGGCATGTGATGAACCTCATCGACCGCGACGTCGACTTTATCTGGATGCCCTGCGTGCGTTGGGAGCGCAAGGAGGACCCGACCGCCGGCAACTGCTACAACTGCCCGATCGTCATGAGCTACCCCACGGCGCTCGGACTCAACATCGACGAGATCCGCGAGAAGAACGTCGAGTTCCTCTACCCGTTCGTGCCCTATCACGACAAGACCGAGCTCAAGCGCCGTCTGTACCAGGTGCTCGCCGTCGACCGCGTGGCCGATGCCGCCGAGGGCCGCGGCCGTGTGCGCGGCCCGCGCCTCACCCGCTCCGAGATCGATGCCGCGGTGAACGCCGCCTACGAGGCCGATGCGCGCTTCCACGAGGATATCCAGACCATGGGCGAGGAGGCCCTCAAGTGGGTCGAGGACCACGACGGCCACGGCATCGTGCTCTCCGGTCGCCCCTACCACAACGACCCCGAGATCAACCATGCCCTGCCCGAGCTCATCTCGAGCTTTGGCTTTGCGGTGCTCACCGAGGATTCCATCGCGCATCTCATCAAGCCCGAGCGCCCCATCCGCGTCGTCGACCAGTGGATGTACCACAGCCGCCTCTATGCGGCCGCGCGCTTTGTGACCATGCGCAACGACCTCGACCTCATCCAGCTGAACTCCTTCGGCTGCGGCCTCGACGCCCTCACCACCGACCAGGTGCAGGAGATCCTCGAGGCGAGCGGCAAGATCTACACCGTGCTCAAGATCGACGAGGTGAGCAACCTCGGCGCCGCGCGTATCCGTATCCGCTCGCTCATGGCCGCCCTCAAGGACCAGGAGGCCGAGCGCCGTGCGGCGGCCGAGGCCGCCGGCGACGCCTACGAGCAGGGCGACGGGGCGCCGGTGGCCCCGAGCACCGATGCGCCCGCGTTCCTCACGCGCAAGTACACCTTTGAGGCCCAGCGCCCGAGTGTCTCGGCCGCATGGCCCAAGGTGCCCTTTACCGAGCAGATGCGCGAAGAGGGCTACACCATCCTCTGCCCGCAGATGGCGCCCATCCACTTCGACCTCATCAAGGAGGTCTTCCGTGCGGGCGGCTACAACCTGGAGCTTCTGCCCTCCACCGACCGCGGTGCCGTTGAGGCGGGCCTGCGCTACGTCAACAACGACATCTGCTACCCGTCGATCCTCGTGACCGGCCAGATCATGGAGGCCATCGAGAGCGGCCGCTACGACCTCTCCAAGACCGCCGTGGTGATCAGCCAGACCGGTGGCGGCTGCCGCGCCACCAACTACATCGCGCTCATCCGCAAGGCGCTGCGCGAGTCGGGCCACCCCGAGATCCCGGTGATCAGCCTCTCGGCCGTGGCGCTCGGCGAGGACAACCCCGGCTTTAAGCTCACGCCCGCGCTCCTCAAGCAGGCCGTGTACTCGGTGCTCTTCGGCGACGTGATCATGCAGATGCTCTACCGCTGCCGCCCCTACGAGGCCGAGCCGGGTGCCGCCAATGCGCTCTATGAGGAGTACATGGCCCGCGCGCGCGAGCTCGCCCCCAAGTTCAACCGCCGCAACTACACCAAGCTCTGCCGCGACGCCATCCGCGCGTTCGACACCATGCCGCTCGTGGGCGAGGGCACCAAGCCGCGCGTGGGCGTGGTGGGCGAGATCCTCGTCAAGTTCCATCCAACGGCCAACAACCACGTGGTCGATGTGATCGAGAAAGAGGGCTGCGAGGCCGTGGTCCCGGGCCTGCTCGACTTCTTCCTCTACTCCATGAGCAACGCCGAGCTGCAAAAAGACGAGCTCGGCAGCTCTAAGACCACGCGTGCCGCCATGGGTGCGGCCATCAAGCTCGTCGACTGGATGCGCACGCCGGTAGAGGAGCTGCTCGAGGCATCCGAGCGCTTTGAGGCGCCGGAGCGCATCTCGGTCATGGCCGAAAAGGCCACGCACGTGCTCTCGCTCTGCAACAACATGGGCGAGGGTTGGCTGCTCACGGCCGAGATGCTCGACCTGATCGATCATGGCGCGCCGAACATCATCTGCACCCAGCCGTTCGCCTGCCTGCCGAACCACGTGGTGGGCAAGGCCGTGATCAAGGAGCTGCGCCGCCAGCACCCCGAGA
>CAVCLY010000011.1:0-41298 GCA_963603165.1 Faecalibacterium prausnitzii
ATCGCGAGCGCGCAGGCCAACAAGCCGGGCATTCTTAGTTGGGAAGATCGGTTTGTCATAATATCGTCCTAAGAGCTGCAATTTTAATTTCTCAATACTAACTCACCCGTCCGCACGCCTCACGTTTGGCATCGAAATCACAGCTACAGCCCTAAAACTTGTTGGCATCATCGTCCTAATCCGAATCTGGTTCGGCCTGTCGCCTACCGAGGAATGCGCCCAGATCGCTCGCTTGGTTCACTCGGTTGAGTTTGGCCTGACGCCCGCCGGTCCTACTTGCGAAAGCTCTCGGACCTGACGCCCGCCGGGGGTTTCCGCTCAAAAACGCCCTCGGCCTCACAAAGCGCCCGCCCGTCTCGCTCCTTCGGAGCGTTTGGCGGGCGGGCGCTTTGGGCCTGCGGAATGTTTTGATCGGAAACCCCCCGGTGGGCTGTTGGCGACCAGATTGCAAGTTCGCACGGGAACACTCCCGACGGGCTGACGGTGACTCGGCTGAACGAATGGTGCTCGTATTCTGGAGGTCGCGGGGCCAATACCTGCACCCAGTTGCAGCGAGCCCGATGCTACCGCGGAGCCAGTGCCGCAGTATCAACGGCTACTGTCTGAAAGAGACCCTTCTCTATCGCCTGCGACCGTGAGAGTTGCGCCAGATCTCGCGACCGAGCATGAGGGCGAGGATGAGAGCGCTTACGTAGCCCATGAAGCCGATAACCGGGATACCGAAGATGACGGGCTCGATCTTGGCGTAGTAGACGATCGACGAGCCGACAAAGAGGCCCGCGATCACGATGGACATCGACATGCGGTCGACGATGCCGCCGAGGTGCCTGAGCACCTGCTCGGACCCCATAACCTGCGTGTTGATCTTGAGCTGGCCGCGCGTGAGCATGCGGCTCGCAAGCCCTAGGTACTCCGCGGCCTCGAACGTGCCCTTGGCGGCACGGAACGAACCGCGGGCAAGATCAGCCGCCGCCTCCTGCGCGCGCACGTAGGTGCTCTTCTCGTTCTTGATGTGCGCGGTGATGATGTCGATCATGTTCACGTCGGGCGTGTACTCTGTGAGCAGGCCCTCGAGCGTCACCATGCCGCGGGCGAACATCGTCACCACGGCCGGAAGCTCAACGTCGTTTTTGCGCGCGAGGTTCAATAGCGAGGTCAGGAACTCGGCGATGTCAAGGTCGCGCAGGTCGAGGCCCGCAAAGTCGGCCACGATAAAGTCAAGATCCGAGAGGAACGTGGAGTGGTCGAGCTCCGCGGAGTCGCCGCGCGTGACGGCAAAGCGCATGAGCGAGTCCTTGAGCTTGGGCACGTCGTTCTCGGCCACGGCATAGATCATGTCCTTGACGATGCCGCGATCGTGGCTCGACATGCGCCCGACCATGCCGAGGTCGATGAAGTAGATCGTGCCGTCCTTGAGGATGATGTTGCCCGCATGCGGGTCGGCATGGAAAAAGCCGTCGTCGAGCACCTGGGTCGAATAGTCCTCCACGATGGCGGATCCCACCTGTTCCAAGTCGTAGCCCGCCTCGGCAAGACGCTCGGGTTCGCCGATCGAGATGCCGTCGATGTAGTCCATGACCACGATATGCTCGGTGCACAGGTCCATGTAGGCGCGCGGGCACGAGATGTTGCGCGTGCGCTCGTGGAACTCGCGGAAGGTGTTGAGGTTTCGGGCCTCGGCGAGGAAGTTCGTCTCCTCGCGGAACGACTGCCAGAGCTCCTCCACCACATCGTGCAGGTCGACGAACTGGTCGGTCTTAACGAACTTTGAGACGTGGTTCACGATGGAGCGCATGATGTCGATATCTTGCGCCATCACCTGCTGGGCGCCGGGGCGCTGCACTTTGACGGCCACGTCCTCGCCGGTGACAAGGCGCGCCCGGTGCACCTGGGCGAGCGAGGCCGAGCCGAGCGGGTTGGGATCGATCGCATCGAACATCTCGCCGAGCTTTTGGCCGTACTCGGCCTCCAGGCACTCGAGCACCACCTCGTAGGGCACAGGTGCCACGCTCGAGCGCAGCAGGCGCAGCTCGTCGCAATACTCCTGCGGGAGTATCTCGGAGCGGTTGGCGAGGATCTGGCCCATCTTGACGAAGGTGGGACCCAGGTCCTCGAGCAGACAGCGGAGGCGCACCGGCGTGAGGTTGTCCCATACGCGGTACTTGCGCACGAGGCACACCATCTGGTGCACGCGGCTGCGGCGGCCGAGCGCCGTGAGCTTGAACCGGTCGTCCGGGGCCATGGACTCCGGCTCCTCCGGAAACGCGTCGACCGCGCGCGGACGCTTGTAGCCGCCACCGAGGGAGGCCTCCACCTCCTCGGCAAAGGCCTCCTCGTCGGGCAACGGATCGGTATCCGCCCTCTTATCGTCTGCTCTGAGCGTCACGGGCGCTTACTCCTCCGTCGCGTCCTCAGCGTCCTCGACGTCCTCGTCGTCGACCGTCTCGACCGGCACCGTGGTGACGTTCTCCTCCACGGCGTCGACGATATCGCGCACATGGGCGAGGAAGGCCGTGCGCTCGGAGGCGTTAAGAGAGCCCACATAGGCGCCGATCAGCTCGTCGAGCACCTTTTCGGCCACGCCCTCACCGCGGTTGGAGAGGCGCTGGGTGAGGTCGGAGACGGTGCCGCCGGCCTGCTCGAACATATCGGATACGCTGCGGGCGATATCGGGTGTGGACGCGTCATGACGCACCTCGGCACCCTTGTCGTTCAGGTCCTTGAGAACCTTCTTGCCGGTGTCGACCGTGAGGGCGGCTGCGCCGAATCCGACGTTGACCGCACCGGTGACGAGCTCTTCGAGTTTGGTGGCCATGGCCTCTCCTATCTATCGGTTGAGCGTTGACTCGCTTGTACCCAAATCGCGCCGGCTTAGCGCAGGTTGTCGCTCATGGCAAAGCCGTTGCGCATGGCGCAGCTCGTGGTGTAGAGCACAGACCCCAAAAGCTTGTCGGTCTCTGCGCGCAGCTGCTCGCAGAACGCCTCGTTGGCGGCCTCGAGCTTGGACGGGACCTCCTCTGCCGCAAGCCCGTCCACGAGCGCATCGGTATCGGCGAGCATCTTGTGGGCAAAGCCGCCCAGCTTGAGCTGATAGTCGCTGATGGCGCGTGCGTTGTCGCTAAAGCGCGCATCGGCAAGCGCCCCCACCAGGCGCATAGCCCAGTAGTGCTCATCGGTGCTCACGGTCGCGCCCGTGTTGAGATAGGCCGGCATGGAATCCACGTTGGCATAGAGCGGGATGAGCGGGTTGAAGGGGTTGGAGCCAAAGGCCATCCACTGCACGGCCGCGTTGGCGGCCGGCACGTAGGGGCGCATCTGGAGCACGGCGAGCTGGCCGTTGCGGTTGATGCCGATCGGACGATAGGCGCCGCGACTCTCGGGCGTGCCCTTGGTGCCGTAGCAGTCGAACGGGGTGCCCTGGTAGTGCGACGAGAGCACGTACTTAACGTCCTCGATGGTGAGCTTGCGCTCGGGCACGCGGCTCCAGGGGATGTTGTCGCTCTCGGGCGTGAGCGGGGCCGCCGGGCCGTCCCACTCGTCGCTCGGATTGAGACAGCGTTGCATGTACCATGCGCGCGGTGTGTTGTACACGTGATCGGAATCGTCGTGCGAGCCGAAGGCCTCGCGCGGATTGAACGCGCTGCCGTCGCCCCCGAGCGTGAGGTCGAGATGGTTGGCAGACATCCACGCTCGCAGGTCAGCCGAGCACATATGGTCCGCCTGCTCCCCCTCGGCGTCGGCCAGGTCGAACGAATCGATGCCGAGCTGGTTGGGCATGGTCACGTAGGCGTCGTCGGGCACGCGCTTGGCGATCCAGTGGTGGCCGCCGATGGTCTCGAGCCACCAGATCTCGTCGACATCAGAGAACCCGATACCGTTCGACTCGTAGGTGCCGTACTCCTCGAGGAGCGCACCGAGGCGACGGACGCCGTCGCGTGCCGAGGTGATATAGGGCAAAACGACCGTCACCAGGTCCTCTTCGCCAAGGCCGCCGGGTCGCGCGGCAACGTAGCCGGGCTCGCCCTCCGCGCCCTGGGCAGGGAAGTACTCGACGAGCGGATCGGCGCCGAGCACGCGCTCGTTGGTGGTGATGGTCTCGGTTGCCGTCATGGCCACGTTCAGGGTATTGAAGCCGGCCTCGGCCCACACGCCGTGGCCCGGCAGCACGTCGGGCACGCTCGTGTAGCGCATGGGGTTATCGGGCAGGGGCATGGTAAAGTGCGCGATCTCGCTCACATACGTGCGCGGCTGGTCCTCGGACTCGATAACGGCCATGCGCTTGGGCTGGAACACGCCGTTGGGCGAGTCCTCGTTGCGCGCCATGATCGTTGAGCCGTCGTAGCTGGCCGCCTTGCCGATGAGAATGGTGGTGCAGGGCATACGGAACTCCTTTGCGGTGCCGTGGATTTTCCGCACCCCAGTGTAGCCGTTATTGCTGCGTGCATCATGCATCTACGGCTCGGTTTTATGCAGAAGGGCCATGTGCGGACGAGATAGCGCGGAGAGCATCGGGGCATCGCCCACAGGAGCGGAGCAAGCGGCACCGTGGACGCACGCGGAATCGCGAGCAGCGCGCCGATGGCTGGGCAGAGCGCCGCGAGAAAAGGCGGGGCCGGGCAGCTCCGCTCGCCCCCGCCTTGGGCATGATCGATCTTGGTTGGACTCCGGCAGCTCGCCTGCCCTGAGCCGACCTAGGCGTGCGCCTCTGCCGCCTCGATAACATGACGTGCGAGGATCGCCGTGGTTACGGAGCCCACGCCGCGCGGCACGGGCGTGATGCCCCCAACGATCGGCTCCGCCGCCTCAAAGTCGACATCGCCCACGAGCTTGCCCGCGGCGGCGTCCCAGTTGATCCCGACATCGATCACGATCTGGCCGGAACGGAACGCATCGGCCGCAAGCGCGCGGGCGTGCCCCACGGCGGCAACCACCACGTCGGCCCTGCGGCAGGCGGCGGCAAGGTCGCGCGTATGCGTATGGCAGGTCGTCACGGTTGCGTTCCGCGCGGTGAGAAGCGCTGCGACCGGACGCCCGATCACGAGCGATCGGCCCACGACCGTCACGTCGGCGCCGTCGAGCGCAACTCCATAGTGATCGAGCACGGCGATGACCGCCTCGGCCGTGCACGGGGCAAAGCCCGTGCTGCGACCGGCGAGCGTGGCCAAAAGCGATGCCGGCGTCATGCAGTCAACGTCCTTGGCAGGGTCGAGTGCGGCCGACACAGCGCCCTCGTCGAGCCCCGCCGGAAGCGGGCGGAACATAAGGCAGCCGTGAATGGACGCGTCGGCGTTCACGCGCTCGATCGCGCGCATGAGGTCTTCTTGCGAGGCATCGGCGGCAAGCACGATGCGGTCGACCTCGATACCGACCTTCTCCGCGCGCTTGAGCGCGCCGCGCTCGTAGGAAAGGTCGTCCTCGCGCTCGCCCACGCGCACGATCGCGAGCTTGGGCACCGTACCGCATTTGCGAAGCGACTGGGCGCGATCGGCGAGATTCTCGGTGATGGCGGTGGCAACGGGTGCCCCCAGCAGTAACTCAGCCATGCTTGACCCTCTTTCGTGCGGTATCGGTCGCCTTGCGTGCCAGCTCATCGGCTCGCACGAGCCAGGTCTCGAGGAGCGCGTCGCACTCGCCCTCGAGCTCCTCGGCGCGGGCGCGGTCCTTCATGGCCGTGGTGTTCGCAAAAAGCGTAAGGCTCGCCCCCTGCATGGCGGCACGGCAGAACACAGCACCGCACGCCACGTCGGAGAGAAGCTGGCCCGACCCCTTGTCGGCGAGCTCCTCGAGCAGTTCCAGGGCGCGGGCGCAAGCGACCATGATGCGGTAGGGCGGCTGTGCCGCCACATGCAGCGCATCCTGAATGGCGAGCGCGCGCTCCTCGCTCCCCCGGGGCAAGCCGTAGGCAGCCGAGACCTCGCCATAGGCACGAGCGTCCTCGTCAACCAAATCCAGGAGCTCCTCCCCAACGCGACCGGCAGCATCGACCGTGCGCCTGAGTTCAGGCGCCACGTCCGCATAGCGCGGATTCTCGGCGCCGTAGCGCGCCACCATGGAACAGAGCGCCGCCCCGAGCGCACCCACGTAGGCGCTCGCGCCGCCGCCTCCCGGAACGGGCACGCGCGAGCCGAGTACCTCGGCGAACTCGCGGCACGACGTGTCCGCAAACGATTCGGTCATAGATCGCATCTCCCATAATCCACGGGGCCGCGGATCCGTGCCCGCGGCCCCGTCACATTCGACTTGTCGACCCTTTTGGCTTAGAAAAGGCCGGTGATGTTGCCCTCGTCGTCGACATCGATGTTCTCGGCCGCGGGGACCTTGGGCAGGCCCGGCATGGTGAGGACATTGCCCGTGAGCGCCACCACAAAGCGAGCGCCGGCGCTCACCTTGAGCTCGCGCACGGTGATGGTGAAGTGCTCGGGCGCACCGAGCGCACGGGCATTGTCCGAGAAGCTGTACTGGGTCTTGGCCACGCACACGGGCAGGTTGCCAAAGCCGTTCTCCTCGAGTTCCTTGAGCTGGCGCTTGGCCGCGGGCGTGAACTCCACGCCGTCGGCGCGGTAGACCTTGGTCGCGATGGCCTCGAGGGCCTCTGCCACCGTGGCGCCGTCCTCATAGGCGAACTTGAGCTCGCTCGGCTGCTCGACCAGGCGCAGCACCTCGTCGGCAAGATCGAGCGCACCCTCGCCGCCGCGCGCCCACACCTCGGAGAGCTTGACGTTGACGCCCTTGGCGGCGCACTCGGCGGCGATGAGATCGAGCTCGGCCTCGGTATCGGTCGGGAACCGGTTGATGGCGACCACGCACGGCAGGCCGAAGACCTCCGTGATGTTCTCAACGTGGCGGAGCAGATTGGGCATACCGGCCTTGAGCGCCTCGAGGTTCTCGGCGTTGAGATCGGGCTTGGCCACACCGCCGTTGTACTTGAGGGCACGGGCGGTGGCCACAACGACCACGGCGCTCGGACGGATGCCGGTCATGCGGCACTTGATGTCGAGGAACTTCTCGGCGCCCAGATCGGCACCGAAGCCCGCCTCGGTG
This sequence comes from Faecalibacterium prausnitzii, assembly GCA_963603165.1. Classification (GTDB taxonomy): domain Bacteria; phylum Actinomycetota; class Coriobacteriia; order Coriobacteriales; family Coriobacteriaceae; genus Collinsella. The sequence continues at coordinate 7,042 of CAVCLY010000011.1, forward strand.
ATCGCGATGTCGCCGAAGCGCATGGCCATGCGCGTGGCCATCACGGAGTTGCAGCCGTGCGCGATGTTGGCGAAGGGGCCGCCGTGCACGAACGCGGGCGTGCCCTCGAGCGTCTGGACGAGATTGGGCTTGAGCGCATCCTTGAGGAGCGCCGCCATGGCGCCGTTGGCCTTGAGGTCGGATGCCGTGATGGGCGTGCCCTCGTAGCTGTAGCCTACGACGATGCGGCCCAAGCGCTCCTTGAGATCCGAGATGGAGGTGGCGAGGCAGAGGATGGCCATGACCTCGGAGGCCACGGTGATGTCGAACCCGTCCTCGCGCGGCACGCCCTGCGCCTTGCCGCCGATGCCGTCGATGACATGGCGGAGCTGGCGGTCGTTCATGTCGACGACGCGCTTCCAGGTGATGCGCTTGACGTCGATGCCGAGGGCGTTGCCCTGCTGGATATGGTTGTCGAGCATGGCGGCGAGCAGGTTGTTGGCAGCACCGATGGCATGGAAGTCGCCGGTGAAGTGTAGGTTGATGTCCTCCATGGGGATGACCTGCGCGTAGCCGCCGCCGGCAGCGCCGCCCTTGACGCCGAAGACGGGGCCGAGCGAGGGCTCGCGCAGCGCGACAGCCGACTTGATGCCGCGGCGGCGGAGACCGTCGGCCAGGCCGATCGTGGTCGTGGTCTTGCCCTCGCCCGCGGGCGTAGGGTTGATAGCGGTCACGAGCACGAGCTTGGAGCTGTGATCCGTGGGCTCGTTCAGAAGCGAATAGTCGACCTTGGCCTTGTCGAAGCCGTACGGAATGAGGTGCTTTACGTCCACTCCGGCGTTGGCGGCGACCTCGGCGATGGGCAGCGGCGTCACGGAACGCGCGATCTCGATATCTGTCGGCATAACGACCCCTTTATCTCAGCGTTTACGGTGCTATTGAGGATACCACGCGTATCTTGCGTACCTGCGACCTCCATGCCGGCCCGCTATATGGAATCGCGATCGCCCGCGATAGCCGGGAGCGCTCACGACGCATGGCCCGCCGCCCTACAGGTTGCTCGGCGGCTCGATGCCCAAGTGCCGATAGGTCTCGAGCGTTGCCATGCGCCCCTGCGGCGTGCGCACCATGAGGCCGCGCTGTAGCAGATAGGGCTCATAGACGTCCTCGAGTGTGCTCGGGTCCTCCCCCACCGCGCTCGCGATGGTGGTGAGGCCCACGGGGCGGCCGCCGAAGGTCCGCGCGAGCGTCTCCAAGATGCGCACGTCCATCCAGTCGAGGCCGAGCTCGTCGATCTCGAAGAACTCGAGCGCCTTGAGGCAGGTATCGATGTCGATCGGGCCCGAGCCACGCACCTGTGCGTAGTCGCGCACGCGTTTGAGCAGGCGGTTCGCCAGACGGGGCGTGCCGCGCGAACGCGAGCCGATCTCGAGCGCGCTCTCGCGGTCGATCTGCACCCCGAGGATGCTCGCCGAGCGCGTGACGATCTGGGCGAGATCCTCCACCGAGTAGTAATCGAGCCTGAACGAGATGCCGAAGCGGTCGCGCAGTGGACCGGTCAGCATGCCGGAGCGCGTGGTGGCGCCCACGAGCGTGAATTTAGGGATATCGAGCCTGATGGAACGCGCCGCCGGACCCTTTCCGATCACGATATCGAGCGCAAAGTCCTCCATGGCCGGATACAGCACTTCCTCGACGTTGCGGTTGAGACGGTGGATCTCGTCGATAAAGAGCACGTCACCCGGCTGCAGGTTGGTGAGAATGGCCGCGAGGTCGCCCGTGCGCGCGATGGCGGGACCGCTCGTCGTCTTGATCTGGGCGCCGATCTCGTTAGCGATAACCGAGGCGAGCGTGGTCTTGCCCAGGCCCGGAGGCCCCGAGAAGATCACATGGTCGAGCGTCTCGCCGCGGCTCTGCGCCGCCTCTATGAGTATGCGCAGGCTCTGCTTTATGTGTTCCTGACCGCAATAGTCGTCGAGCTTTTGCGGGCGCAGGGTGCGGTCGACCTCGAGGTCCTCGCTCGTGAGCTCAGATGTCACGGCGCGCTCGCCGCGCGCGGCGGCGCCGGGCGTGGCGTCGGCCCAGAGGTCGGTGGAGTCATCGGCTTCCCACATCATGCACCCATCCCGAGTTTCTTGAGCGCGGCGGAGAGGATCTCTTCGACGCGCAAGTCGGCCCCATCATACCCGTCGAGTGCGAGCGCGGCCTCCTGCGGCGAGAAGCCCATGGAGAGAAGCGCCGCATTGGCCTCGTCGAGTGCGCTCGAGGTCGGTGCGGCGGCGGGCTGCATGAGCGGCAGGCCCGCGCCCCCCACATCGGCGGGCACGAACCCCTTGTCTTTGGCGAACACGCTCTTGAGCTCGAGGATCAGGCGCTGCGCCGTCTTTTTTCCCACGCCCGAGACCGTCGCCATGTTCTTGTCGTCCTCGGCCATCACGATGGTATAGAGCTGCGCGCAGGTGAATTTTGAGAGCACCGCGAGCGCCAGCTTGGGACCCACGCTGCTCACCGCCACGAGACGATCGAACATCGTGCGCTCGTCCTTGGTGGCGAACCCGAAGAGCGTCATGGAGTCCTCGCGCACCTGCATGCGCGTATAGAGGCGCACCTCGCCGCCGATCGGCGGCAGCGACGCCGCCGTGGTGCCCGAGATGCCGAGCTCAAAGCCCAGGCCGTTCACGTCGAGCACGACGCCCGAGGGGCTCGCCTCGAGAACCGTTCCGTATATCTGCGAGATCATCAGTAGCCGGTTCCTCTCTTTTGGTAGAACTCGCCGCCCGTGAGCATGCGCGTGCGGCTGAGATGCACGTGGCAGATGGCGCAGGCGAGCGCGTCGGCGGCGTGGTCGGGCTTGGGGTCGTGGTCGAGATGCAAGAGCGTGCGCACCATGTAGGTGACCTGGTGCTTGTCGGCAGCGCCCGTTCCCACCACAGCCTGCTTGATCTGCATAGGCGTGTACTCGCCCACATCGAGCGCGCACTCCGCGAGCGCGACCATCGCCGCCCCGCGCGCATGCGCCGTGGGGATGGCCGAGCGCACGTTCGCACCGAAGTAGATGCTCTCGATAGCGGCTGTGGCAGGCCGGTAGCGCTCGACAACGTCCTTGAGATCGGTCGCGACATGCGCGAGCCTCACCGAGAGCGGGCTGCCCGCCGAGGTCTCGATGCAACCGTATGCGCGGCAACGCACCTCGCCGCGGCGCTCCTCCACGATGCCCCAGCCGGTATGCGCCAAACCGGGGTCGATCCCCAAGATAACCAAGAGCGCCTCCCATCGCGGCCCTTATAGACGAACATCTGTTCTGAATATACCATAGGGATGCAGGAGCGCACTCGGATTTTAGCGACGCGATCAGTTTTGCGAGAAGAACGGGAAGGGACCGCCCATCGGGGGCATCTGGCCTCCAGACGGACTCGGGTCCTCGCCAGCGGCCGCCTGCCCCTTGAGTTCCTCGAAGGCCTCGCGCAGGTGGTCGGCGATCTTCTCCATGTCGGCGCTGATGCGCATGCGCTCGCCGCTCGCGGCCATCTCCTCCAGATCATCGGGAGAGACACCGAGGACCTCGCTCAGAAATCCGAGGACCTCGCGGCGCTGTCGCTCGCCCGCCCCCTCGTTCTCCTCGCTCACGCGCGCGATCTCGGCGTCGACCAAGGCCGAGAGCGTCTGGGGCGCAGCCCCCGCCGTGCCCGTATCGGACCAGGCGAGATCGGCCGGCCATCGGCGCTGCGAGAAGTCGCCGCCCGAGATGATCGGGCATGCCGGAAGCTCTCGGCGCGCAGCCTCGGCGCGGCGCGCGAACATGAGGAGCAGCGCAATCGCCGCCCCGCGCGTGCCGGCGGCAGGGATCTTCTCGAACGCCTCCGCACGGTCGACGTGCGCCTCGAGCGCGGCATCGACATCGCACGGCGCGAGAGTGGCCAACAGCTGGGCCATGCGACCGCTTGAGATGGCGTCGGTCCCGCTCGCCTGGAGCGCGGCGGCGAGCACGCGCGCCATGCAACGCTCGATCTCGGTAAGCGAGACGAGCTCGGCGGGGATCGCGGCGGACTCGCGGTTGCGCAGGCGCGCGAGAAATTCGAGCCGTGTGAGATAGATGTCGCCGAAGGGCGCGATATCGCCCTCAAAGCCGCCGGCGAGCGATTCGGCGGCGAGCGCGCGGTCGGTCTTGGTGATCGAGCTCACGGCGAGGGCGCCGAGGCTCCGTGCGAGCGTCTCGAGATAGAGCCCCTGCGCGTGCCGCTCGACCCGGCCGAGGGCCCGCGTGGTCTCGGACGAGAACTCGCCCGGAGCAAAGAAGCCGCTCGCCTCGCGCTCGATCAGGCGCAGGCGCAGGCGTGCGGCCAGGGTGCGCACGACCTCGGCGCGGTCGAGCTCCTCGGCCGCCTGGCGCGGCGTGGTCTCGTCATCGCTCGCGATGAAAAGGCCGCACACGTTGCGGGGACCGAAGGCGTCCACGGCGAGCATGGCCGCGAGCGCCGAGGGCAGATCGCCCCTCAGGAGCACCGCCGCGCGCTCGGTACCGCGCGCGCGGGCCGCAGACCGGAGCGCCAGCACGAGCGCTTGCCAGGTCCATTCGTCGCGGTTGTAGGCGGGCACGTCGGGCAGCACGGCCAAAGCGGGTGCCACGCCGCGCCTCACCTCGCACATGAGCAGGTCCTCCTCAAAGAACGGGGATGCCGCCGCGATCTTGCCGCCGTCATCGATAAAGAAGGAACCGCCGCAGAACACGTGCTCGTCATAGGCGCCGACCGGCTCCATGCTCGCGATCCACACGCCGCGCGTACCGGCGAGCTCGCAGAGCCCCGACTCCTCCGCGCCCGCGGCCCCCGTCGTCGCCGGGTCGGTGGCGCAGAAGGGGCGCGTTTGAAAGCGGATGGCCACATCGCAGCCGGTCGGGAGGATCGGCACGGTCTGCTCGGCATCGAACATGATGACCGTGCGCAGGCCGTCGAGGTCGAAGATCACCGGGAGCCAGGCATCGTCTGCCGAGGCGCCCGCCCCGCGTCGGGCGCGGGCATGCGAGCAGCGGAGGGGAACGGTGTGTCCCTCCTTGAGCAAAAAGACCTCAAAGACCGCCTCGCCCTCGAACTGAACGGGGGCGGGAATGAGAACGGTGACGCCCGCTTGCTCGATGCGCTGGGCGAGCGCGGTGAGCGCCGAGACCAGGTCGTGCTCGTAGGCACCCGAGGCCACGAGCGCGCCCGGGGCGATGCCCGCCATGAGCGGGGCCGGGGCGCACAGAAGCGACGCGCCGGCACGGGCGGCAAGCTCCACCTGGCGCTCGATGCGCTCGCAAATCCCCTCGATGTCGCCCAGACGCATATCGATCTGTGCCAGAGCGATCTTCATGTGGCATCCCCCTCATCAAATGGCGAATGCGGACGGAACCCGAGGGCCCGCCCGCCTGTTGCCCCCTAGCGTACCCTCTCGCGGCGCCTTGCGGCAGATCAATCGCAAAGAGTCCCGCGGGCTGCGCGGGCCGGCCCTCAAAGCCGCTGCATGCGGCCGAGCAGCGCGAGCAAACTCTCGCGGTCGAGCGCCGCCGTGGAGCCCGTGGCGCCCGCGAGCACCCCGTCGACGAGCGCACGCTTGCGACCCTGCATCTTCTGAATGCGCTCCTCAACCGAATCTTTTACCACGAGATCGATCACGTTGACGGTGCGCGTCTGACCGATGCGGTGCGCACGGTCGCTCGCCTGGTCGCGCGCGGCGACGTTCCACCACGGGTCGTAGTGGATGACGGTATCGGCCGCCGTGAGATTAAGACCCACGCCGCCCGCCTTGAGCGAGATGAGGAAGACCGGTATCTCCCCTGCTTGGAACCGTTCCACCATGCGGGCTCGCTCCTCGCGCCGAGTCGAGCCGGTCAGACGCTCGCAGCTGAGCCCCCGCCCCTTGAGTGCCTCGTCGATGAGCGCGAGCATCTCCGCGAACTGCGAGAACACGAGCACACGGTGGCCGGCATCCACCGCCGCGGCCACGAGTTCGACGCAGGCCTCGAGCTTGGCCGAGCGCCCGGCGTAGTCCTCAAAGTGCAGGCGCGGATCGCAGCAGATCTGGCGGAGCTTGGTGAGTTCAGCCAGGACCTGGAGCTTTTCCTCCTTGAACCGCTCGTTGCCCCGGTGCTGGACCTGACGCGCCAAGCGGTCCTGGCTCGCAAGATAGAGCATCTTCTGCTCGGGGCCCATCTCGACGTACACGGTGCTCTCCGTTTTTTCGGGCAGATCGGCAAGCACGTCTTCTTTGAGGCGCCTGAGCATGAAGGGGCCCACGAGCGCACGCAGGGCGCGCTCCGCGTCCCGCTCGCCGCCCTCGACCGGGCTCTCGAACCGCTTGGCGAACTCCGAGCGACTGCCCAAAAGGCCGGGCATCGTAAAGTCGAAGATGCTCCAGAGCTCCAGGAGCCGGTTCTCGATCGGCGTGCCCGTGAGCGCGATTCGCGTTCCGGCCGGAACGCACTTGATCGCCCGCGACACCTGCGCCCGCGGGTTCTTGATGTACTGGGCCTCGTCGGCGACCACGCGCGCAAAGCGCATGGTCGCATAGAGCTCCACGTCACGGCGGAGCAGGTCGTAGGAGGTCACGACCACGTCGAGCTCGTCCGCCTGTTCGAGCATGCGGGCACGCGCGGCGGGGGTCCCCGTCACGGTGCGCACCCGGAGCGCGGGCGCAAACCGCCCGAGTTCCGCCGCCCAGTTGCAGACGAGCGAGGACGGCGCGACCACGAGCGTGCATCCGGCCTCGCCCGCCTCCTTGCGCGCGAGCACGTGCGCGATGACCTGGACCGTCTTGCCGAGGCCCATGTCGTCGGCGAGCACGCATCCGAATCCCAGGCGGCTCATGGTCTCGAGCCAGCGGAGGCCGTCGAGCTGGTAAGGGCGCAGTTCCGCCTCAAGACCGGCTGGAGCGGCGAGCTCCTCGCTCTCGATCCGATCGAGCTCGGCCACAAAGGTCTCGAAGCTCCGGTCGCGCCGCGCCTCGAGCGCCTGCGCCCGGTCGAGAAGCGCATCGAGCGCGAAGGCACGATTCTTGGAGACGCTGAGCGTCCCCGCCGCGAGCTCATCCATCTCGACGCCGAGCGCGCTTGCAAGCCCTGCGGCCTCGCGCGCTTCAGCGCCGATACGGACGATGTCGCCACACGAGAGACGCACGAACCGTTGCCGGCGGCGATATGCCTTGAGATATGCCTCGAGATCGGCGGGCTTGAGGCCGCTCGCATCGATCTCGACATCGAGCAGGTCGTCTTTGATCGTGGCGCGCACGCTCAGCCTCGGCGCATCGCGCACCGCCATGTTGCGCAAGCGCTCGCTCAAGCGCACCTCACCGAGCTCGGCGAGCGCCGGCAAGCCCTCGGTCTTGAGCAGATAGAGGCGCTCGGTATCGTCCTCATCGAAATGCGGGCGCGCCCCGCCGATAAAGAACCATGTTTCCACCACGTCCTGCGCGCGGAGCTCTGCCGCGAGCGCACGGGCCGGAGGCTGGGGCACCACCGTGCCCGCCTCGAAAAGATCGGCCTCCCATGCGCCATAGGCAACCCGTGCCTCGCAAAAGACCTCGCCGTTGTCGATGCCGATCGTGAACGCGAACCGCGGCTCGGGAGCCGGAGCGGAGGACCCGCGCTCAACGAGCGCCCGCTCGTCCATGCCCGGCAACGACGCGCGGCCGGTATCGTGCAGGTAGCGCAGGGCAAGCGCGAGCTCATGGGCGCACATCCCCTCGCCTTGCCGTGCTACCGCGCAGTCGCACTCGTAGTCGACGACCTCGCCCTCGCCCAAGTCGAGCTCGCAGGTAGCCTGCAGGCGCTCGCCCGCATCTTCGATGCGCCCACGGAGCACCACGACGTCGCCGAACGTGCCGGCAGATGCGTCATAACCCATGTTGCCGCGTCCGCGGGCGAGCCACTCGGCCGCCTCATACGCGCCGTCTGCCGCGCATTCCCGCAGGCTCTTTAGCACAGCCGCCGGCACTAGTGCACCGTCACGCGCCCCTTGGCGCCCACGACTGCCTTGGACTCGGCCAAAAGCGGAATCGAGCGCGCGTTCACGCGAGTGGGCAGCTCAGCGCGGAGCCACTGGCCGTCGGCCTGCTCCGAGAACACCTCCACGCGGTCGCCACCGGGATTGGTGGTGAACACGGTTGCCAGGCGCGCGAGGTTTCCCTGCGTAAAGCGGTCGAGCGGGATCATGATCTCGAAGGTCTTGGGGCGGTTGTTCTCCTCGTTGAGCTCGAGCGGCACGATCTCCTGCGCGATGATCTGGTCGCCGCGGTCGCTGCGCTCGAGCTTGCCGCGCACGCGCACGAACGCGTCGGCGAGCTGCGTTCCCGTCTCGGGGTCGACTTCTCCGTAGAGATACCCCTCGGCCTCCTTGTAGGTCTTGGGGAACACCACGACCGTGGCCTCGCCCTCCATGTCCTCGAGCTGCACGATGGCCATGGGGTCGCCGTTCTTGGTCACGCGCTTGCTCACGCTCGAGACCATGCCGGCCCACCAGAAGGGCTTGCCCTCGGGGATCTCTTGGTTCATGGTGCCGCCGCCCGGCGCCTGGATCTCGAACCCGGTGTCGATCTGCGCAAAGGAGTAGTCGCGCGCCTTACCGAGCGCGTACTCAAAGGGGCGCAGGGGGTGGTCCGAGACGTAGATGCCCAGGACCTCCTTCTCCTGGCTGAGCTTGAGATGGCGGTCCCACTCCTCGCCGTCGGGCTCGGGGACCTGCGACTCAAAGCCCGACCCCTCCACGTCGCCGAGCATGTCGAAGAGCGAGGTCTGGCCGTTCGCGCGGTCCTTTTGGCGCTTGGCCGCCGCGTCGATGATGTTCTCGGGGTTGTTCTTGTCCACGAACAGCATGAGCTGACGGCGCGGGTAGCCCGTTGAGTCGAAGGCGCCTGCCTTGATGAGCGATTCCACCACGCGGCGGTTCGCGTCCTTGCCGTTCACGCGGTCGACGAAATCGTGCAGGTTCTTGAAGGCGCCGCCGCGCTCTCGCTCCTCGATGATCTCTTGCGCAACGCCCGTACCCACGCCGCGGATACCGGCGAGGCCGAAGCGCACGCCGTCCTTGGTGGCGGTGAACTCGGTGCCCGACTCGTTCACGTCAGGCGGCAGCACCTGGATGCCGTCCTGACGGCAGGCGCTGACGTAGTGCACGATCTTCTCGGTCTTGCCCGTATAGGAGGTGAGCACGGCCGCCATGTACTCGTTGGGATAGTGCGCCTTGAGCCAGGCCGTCTGCATAACGAGGATGGCGTAGCCGGCCGAGTGCGACTTGTTGAACGCGTAGGACGCGAACTCCAGAACGTCGTCCCAGATCTTCTGCGCGGTCTCGCGCTTGTAGTCGTTCTTGACGGCGCCGTTCATCCAGTGGTCGTAGGTCGTCTCGTCCGAGCCGTCCTCCCAGTGGAGCACCGTCGAGGTGAGCAGCTTGATCTTCTTCTTTGCCACGGGCTTACGGATGCGCGAGTCCGACTCGCCCTTTGAGAAGCCGCACATGGCAACCGAGATGAGCATAACCTGCTCCTGGTAGACCATGGTGCCGTAGGTCTCGCCGAGGATGTCGTCGAGGCGCGGATCGTAAGAGACAGCCGGCTCCTTGCCATTCATACGGTTGATGTAGGAGCTGACCATACCTGCGCCCAAGGGGCCCGGACGATACAGGGCGATCAATGCCACCACGTGCTTGTACTCGGTGGGCTTCATGTTCTTGATGGTGGCCGTCATGCCGGCGGACTCCACCTGGAACACGCCCGCCGTGTGGCCGCCGGCCATGAGCTTGAAGATCTCGGGGTCATCGAAGGGGATCTCGTCCTCTTTGATGTCGATGCCGAAGTTCGCCTTGATGTTCGCCTTGGCCTTCGAGATGACCGTGAGGGTGCGAAGCCCCAGGAAGTCCATCTTGAGCAGGCCCATGTCGGCCACGGTATGGCCCTCGTACTGGGTGATCTCGACGCCGCCCTTGGTGTCAAGCTTGGTGGGCACGTGCTCGTTCACCGGGTCGCGGCAGATGAGGACGGCGCAGGCGTGCACGCCCTCGCCGCGCGTGAGGCCCTCGATCGAGAGCGCCGTGTCGATGATCTTGCGGGCGTCGTCGTCCTTTTGGTAGGCCTCGACAAAGTCGGGATTGTACATGTCCTCTTTGCCCGGTTGCTTCTCGAGCACCTGGCTGAGCTTGACGCCCGGGTCGGCCGGGACCATCTTCGAGAGCTTCTGGCCCATGTAGACGGGATAGTCGAGCACGCGCGCGGAGTCGTTGATGGCCTGCTTGGCCTTGATGGTGGAGTAGGTGATGACGTGGGTGACCTTCTCGGGGCCGTAGAGCTGGCGCACGTGCTCCACGACCTCGAGGCGACGCTCATCGTCGAAGTCCATATCGATATCGGGCATCTCGGTACGCTGCGGAGAGAGGAACCTCTCGAACATCAGGCCGTTCTCCAGCGGGTCGAATGCCGTGATGTTCATGGCGTAGGCGACGATGGCGCCCGCCGCAGATCCACGGCCCGGACCCACGCCGATACCGTTGTCCTTGGCCCACTGCACGTACTCGGCCACGATCAGGAAGTACGCGGCAAAGCCCTTGTCGCAGATGACCTTGTACTCGTACTCAAAGCGCTCCTTGATGTTCACGCCGCCGATCTCGCGCGTGGCCCAGTCGTCGCCGTAGTGCTGGCGCAGGCCCTTCTCGCACTCGCGGCGGAACTGGCTCTCGTGCGTCTCGCCCTCATCGAGCAAGGGGAAGCGCGGCAGGATGATGGAGTCCCAGTCGAGCTCCACGTAGCACTTCTCGGCGATCTCGAGCGTGTTGTCGCAGGCCTCGGGGCAGTACGGGAACAGCGCGCGCATCTCCTCCTCGGTCTTCATGTAGAACTCCGAGCCGGTCATGCGCAGGCGATTGGGGTCGTCGATCTTGGCGTTCATGCCGATGCACATGATCACATCCTGCACGCTCGCGTCCTCGCGGCGCAGGTAGTGAAAGTCGTTGGTGGCGATGACCTTGACGCCGATCTGCTTGGCGATGTCGATGAGGATGCGCGAGAGCTGCTCGTCGGTGATGCCGCTGTCGGTAGCGATGCCGTGATCTTGGATCTCGATGTAGAAATCGCCCGGATCGAAGATGTCGCGGAAGGTCTCGGCCCACTTGACGGCACCGTCCATGTCGCCGCGGTCGATGTACTTGGGGATGATGCCGGCGATGCAGGCGCTCGTGCAGATCATGCCCTTGGCGTGGCGCCGCAGGTTGTCAAGGGTCACGCGCGGCTTGTAGTAAAAGCCGTCGACCGCGGCCTCCGAGACGGTCTGCATGAGGTTGACGTAGCCCTCCTGGTCCTTGGCCAGAAGGATCATGTGGTAGAGCTCGGGTTTTTTATCGCGCGCGAGCGTATCGTCGGGGGTGAAGTAGACCTCGCAGCCAAAGATCGGCTTGATCACCATGGGCGGCTTGAGATCGTCGATGTTGCCCTTCTCGTCCCAGCCGGCCATGTCCTTGACATACTGGGCATGCGCGGCCGGATCTTTCTCGGGATCGGGCTCCTCGAGCTCATCGCGACGCCCCTTCTCGAGGAACGCCTTGTCGTGGCTCCAGGTCTTGTACTCAGGCGTGTTATGGTTCACGGCATCGCAGGCGAGGCTCAGGTCGGGCACGCCGTACATATAGCCGTGATCGGTGATGGCCACGGCGGGCATGCCGAGCTCCACCGCGCGGTTGACCATGTCTTGGATGCGCGTGGCGCCGTCGAGCATGGAGAAGACGGTGTGGTTGTGCAGATGAACGAATGCCATGGGTGACGTGCTCCGGAACTCTCTCGCGATTTACCGGAGAGATTCTATAACAGCGCGCGGACGTGCCGTCGACGGCCGGCGGCACTCAAGAGAAAAGCGGAGCGGGACGAGGCGCTGCCGCCCGCGCACGGCTCCTATCAGATGCTCTCGGCAAGAGCGGCGGAAAGCCGGCGCTCGACCTCGTCGAGATGGAGCTCGAGCGGGATGCCCTTGTTCTTGTCCTCATTTTCGGCATTGGCGAGGATCATGCCGCGCACGCAATCCATGGCCGCCTGGGTGCAGGCAACGAGGTCGCCGCCCGCGAGCAGGCCGCCGAAGAGCACGGCCGAGAACATGTCGCCCGTACCCGGAAAATGCACCGGCACCTCCTCGTAGGGAAGTACGCTGAGCGCGCGCTCGCCGCCCTCGTCGGGCGCGGCGTAGATGAGCGTGGCAAAGCCCTCCTCGAGCGGGCAGCTCGTGACGACCACCGACTCGGCCCCGAGCTCGGCGAGAGCGCCCGCGAGCTGCAGCGCCTCATCGCGCGTGAGGGTGCCGCCGTCCATGCGGTCGGCAAAGAGCCCCGTGAGAAAGATCGCCTCGGTGAAGTTCGGCACGACCACATGGGCCACACCGCACATCTGCCGCATGTAGGCCACGGTCGACTCCACAACGCCGTTATAGAGCTTGCCCTCGTCGCCCATAATGGGGTCGACGAAGATCTTGGCCCCGAGCTCGCGGCGCTCGCGGCAAAAATCCGCCACCAAACGAGTCTGCTCCTCCGAGACCAAAAATCCCGTGGCCACGGCATCGAACTCAAACCCCAGCTCAGACCAGCAGTCCATGGCATTCTTCATATAGTCGGTGGTCTCGAGGATATCGAAGGTGCCGTAGTCGAGCGTGTTCGACACGAGCGCCGTGGGGCAGTTGAACACCTGGTGCCGCAGGCGCGAGAGAATGGGGATCATCGCCGCCAGCGCGACCTTGCCGTAGCCGCACATGTCGTTGATGAGCATGATGCTCTTGGATTCAGTGGGCATGGATGCTCCCCTATCTGTTTTCGTTCTTAGCGTTCCGGGCGCAGGGTGCGCCGCTTAGGCGGCCGTCTCGTGGCTCGCGTCGGCGCCGTCTTCCTGCTCGGCCTCGAGCTCGTCGAGAAGCGGGCTCTTGAGCTTGCGGCGGTCCATGATGCTGCGCTCGAGCTGACGGACGGCCTGGTGCGCGCGGCGGCGTACCCGCTGCTCATAGATGGCGAGATTGAACTTGGCGCGCAGGCTGTTCACCGGATGCGTGGGCTTGATCTCCTCCGTGTAGGTGAGCTGCACCGACCCGTCCTCGGCGGGCTCGACCGTATAGCTCAGCTCGTCGACGGCGTCGTCGTAGGCAAAGCGCGCGCGATAGATGTCGGGGCGCTGGAAGGCGACGACCTTCACGCGCATCTTGACCTGTCCGCGCTTGTCCGAGCCCACGAGCTTGGTGTACTTGTACCCGTTGATCTTCTTCTCGGAGATGCGCTTTCCCGTGGCCTGCTCGACGTCGGAGATAACGGACTCGGCGATGGCGTCGAAGATCTCGTCACCCGTGACCTTGAGGGTTTTCACAAGCTGCATGGTCGTCCTTTCGCGTGCATCATTCAGAGGGCATTGTAGCGCTCTCGTCTTTTGAGCGGTACGAGACCACCTGCGGCTCGCCCGGCACCTGCGCGTTCTCGCGCTCGACCCGCACGAACTTGAGCTCGACCTCGGCAAAGCCGGCCTTATGGAGCACGTCCGCATAGACGCGGGCCTGCAAGGCATGCTTTTTTTGCAGCTCATCCGGTGTCTCGGCATCGCTGCCGCCCGTCTTGTAGTCGATGACGAGCGCGCGCTCGGGATGCGCGGGATCGGTCGCGAGGGCATCGATAGCGCCCTCCGCGTAGACGCCGAAGCGCTCGCGGACCTCGGCATCGTCGATGCCGAGCGAGAAGAACGACATCTCCGCGCGAACGCACGGCCAGGAGAGGAGCTCGGCGCGCACCGCCGACAGCTCCCAGCGGTCGAGCGCGCGCCCAAGGCGCTCCACCTGCGTCTCCGTAAGGCGCCAGTAGCGGGCGAGCGCCTGGCGGCGCGATGCCGGCACGCACTCCGCGCCCGTCTCGATCAGCCACTGGGCAGCCGCATGGAAGGCGGAGCCGAGCGCGGTCGCATCGCCCGCGGACGCATCGGGCGCGGCGCCGGCAGCGGACGCAAGTGCGGCGGCCGCAGTGCCACCCTGATCGACAGCGGTATCGAGACCGAGGCCTGCATCGACGAGGAAGGAGTCGGCCCCATCGGCTTCCCAGTCGACGGCAGACGCAGAAGCAGCGCTGTCCGCGACTCCGCGCCGGCGCAGGGCGTCCTCGTCGAGCGACACGGCGTCGGAGCCGTCCTCATGCAGCGCACGCGCCATGGACGAATAGCTGTATGAATCGCGCGCGGCCACCGCAGCCGGATAGGCGCGCACGGAAACCGCCGCCGGGCGCACGAGCAAAAAGCCATCGGGATCGGGGTCGGCAGGACCGGGCGCCGGGGAGGAATTGCCCGCCACGCAAGCGGCAGATGCGCATTCCCCCGTCTCGGCGCCCTCGGCTGCGCTCGCGGCGTTCGCCTCGTAGGTCGCCCCGTCGAGCGCAAAATCCGCGAGCGCGATGAGCTCGAAGTCGCCCGCGACCGAGTTCTCGAACACCAAGCGATCGGCCGTGAGGTCGAGCGCGGTCTCGCCGCCCGGCAGAATCCGCGCGAGCACCGCGCCCGTGAGATCGCGCGCGGGATCGAGCTTGAGGGTCTTTTCTTTTCCGGTACCGACCTTGGCGTCCATCGCAAGGATCAGCGCCTCGCGGGCGCGCGTCATCGCCACATAGAGCAGGCGCGCACGTTCCTCAAGATCGAGGCGTTCGGCCTCGTCGCGCATGCCGACGTACGCCTCGGCGGCGGAACCCGTGGCGCACACGTCGTCCATCAGCTCGGGTGCGAGCCATGCGGCCGTGCTCGAGCTGCCCTGGATGAACTTTTTGAGCTGCGCCTCGAGCTTGCGGCCCTCGAGGAGCGTGCCGTCGCTCGCGCGCATGTTGGGAAAGCGCGCGGGCAGCGCCACGGCCTCGACCGTGCGGCCGCGCCGGCGCGTCTGGAACCGGTCGGAGTTCCCCCGGATGTCAAAGCACTCCGAGACCGCCACCACCGGAAACTCCAAGCCTTTGGACGAATGGACGGTCATGATGCGCACCGCACCCGTGCCGCCCTCGTTGAGCGCGCCGGGGGCCTCCTTGCCCGTGAGGAACGCCTCGAAGGCGAGCGCCGTGGCTCGCGGGCCCGAACCCGCGCGCATCTCGGACTCGGCGAGGGCATCGAGCGCCTTGAGGACGTTCGCCGCCTTGGCGCGCCCCTCGGCACCCGCGCGCTCGAGGCGCACGAGCCAACCCGACTCGTTCACCACGTCGCGTGCGATATCCGCGATCGCGTCGGCGCCCACGCGCGCGAGCGCCGGTCGCAGCACCTCGCGGGCACGGCGCACCAGAGGCAGGTCCTCAAGGCCGGGGGCGTCCTCGTTCGAGGCGAGCCCGCGGTCGATGTTCCGACGCACGGTCTCGCCCGTCTCGGCGTCATAGCGCGTGGCGAGCGCCAAGAACTCCTCGGCCCCGAGCGCGAACATGGGCGAGGCCAAGAGCGGGAACAGCCCCTGCGCGGTATCGGCCGGGTTGGCGAGCGCGCAGACGAGCGCATGGATGGTCTGCGCCTCCTCGGTGGCCGAGAAGACCGACCCGCCCGAGATCACGCAGTCGAGCCCCGCGGCGCGGATGGCATCGGCGTAAACACCGGCGCGCGTCATACCGCCGAGCAGCAGCACCATATCGCCCGCGGGCTGGCCGGCCGCGGCGAGCTCCGCAAAGCGCTTGGCGATCGCGGCGGCCTTGGCGCGCGTGCGCTCCTCAGTGGTACCGCCGGCAACGAGCAGCGCCTGGCTGCGCGAGGCGCCCGCGGCCACGAGCGAATCCTTGCGCCCGTCGTGCGATTCAAGGTCGAGAAAGCCCGGCATGAGGCCGCCCTGCGCGTCGTCGAACACGCGGGCGACGTAGCGGAGCACCTCGGCATGGCTGCGGAAGTTGCGCACGAGCTCCACGTGCTTGGGGCCGGCCTCCGCACCCTCATCCTGGGCACGCGCGGCCAGCTCGCGCTCCTGACGGCGGAAGACCTCGACCTCAGCTCCGCGGAACCGATAGATCGACTGCTGCGCGTCGCCCACCGTGCAGAGCGCGCGGCCGCCCTCGCCCGTGAGGAACGAGATAAGATCGACCTGTTGCTGGTCGGTATCCTGAAACTCGTCGATCATCACCATCTTGAACCTGCCAGCATACTCCGCGCGGATGCGCTCGTTGTCGCGCAGGGCCTCATAGGTGAGCCGCAGCAGATCGCCGTTGTCGAGCAGGGCGCGCTCCTGCTTGAGCGCACGGTACTCGCGCTCGACCGCGCGGGCAAGCGCGCGCAGCTGCTCGAGCGCGGCGCCGCCACAGGCAAGAAGCCCGTTCACAAAGGTATCGGCCATCTCGGCCGCGAGCAGGTCGACCTGCTCCTTGGGGAACGCCTTGCTCGGCCGCGGCTTGTCGCATGCCAAGATGAGCTCAGCCATATCGGTCTGCGTCCGCGCGCTCTCCAAAAAGCGATCGCAGGCATCGAGCGCGCGCTGGGCGATCTCACCGCCCTTGCCGCGCGTGCCGATAAGCGGCCGGTAGGCATCCATGAGCGCGGACAGATCGAAGCTCCCCTCAACGAACTCGATCCCGTCCATGCCGTCGGGAAGCGAGGAGGCGGTCTCGAGCAGGCGGGTAACGAGCGAGCGCACGGACGTGCCGCGCGATCCGCCGCCGGGTGCGGGCTCGGACGAGAGCGGGTACCACGCGAGCAGCTCCTCGAATGCCGCGCGGTCGAGACCGTCGGCGCCCGCGGCACCCGGCTCCCCCGAGCGCAGGCGCGCGATGCAGCGATCGACGGCCTCGTCACGCAGAGTCCCCGAGACAGGTTCCTCGGCAACTGCGAACTCGGGATCGATCCCCAGCTCGAGCGCATGGGCACGCAAGATGCGCGAGCACATGCCGTGGATCGTCGAGATCCAGGCATCGTCGACGCCGAGCGCCTCCTCTTCCATGCCGGCCTCTATGAGCGCGCCGCGCACGCGCTCGCGGATCTCGGCCGCGGCGTCCTTGGTAAAGGTGATCGCGAGCACCTGGTCGAGCGAGGTCGCGAACGACCCCGACTCGGGCGAGAGCGCCCACAGGATGCGGCGCGTGAGCGTGAAGGTCTTGCCCGAGCCGGCGCCCGCCGAGACGAAGAGCGGTCGATCGAGCGTGGTGACGATATCGCGTTGCTGGGGCATGAGGGTCGAGAGATCCATCGGCAACTCACGCCTCCCTTCTGGTGAATCCATGCGAATGGTTATAGGCGCAGCGGCCCGATGGGTCGGGGGCGGCCGCGATGACGCCGGCGTCCATCTCGAGCAGGCGCTCGGCGATGCCCGCCTCGGTGCGGTCGAGCAGCTCCTCGAACGTCATGGACCCGTCCTCGCCGGGGAACCCGTCGCGCAGCCCCGGGATGCGACCGTCGCCGGGCTCGACCTCGACGAGCTCAGCCGACGCCGCGCCGCGCATGACCGGACGCTTGCCCTTGGTCGCAAAGTAGAGCGCCGCGCGGGCATCGAGACCGAGCGCGCGGCGAATCGCCTGCGCGTAGATGAGCGTCTGCGTGTGCTCGGGGAGCCAGCGCGGATCGTCCGCCGCGCGCAGACCCTGCTTGTCGGGTGCCGTCGGGTCGCTCAGCCGGAAGGGGTTCACGTCGTTTCGGTGCTTGTAGTCGATCACCACGGCGCGATTCTCGGCATCGACGTCCACGCGGTCGATGCGCCCACCCAGGGGCCGCCCGGCGTAGAGCACGCCGAGCTCGTTAAAGGAATATTCCAGATAGGCCGGTCTGAACGGCGCCAGAGCCTCGGCCTCGTAGCGGATGACCGAACGGAGCTGCGGCAAGATCTCGTCGATCTGGGCGTCCTCGGCCGAAGACAGCGGGACCAAGGGGGCGGAGGAGGAGGTCTTGCCGCACGCATGCTCCGCACGCACTTCCGCAAAGACGCGCCCGAGCAGCTCGAGCGCGCGGTCGAGGTTCTCGCGCGTCACGCGCGGCTCCCCCTCCTCGCGAAGCTCCGCGTGGAAGCGGTAGAGGACATCGTGGACGAAGTTGCCCTTTTCCATGTTGCCAAATCCGGCGTCGAGCGCCAGCGGGTGCACGCGCGACGAGATGAACCAGCAGAGGGGGCAACTCGCATAGGCCTCGATCTGCGAGGCCGAGGTGAGGCGCGGCACCAGGCCGTCTTCGTCTGCAGCCGCCTGAGCCGACGGCGACTCGCTCGCGCGCTGCTTGAGCACTACGTAGGGGCGCGCGGTCTCCCCCAGGTATTGGGGCGCCGCGCAAACGACATGCTCGCTCTCGAGCGCCTCGCCGAAAGCGGGGTCGAAATCGGCGACGACCTCGCTCTCGCCCACGCATACGGGCTCCGCGCCCGCCGCGGAGACGAGCTCGGTCCAGATGGCGGCAGGGTAGCGGTCCTTGGCCTGGCGGTCGTGTGTCACGCGCGCAAGGCATGCAGGGCCCGCAGCGGCGCGGCGCGCGGCGGCCACGCGCTCGCGCAGGAGCGCCGCGGGCTCGAGCGTTATGCGCGGCATGCCCAGACGCGCGGAAAGCGTCGCGAGGGGGCCCTCCTCATGCGAGAGCGGATAGCTCTGGATATCCATGTCGGCGAAAAAAACGGCATCGACGCTGCCGGAGCCAAGCTCCGAGGCCTCCTCGAGTGTCATAAAGCGAGCCTCCGCGATCCGGCCGGCACCGTCTGCCGGCAAGACCTCGACATGCGAGACGGTGCAGACGGCATCGAGCGCACTCTGCGCTACGGTCTGCGAAACGTCGAGCTCGCGTGCCTCGTTTGCCAAAAGGTCGATGGCCGCATGAGCGCAGGCGATCTCGGACGCGCGGACCGCGCGCCCGCCGACGGTACCGAAGGCCCGCGCCGGCTGCGCCTGGGCGACCTCGAGCATGCCCTTGAGGGCCGAGATCGGGCGCCCCCGCTCGATAAACTGGAACACATCGGCGCAAACACAGGGAACGGTGCGACGGGGGTCGTCCGCATCGAGCTTTTTGCGGGCGGCATTCAGCGAGCCCTGCACGCTCTGCAGGTAGCGGCGCACGCCCTCGGCACCCATGGCGCGCTTGGAGCGGACCTTCTTGTCGAACGCACGCGCCTGTGCGGCGTCCGCCCCCGAAAGCGGGCTGTAGAGCCAGTCGGTCAGCTCCGTCGCCGGCCACCAGCTCGCATCGGACGTCTCCCCCGCCTCGGCTGCACGCATGCGCTCGGCCAGGTCGGAGAGCGCCGTGAACGCACGGCCGACGCCGGTCTCGCCAAAGCGCGCAAAGCGCGCATACGTCGATGCGATGCCGAGAACGGAGAGCCTGCCCGAGATCTCCGCGGCGAGATCGGCCGGGCACGCGGAGACCACGGCGACCACCGGCTGCCCGACGCCCGCCTCTCGTGCGAGACGCTCGATTGCGCGCGCATAGGCGCGGGGCTTGGCATGCGGGCCTGCCACCTCGAGAAATTCAGGGGTCGCAAGATCGTGCCTTAAAGCCCCGTCGGCAGCCGACCCAGCGGCAGCCGCAGGTGTGCGCACGGTCCCAGCATCCAACGTGCCCTCCTCGACCGCGCAGCCAGCAGCGCCGAGGGCGGCAGCGAGCTCCGACGCAAAAGCGCGCTCGTCCCCCTCGAGCAAAAAGGAGATCTCGGCACCCGCACGCGCGAGCGCCGCAAGGAGTTCGACCATGTATCCCGAGAGGCCCGAGACCCCCGCGAGCACGATGGAGCGCAAAGACGCGGGCAGCTCGCCGTCACCGCGCTCAAGAGCCTCAGCCAGAACGAGCGCCGCCTCGGACGGCTCCACGAGGCCGCGTGCATCGAGCTTTCGCACATAGGCGCCCACCAGCTCGAACACACGCTCCTCCGCCAGCGACTCGGCGCGCACGGCACCACCTGCACGCGTTCGCTCGCCCGCCTCGCCGAGAGCACCCGCCACGGGCGCCACGAGATCGCGGGCCATGCGCGCGAGCATGCGCACCGTTCCCGGCGTGTCGCTCAGGGGCGCAAGGCACCCCTGCGTACGGGCGTCTGCCACGGTATCGGCCATGAGCATCTGGCGCTGCACGGAGCGGACCGGCACGCGACCGTCGCCCAAGAGCGCCCAGACCTCGTCCAACCACGTCTTGAGCGTGCATGCCTCGACCCCCAGGCCGATGCCCGCACGCGCAAGCTCGCGGCGAGCATGCCCCACGGCGTCGAACGACGGCGCGACGAGCGTCGTCCGTCCGTATTGCGCAAGCTGTTCTTGCAGGTAGATAACCTGCCCTGCGGCAAGTTCCCCACTCCCAGCGCTCATCAGTCGAATGGCCATGCGCCCTCCAAAGCAAGTCGGCAAAAGCCGGCGAATCTCAATCGACCCCATGGTAGCGGCTCGCGCGGACATACTGCCGCGCCGCGCACGAAAAAGCGCGCCCGGTTTCCCGCGCGCGCCCGAGTCTCGTATATGTTCAGCCCCTAGACCGACGGAGCGCCGACCCTACTCGCCGTCCTCCAGGCGGATGAGCATCTTGCGGTAGCCGCCGTACTCGCCGTTCAGAGCCTTGGAGACACGGCTAACCGTAGTCGAGCTGGCGCCCGTGCGCGCCTGGACCTCAACATAAGGGTCGCCCTCGTCGAGATAGCGCGCCACCTGGAGGCGCTGCGCTAGGTCGCAGATCTCGCGCGGGGTGCACAGATCGGTGATGAACGCCTTGACGTCCTCCTCGGTGTCGAGGATCGCGAGGGCATGGGCGAGCTGCGCCACGTCGTCGCGCTCGAACATCGTCTCTATGTTCATCAGTCACCTCCGCGACCGCGCGCCCGTCCCGGGCCCGCGCCTGCTCAATGCAACAAAAAGGCGGATGGATCCGCCGGTGCCGAGTGTATCACACCACTACGCTAAAGTGCCGCCGCCCAGGCGAACGGCACGAGCGTTAACGAAACGTCAACGCATGTGCGCAGGCGCGGGCGCCGCAGATACGCTTCCTATCTAAAAGCGACCTCTCCAGTGCCGCATCGGCTCTCCCCATATACCCCAACAGCGGCATGTGCATGCACGACATCCAAACCTCGACGAGCGCAGCGCAGCGCGCCCACATGGGTATAACGGGGAGCAGCACGCACATCCATGCAAAGGAGCAACCCATGCGCTTTTTCCTCAACTGGCTCGTCGACGCGCTCGCCGTCGCCATCGCCTGCGCCCTCGTTTCGGGCATCACGCCCTACGGCTTTAGCGCCGCATGGGTGAGCTTCGCCTTCGTCGGCCTCTTCCTAGGCATCGTGAACACCCTCATCAAGCCCTTCGTCTCGGCGATCTCGCTGCCCGCGACCATCCTCACGCTCGGGATCTTTCAGCTGGTGGTCAACGCCTTTATGCTCGAGCTCGCGAGCTATCTCTCGGTGAGCATCCTCGGCTGCGGCATCTCGATCTCGAGCTTTGGCGCGGCGTTCTTCGGGAGCATCATCGTGAGCATCGCGAGCGCCGTGCTGAACGGCGTCTTCGGCACCGACGACGACAACTAGGCAGCCGGACCGCGCCGAATTACGGCCCAGCCCTAGATAACGTAGTCGTACTCGCGGCTGCCGCCCACGAGGGTATCGAGCGTGATGCCGTCGAGGTAGTCGTTGATGAGCTTGTCGAGGCCCTTCCACATCTCGAGCGTGGGGCAGCCGTCGGCGCGCTCGCATCCGTTGCAGTCGCCGTCGAGACACGCGACCGGCGCCAGGCTCCCCTCGGTGAGGCGCAGCACCTCGCCCGCCGTATAGCGCTCGGGCGGGCGTGTGAGGCGGTAACCGCCGCCCTTGCCGCGCATGCCCGAGAGCATGTTCGCGCGCACGAGCGTGGAGAGGATGTTCTCGAGATACTTCTCGGAGATACCCTGGCGATGCGCGATCTCTTTGAGGGGAATGCGCCCGGCCGCCTGGTGCTCGGCGAGGTCGATCATCACGCGCAGGGCATAGCGCCCTTTGGTCGAAACAAGCATTGTCTTATGCCTTTCAGTCAGTCAAATTCACTAAATCATACCAGAAATATAGGTTGAATCTAGAGGACATCGCGTGCCTCTGACCAGCGGCTTCTTTGCAGCCCTTTCCAAAAGCCCCTTCCTCCACGCAGAATTTTCCCTAATTCCTATTGACAGGCTAGGTTAAGGCGAGCAATATGCTTGCCAACGGGATTACATATTTCCCTATGCGTTAAGTAGGTATCTAATACGAGAGGAGCCGCGCATGGCAGGAGCGCTTCGATGTAGCTGCGGTGGCAACCGGCCATCGCCCCTTCTCCCTTAAGCCCGCGCCGAGAGCGCACACCCTTACCGAAAGGAACCATCATGAGCAACGTCTACACCTCCATCGACCAGCTGATCGGCCATACCCCGCTCCTCGAGCTCAGCCACTTCGAGGCCGAGCAGGACCTCAAGGCCCGCGTGCTCGTCAAGCTCGAGTACTTCAACCCCGCCGGCTCCGTCAAGGACCGCGTGGCCAAGAACATGATCGACGAGGCCGAGGCCGCCGGTAAACTCGTGCGCGGCGAGGGCTACACCATCATCGAGCCGACCTCGGGCAACACCGGCATCGGCATCGCCTCGGTGGGCACCGCCCGCGGCTACAAGGTGATCATCACCATGCCCGAGACCATGTCGGTCGAGCGCCGCAAGCTCATGCAGGCCTACGGTGCCGAGCTCGTGCTCACCGACGGCTCCAAGGGCATGAAGGGCGCCATCGCCAAGGCCGAGGAGCTCGCCGCCTCCACGCCCAAGAGCATCGTTGCCGGCCAGTTCGTGAACCCGGCGAACCCCGCCGTCCACAAGGCCACGACCGGTCCCGAGATCTGGGAGGACACCGACGGCCAGGTCGACATCTTTGTGGCCGGCGTTGGCACCGGCGGCACGGTGACCGGCGTGGGCGGCTATCTCAAGGAGCAGAACCCCGATGTCAAGGTCGTAGCCGTGGAGCCCGCCACCTCGCCCGTCCTCTCCAAGGGCCAGGCGGGCCCTCACAAGATCCAGGGCATCGGCGCCGGCTTTGTGCCCGACGTGCTCGACACCGACGTGTACGACGAGATCATCACCGTCGAGAACGAGGACGCCTTTGCCACCGGTCGCGCCGTTGGCCACAAGGAGGGCGTGCTTGTGGGTATCTCCTCCGGCGCCGCCGTGTGGGCCGCGCTCGAGCTCGCCAAGCGCCCCGAGAACGAGGGCAAGACCATCGTGGCGCTCCTTGCCGACACCGGCGAGCGCTATCTCTCCACGGCGCTGTTCTCCGAGTAACCTGCGTTATCTCCCAACTTCCGCGCGCGGCATAAGGCGACATCAGCTTGCGCGCGGCATCCGCTTCTGCCCTGCGGGCCATTCCCTCCCTTCCGGCTCACAGGGCATGAAGTACAATTCGAGGCGCGGCCCTGACGGGTCGCGCCTTTTTATTGATCGCAATTCCGCCCGCTACTCGCGATGTCGCGATATTGCTACTCACTTTCGTATACGTGTAACGTTTTACCATCTGCAAAATCAACGAAAATGAGTAGCGGTATCGCGCATGCCCGAGTAGCCCGACCGCGCGGCCGAATTTTATTAGCCGCGTCCCGAACCAGGAGGATGCCGTGGGCAAAAAGCGCGTGCTCGTCGCCATGAGCGGCGGCGTCGACTCGAGCGTTACCGCTTACCTGCTCAAAGAGGCGGGCTACGCGTGCGAGGGCGCCACCATGCGCCTCACCTGTTCGCGCTCCTTCGGCGAGGAGGGCGGCCGCACCTGCTGCTCGCTTGCCGACATCGCCGACGCCCAGGCGGTGGCCGCGCGCCTTGGAATCCCCTACCGTGTACTCGACTTTCGCGACATCTTCGGCCGAGAGGTCATCGACAAGTTCGTGCAGACCTACCAAGCGGGCGCCACGCCGAACCCCTGCATCGACTGCAACCGCTATCTCAAGTTCGGCGCGCTCATGGATTGGGCGCTCACGGAGGGCTTCGATTACGTGGCGACCGGGCACTATGCGCAGATCTCGCAGACGGCAAGCGGGTCTTGGCGGCTTAGCCGCGGCGCAGACGCACACAAGGATCAGAGCTACGTGCTCTACGCGCTCACGCAGGAGCGCCTCGCGCACACGCTGCTGCCGCTCGGCGGGCTCGACAAGGAACGCGACGTGCGCCGCATCGCCGCGGAACAGGGACTCGTCAACGCACAGAAACCCGACAGCGAGGACATCTGCTTTGTGCCGGACGGCGACTACGCGAGCTTTATCGAGGAGCGCAGCGGCAAGACGATCGAGCCCGGCGATATCCTCTGGCGCGACGGCTCGGTTGTGGGCCGGCACCAGGGGGCGATCCGCTACACGGTGGGCCAGCGCAAGGGCCTCGGCGTCGCCATGGCGCATCCCGTGTACGTAACGGGAGTCGACACGTCCGCGAACACCGTGACGCTCGGCGAGGCCGACGACCTCGTGGCGAGCGGTCTTGTCGCCGACGACTGGATCTGGAGCGCGCCCGCCGACGAAATGGAGCACGAGCTCGCCGCCGCAGGCAGCGCGGGAATCCCCGTTGCCGCCAAATTCCGCTACCACCAAAGCGACCAGGCGGCGCGCCTCATGCGCGTCGACGACGAGCGCCTGCAGCTCAACTTCGATGCACCGCAGCGCGCCATCGCCCCCGGCCAGGCCGTCGTCATCTACCGTGATGACGCCGTTCTCGGCGGCGGCACCGTGCTCTCCGCATGCGAGTAGCATCGCAAAGAGCGCTCATCCCGACCGCCGAATGGATCGGCAACCCCACAGACTCGCGGGTATAAACCGATCGCTGTGCATCGGCGCAAATAGAGAGGGACCCACCATGTCCAAGATCTTCAACAGCCCCGGCAAGTACATCCAAGGTCCCGACGAGCTCGCCAAACTCGGGAGCTACGTTGAGACGCTCGGCAACCGCCCCTTCGTCATCAACACGGCTGCAGGCGTCGAGCGCGTCGGAGCCAAGGTCGAGAGCGGCTTTGAGAGATCCAAGGCCACGCCCGTCTACGAGAGCTTCGACGGCGAGTGCTCCGAGAGCGAGGTCGATCGTCTCGCGGCGAACGCGCGCGCCAACGGCTGCGATGTCGTGGTGGGCATCGGCGGCGGCAAGACGCTCGACACCGCCAAAGCCGTGGCCTACTTTCTGGGCGCGCCCGTTGTGATCTGCCCCACCATCGCCAGCTCCGACGCACCCTGCAGCGCGCTTTCGGTCCTCTACACCGACGACGGCAAACTCGACCGCTACCTGTATCTGCCGACCAACCCCAACATCGTCCTCATGGACACCGCGGTCATCGCCGCGAGCCCGGTGCGCCTCACCGTCTCGGGCATGGGCGACGCGCTGGCCACCTACTTCGAGGCCCAGGCCACGCACGACGCCGACGGCTCCACCTGCGCCGGCGGCAAGGGCGGCCTGGCGGCGCTCTCGCTCGCGCATCTCTGCTACGACACCCTCATCGAGGACGGCCCGCGCGCCAAGATCGCCCTCGAGCGCGGCGCCCTCACCACAGCCGTCGAGAACGTCATCGAGGCCAACACGCTGCTCTCGGGCATCGGCTTTGAGAGCTCCGGCCTGGCCGCGGCCCACGCCATCCACAACGGCCTCACTCTGCTGCCCGAGTGCCGCGGGATGTATCACGGCGAGAAGGTCGCCTTCGGCACGATCGCGCAACTCGTGCTGGCCAACGCCTCCACCGAGCAGCTCGAGGAAGTCCTGGGCTTCTGCATTAAGGTGGGCCTGCCGGTGACGCTGGGCGAGCTCGGCGTTGAGGAGATCACGCGCGAGAAGGCCATGGTCGTGGCCGAGGCCGCGTGCGCGCCCACCGACACCATGTGCAACATGCCCTTCGAGGTCACGCCCGACATGGTCGCCGACGCCATCCTCGCCGCCGACGCACTCGGGCACCACTACCTTGGCTAGATGTTTAATGCCAACAGGTTGTTTACATCCAAATATGTGACAAATAGGGAGGCCCCGCCAAGCTGTTGGTTGTCTAGACGAACGACGAGGAGGGGCCTCCCTGTCCCAGCATCCCAACACAAGACTCACCCCGACGGGAAGGGAGCTCCTCTGCGAGCGCGGCGCCGGAGGCACCCCGCTTCTGCCCAGCCGCACCGGCGTCACAGCGGCGCCACGATCGGCTTCATCAAACCGCCCCGCACCATCAACTGCAGGATAAGAGGCACGTTGGCGCTACACCGCTGAACAGCAGATTAACGCCCAGAAGAACGCTCCTCCCCCGCGTACCGCATATACTGAAACTCAAAGACGGAATGCGTCGTGCAGCACGAAGACCGATGCAAAAACATTAAGACGATACCGAGCGGGAGGAGCCCGACGATGACCACGCAGAACGTGCAGAACAAGAACCAGGCCGCCGTCCTCAACGATGCCGACCTCGAACAGATCGCAGGCGGAAAAGCCCGACCCATCCACTTCTCGTCGAACGATACGTACTACGCGTGGAACGGAAACGACGCTTACTACGGCTGGTCCGACGAGCATCAGTTCCTCTGCCCCAACTGCAAGCGCCCCGTGCACAAAGGCACTTGGGGCCGTTGGTATTGCGACCCCTGCGATGCATCGTGGTATTCCGAGGAAAGCCTTCTCCCCGACACCGCTAACTACAATTGGAAACAGATCACGCGTCACGAATATCTCGTGGCCATCGGCGCCAGCCTCTAAGCTCCTGGACCATAGCCCGGCAGACGATGGAGAGCGCCGGCACATCCGGCACAGGCCATCACAACGACTCGGCAAGAAGCCTCTTCCGCTTGCGCGGGAGAGGCTTCTTGTATGCGATCCGTCAACCCGCGGAGGGGTCAACCGGAAGGCGAGGGACACCCCTGACCCAGCTCCCTTAACGACATATTCAACCAGCTCAGGCAAGCCGTCCTACGAGTGCTCCGTATACTTGGGCCAAAGAAAGAAGCAAGCCCTCAAACGAAGGGAACAGACCATGAGCAACGAGAAGATCAACGCCACGGCCACCGTAACCGACGAGGATCTTGAGAAGGTCACGGGCGGAGACAACTATATCCACGTCGAGTCGACCAACAAATTCTACAAGTGGACCGGTTCCTGCTTCACGCGCAACGGCAAGTACCTCTGCCCCCGGTGCGGGCGCTCCGTGCACTACGGCGCCGGCTGCCGCTTCTACTGCGACCCCTGCGACTGCTCATGGTGGGACGAGTACCTGCTCATCCCCGACCCCGGTTCCGGCAACTGGAAGGAGATCAGCGAGGCCGAGTACAATCGACACATGAACGTCGACATGTACGGCGATTAGCCCAGGCGATCACCGTTTAAAGCGGGCCGACAAAGAAGGGCGTCCGGGATTGCAAGGTTTCCGGACACCTCGATCAATTCAACCTCTCCCCAGAGAAAGGACACGACAGTGACCGCAGAGAACATGCAGAACAAGAAGCAGCCCGCAGCCCTCAGCGATTCCGAGCTCAGCGAGGTCGCAGGTGGCCTGAACTGGGTTGCGGTCGAGTCGACCGGCAAGTACTACCGTTGGAATCATGGCGACAACCACGGTAACGAAAAGTTCCTCTGCCCCAACTGTGGGCGCCCCGTGCACTGGGGCTCGGGCTGGCGCTATTACTGCGACCCCTGCGACGCCTCGTGGTTCGCCGAGGGCAAGCTCGTCCCCAACATCAAATCCGGACTGTGGACCGAGATCTCGGAGTGGGAGTACAACCACCTTGAGAGCCAAGGCGACTAGAAAGCCACCCCCGTTCATTCCGAACAACACGACGACTCGGCAAGAGGCCTCTTCCGCTGACGCGGCAGAGGCCTTCTTTTATGCTGGCCGTCAACCAGCAGAAGGGTCAACAGGAAGGCAAGGGGCACATCTGCCCAGCCCCCTAAACGGCATATTCAACGAGCCCAAACGGGCCACCCCACCTGCGGTCCGTATACTTGAGTCACAGAAAAGAGCGTTACGGCTTCGGCCAGGCTCGATCTCCGATACACCACCATTGACCAGAAGGGACGCAACGATGAGCACGGAAAAGGTTCGAAACAACAGCCAGACAGCCACCCTGAACGATGCGGACCTTAACGAGGCCACCGGCGGCTACACGTACACCGAGATCGCCTCGACCGGAAAGTACTACCACTGGACCGGCGAGAATTCGCAAAGAGACAGCAAATATCTCTGCCCCAACTGCAAACGGGGCGTCCACTACGGTTCTTGGAAAAGGTACTACTGCGACCCCTGCGATGCCTCGTGGTACGACGAAAGCCGGCTCCTTCCCAATATCGGCGGCGGCTCATGGCGTGAAATCTCGCAAGCTGAGTACGAGGAAGGCCTCTCGGGCAAAAGGGAGCACCTGTATCGCTAACGCGACCTCGCTCGCGCCGCGCATGCCTCTCGGGAATCGACGCCCGCCTTCAGCCGTTCGAACCTTAGCCTGCCAGGCGCCGGAAACGCTCCGGCGCGTCCGGCATATACAATCTCAACCACTCGGCACAGAGCCTTTCCGTTCAGGCGGAAAAGGCTCTTTTTTTCTGCTCCACAGCGCCACCACCGCGTCATCGAGGGCGTCAACCGAAGGATAAGTGCGCTATTCCGTCTTGACTCTAAACAGCAAATTCACGCTGGTCAAAGCAGCCGAGACGCACGGGCTCCATATACTGAAGCCACGCAAGAAGCAAACCACAAAAACCGAAAGGCGAACCCATGATCGACCAGAAGAACGCGCCCGAGAATCTTACCGACTCCGAGCTCGACGAGGTCACGGGCGGCCTCAACGACCACAAGCAGGACAAGACGACCGGCAAGTATTACAAGTGGACCCAGGGCGACGACCATCTGAACGAGATGTATCTCTGCCCCAACTGCAAGCGCCCCGTGCACAGAGGATTCTTCGATCTTTTCTATTGCGATCCCTGCGACGCATCGTGGGGCTGCGGCTATAGGCTCATCCCCAATGTCGGCGCCGGATTCTGGGCCGAGATCTCACAAGAGGAGTACGACCGCTACGTGACGTACGGAAAATAAAAACCGCGACCACCATCAAATGACTCGGCAAGGAGCCTCTTCCGCTAACACGGGAGGGGCTCCTTTCTCGTGGCCCACCAGCCCGCGAAAGGGGTCAACCGACGGGCAAGGGTCCTTTTTCGGCTCGACCCTCAACACCTTATTAAACGAACTCAGACAGGTCGCTCCGTACGAGCTCCATATACTTGAGCCATGGAAAGAAGCAATCCCCAAAGCGAAGGGAACAGACCATGAGCACCGAGAAGATCGCCGCTACCGCCGCCGTTACCGACGAGGACCTCGATAAGGTCACGGGCGGTTACATATTCACCCATGACAAGACGACCGATAAATACTACCGATGGGGCAACGGTGATGAAAATAAGCGGTTCCTCTGCCCCAACTGCAAACGCCCCGTGCACAAGGGCGGCTGGGACAGGTTCTACTGTGACCCGTGCGATGCTTCTTGGTATGACTTGCATCGGCTGCGCCCCAACATCGCTGCCGGCGGATGGATAGAGATCTCAAAGGAAGAGTACTACTAACCCGCGCAAGAAGAATCAGACGAGGAATCCCCAAAAGCGAAGGGAACAGACCATGAATACCGAAAAGATCAATGCCGCAGCCGCCGTAACCGATGAGGAGCTTGATAAGGTCACGGGCGGAGACGACTGGCTCCACTTCACCCAGATCGACAAGTACTACATGTGGACCAGCTCCCCCTTCACGCGCGACGGCAAGTACCTCTGCCCCCGGTGCAAGCGTCCCGTGCATTACGGCGCCGGCTGCCGCTTCTACTGCGACCCCTGCGACTGCTCGTGGTGGGACGAGTACCTGCTCCTCCCCGACCACAGCTCCGGCAACTGGAAAGAAATCACCAAGGAAGAGTATCGCCTGCACAAGAACGGCAGGTTGTTCGACTAAGCACCGCGAGAAGGAGGCCTCGGTCAGGGAATCTTCCGGCTCATACATCGACTCCGCAAAGAGCCTCTTCCGTTTGCACGGGAGAGGCTCTCTTTTTGATCAGGACCTCTTCTGCCCGCGCGGAGGAGGCTTTTTCGCACACGATCAAGCCGCGAAAGGGGTCAACCGCAAGGCAAGAGCCCTTTTTCACCTCCGACTCTCAACACCTTATTAAACGAGGTCAGACGGGTCGCGCCGCGCGCAGCTCGTATACTTGAGCCAAGGAAAGAGACAGACCCCAAAGCGAAGGGAACAGACCATGAGCACCGAGAAGATCGCCGCCACCGCCGCCGTCTCCGACAAAGACCTCGAGAAGGTCACGGGTGGAGACGACTGGGTCCACTTCTCCCAGA
The DNA here is from genome assembly GCA_963603165.1 of Faecalibacterium prausnitzii. GTDB lineage: Bacteria > Actinomycetota > Coriobacteriia > Coriobacteriales > Coriobacteriaceae > Collinsella. The sequence goes on from CAVCLY010000011.1 coordinate 37,231, forward strand.
TCGACAAATATTACAGGTGGGACGGCTCCACCTTCACGCGCAACGGCAAGTACCTCTGCCCCCGGTGCAAGCGCCCCGTGCACTACGGCGCCGGATGCCGTTTCTACTGCGACCCCTGCGACTGCTCGTGGTGGGACGAGGACCTTCTCCTCCCCGACCCCAGCTCCGGCAACTGGAAAGAAATCACCGAGGGCGAGTATAACGAGCACGAGAACGGCATGATGTTCGGCTAAGCGCCGCGAGGCGAAGACCTCGATCAGAGAATCTTCCGACTCATGCATCGGCTCGGCAAAAGACCTCTTCCGCCCGCGCGGAGGAGGTCTTTTTTTGCGCAGTCAAGCCACAGAGGGAGTCAACCACAGGGTGAGGGAACCTTTCCATCCCCGACTCTCAACACCTTATTTAACGAGGTCAGACGGGTCGCGCCGCATGCAGCTCGTATACTTGAGTCATGGAAAGAAGCCGGGCCTCGAGCAAAGGGAGCAGAACATGGGCACCGAGAAAATCAACACTGCAGCCGCCATGCCCGACGAGGACCTCGCGAAGGTCACGGGCGGGGAAGACTGGCTCCAGTTTTCCCAGACCGGCAAATACTACAAGTGGAACGGGCCGGCCGACGCGTACAACGGCAAATACCTCTGCCCCCGGTGCAAGCGCCCCGTCCACTTCGGTGCCGGCTTCAGGTTCTACTGCGACCCCTGCGACTGCTCGTGGTGGTTCGAGTCCATGCTTCTCCCCGACCCCAGCTCCGGCAATTGGCAAGAGATCACCAGGGACGAGTACTACGAACTCAAAAACGGCACGTCGGGCCGCTAAGCACGTCACGATAAACGACGACAATAGGAGATAGAAAAATGACCTCAGAGAACACGCAGGGCAAGAAGCAGGCCGTCTCCCTCGACGACGCAAACCTCGAAAATGTTGCGGGAGGATTCCTCACGTATACCCATGTAACGTCGACCGATAAGTACTACATGTGGACCAGCTCCCCCTTCACGCGCGACGGCAAGTATCTCTGCCCCCGGTGCAAGCGCCCCGTGCACTACGGTGCCGGCTGCCGCTTCTATTGCGACCCCTGTAACTGCTCGTGGTGGAACGAGGACCTTCTTCTCCCCGACCCCAGCTCCGGCAAGTGGAGGGAGATCTCCAAGGAGGAGTACAACTACGCCATGGGCGGTGGTAGATGTAACTAGCCCAAGCCGGTTTTCGCCCAGAGCCGGGCTTCGATCGCGAGAAGCACGGAACCGCAAAGCCAACCACAAGGAACCTCTTCCGCCCGCCGGGAGAGGTTCCTTTATGCATGCGCAGTCAAGTCTCGAAAGGGGTCAACCAAAGAGCAAGGGGCACTTCTGCCCCAGCTCCCTAAACGGCATATTCAGCAAGCTCAGGCATACCGTCGCGCGATGAGCTCCGTATACTTGAGCCATGGAGAAAAGCACGCCCCCGAGCGAAGGGAACGGACCATGAGCACCGACAACATCCAGAGCAAGAACCAGCCCATGGCAATCGACGATTCGGACCTCAACGAGGTCGCAGGCGGTATGGACGTGTACCACGACACCAAGAACAACAAATACTACAAGTGGTACGGCGGCAAGAATTGCTCCCAGAAGTACCGTTGCCCCAATTGCGGCGGCCCTGTGCACCGGGGCATCATGAGCCTCGTGGGGTTTGACCTTGGGGATCGCTATTTCTGCGACCCCTGCGATGAGCAGTGGTTCTTCGAGAAAAAGCTGACCCTCAATGTGGGCGACGGCCTGTGGGAAGAGATCTCCTTTGAGCAGTGGGTCCAGGAAAACGGTGGTCACGGCACGCATTAAGGCCGGAAGCCGCCACGGCCGGAGCGTCCATCCGCATGTGCAGCAGCACGCGCTCGCACTGAACGTTTCGGCCTCGATGTAAAGGGCCGCCGCAGGCTCAAGCAGAGCGCGACCGCAGCGGAAGAACAGGCACGCAAGCCGGCCGGACGCCGTCCGGCCGACATTAAGCAACGAAAGGCACATCATGACCAGCGAAAACAAGCACGAGCTCAGCCAGGAGGAACTCGACAAAGTCACCGGAGGCCAGCTCCAGGTTGGCGAGACATACCGCTTTGAGGTCTGCCCCCTCTGCATGTGCGACCTCGAGCACGGCAAGGTCACACGCCCCGAATGGATAGAGTACGACCCGGAACTCAAGCGAAACGTCAGCGTCTATGTTGACGGCTACGTCTGCCCCAAGTGCGGATACAACGTCGATTTCTCAGGGCTCCCCTTCTTCAAAGTGACCGAGAACGGCCTCGAATTCGTTCCGCAAAAGAGGAAATGAACCTGGAGAATTTGGGAGACTAAAGGAGGCGCCCCATTCGGCGCGGCCTTCATGCAACGACTCGGCAAGGGGCCTCTTCCGTTCGCGCGGGAGGGGCTTCTTTCGCAGGAGCCGTCAAACCATAAAAGGGTCAACCAAAAGGAAACGGCCGTTTTCCGCCCCGTTCCTAAACGGTATTTTAAGTATGTCCTGTACCTCTGACCTGCGCATACTCCATATACTTGGGCCATGGAAACAAGCAAGCCCCAAAGCGAAGGGAACAGACCATGAGCACCGAGAAGACCAACGCAACATCCGCCGTTGCCGACAAGGACCTCGAGAAGGTCACGGGTGGAGACAACTGGGTCCACTTCTCCCAGACCGACAAGTACTTCAAGTGGACCGGCTCCGACTTCACGCGCAACGGCAAGTACCTCTGCCCCCGGTGCAAGCGCCCCGTGCACTACGGCGCCGGCTGCAGGTTCTACTGCGACCCCTGCAACTGCTCGTGGTGGTACGAGAACCAGCTTCTCCCCGACCCCAGCTCCGGCAACTGGAAGGAGATCACCGCTGAAGAGTATAGCGAGCACGAATACGGCATGATGTTCGGCTAAGCAACCTCAGGTATCGAACGAAAGGAGCCCAATCGGGAGGGCCTCCGACCCATAAAGCGACTCGGCAAGGAGCCTCTTCCGCCTACGCGGGAGAGGTTTTTGCACCCATCGTCAAGTCTCGGAAGGGGTCAACCGGAGAGCAAGGGATGCTTCTGCCCCCGCTCCCTAAACGACATATTCAGCAAGCTCAGGCATACCGCCCCGCGATGAGCTCCGTAAACTTGAGCCATGGAGAAAAGCAGTCCCCAGCGAAGGGAACAACGATGATGACCACAAAGAACAGCCAGAACGAGAACCAGTCCACGGCCCTCAACGATTCCGACCTCGGCGGGGTTACAGGCGGTTACGTCTTGTATTACGACTCCGCCGCCAATGCATACTACGCTTGGGAAGGAAGCGCCATCGACGATTCCAAGTACCTCTGCCCCAACTGTAAACGACCCGTCCACTTCGGCAGCTGGATCAGATACTACTGCGATCCCTGCGACGCGTCGTGGCTCAAGGAGGACTGGCTTCTCCCCAATCTCAAGGACAACCACTGGAAGCGAATCTCAAAGGAAGAGTACGAACGGCAAAAAGGAGGTCCCGGTCTCGGCCCCGACATCCACTGATCCCAAAGGCACCTCGATTGCCTGCCATCCCTTGGCATAGACGATCGTGACCGCCGGTAAGCAGAACGCGCAACGTCGCGGCCGCATAGGGCTCACCGACGCTGAGGACGCACGCAAGACAAACAAGCCCACCATGAAAAAGGAGACCGGCCATGACCTCAGAGAACGTGCAGAACAAGAACCAGGCAACCGCCCTCAACGATTCCGAGCTCGACGGGGTCGCCGGCGGCTATAACTACGCGCACGACGCATCGACCGACAAGTACTACCAGTGGAACGGCAACGATCTTGAAGAAGATCACAAGTATGTCTGTCCTAACTGCAAGCGCCCCGTACACAATGGTCTTGGACGCAGGTTTTACTGCGATCCCTGCGACGCTTCATGGTTCGTCGAGACCAGGCTCCTCCCCAACCTCAACAGCGGGTTGTGGCGTGAAATCTCAAAAAGCGATTACGAGCGATGGTCCTAGTCCGCCGCTCCAGCAGGCGGCTCGACAACGTACGCCGCATCGCTACCGAGCAGGGGCTCGTCAACGCGCAGAAACCCGACAGCCAGG
>CAVCLY010000012.1:0-40520 GCA_963603165.1 Faecalibacterium prausnitzii
GATGGGCAAGCTCTCCCAGGAGGAGCGCCCCGTGGTGGGCAAGCGCGCCAACGAGCTGCGCCGCATGGCCGAGACCATGCTCGAGCACCGCAAACTCGACCTCAAGCGCGAGGCCATGAAGGAGCTCGTCGCGGCCGAGGCCGTCGACGTCACGCTCCCCGGCGCCCGTCCGCAGATCGGTCACCAGCATCTCATCAAGCAGATCCTCGAGGAGGCCGAGGACATCTTCTGCGGCATCGGCTATACCGTCGAGTCGGGCCCGCAGGTCGACACCTCCTACTACAACTTCACGGCGCTCAACGCCCCCATGGATCACCCGAGCCGCTCGGCGCGCGACACGTTCTACGTGGTCGACAACGCCCCCGGCACGGTGGCGCACCCCGAGGCGCACGCTCATGGCGAGTCGGACATCCTGCTGCGCACCCAGACCTCCGGCGTGCAGATCCACACCATGGAGGCCCAGGAGCCGCCCATCTACATGATCTGCCCGGGCACGGTCTACCGCCCCGACACGGCCGATGCCTGCCATTTGCCGCAGTTCAACCAGATCGAGGGCCTGGTCGTCGACGAGGGCATCACCTTCGGCGACCTTAAGGGCACGCTCGACTACTTCGTCAAGTGCATGTTCGGCGAGGACCGCAAGACGCGCTACCGCCCGCACTTCTTCCCGTTCACCGAGCCCTCCTGTGAGGTCGACGTGAGCTGCGGCGTATGCGGCGGCAAGGGCTGCAACTTCTGCAAGCATTCTGGCTGGATCGAGATCCTGGGCTGTGGCATGGTCGACCCCAACGTGCTTATCAACTGCGGCATCGACCCCGAGAAGTACTCCGGTTTCGCCTTCGGCATCGGCGCCGAGCGCGTGGCGGCGCTTCGCTATGACCTGCCCGACCTGCGCACGCTGATGACGGGCGACATGCGCTTCCTCAACCAGTTCTAGGCTCGCCCAAGCACCTCATCTTGGCGCTCAAACCGTCGCTCGCGTACCTTTTGTACGCTTCGCTCCTCTTTCGCGCCAACCTGAGGCACCTGGACGACCCTAGGCGACCCGGGGAGCCTTGGGCGACTGGACGAACCTGGTCGTACTTGGACGACCCGAGTTGAATCGGCCTGTTTGAAGTTGGAGTTTCTCCCACGGTCTTGTGGGATCTCATATGAAAGGAGAGCTAGATGCGCGTTTCGTACGACTGGCTCAAAACCATGATCGATGTGCCCGAGAGCCCCGAGGAGCTCTCGGCCGAATATATCCGCACCGGTACCGAGGTCGAGGCGATCGACGTGGTGGGCGAGAGCTTTGACCACGTGGTCACCGCGCAGGTGCTCGAGAAGACCCCGCACCCCGATTCGGACCATATGTACGTCTGCAAGGTCGATGTGGGCGTGGCCAACGTGGACGCCGACGGCAACCCCGAGCCGCTGCAGATCGTCTGCGGCGCGCAGAACTTCGAGGCCGGCGACCATATCGTCACCGCCATGGTGGGCGCGGAGCTGCCCGGCGGCATCAAGATCAAGAAGTCCAAGCTGCGCGGCGTGGCCTCGTGCGGTATGAACTGCTCGGCGCGCGAGCTGGGTATCGGCGGCGACCACGCGGGCATCATGATCCTGCCTGAGGACGCTCCCGTCGGCATGCCGTTCGGCGAGTACTTTGGCAGCTGCGACGTGGTGCTCGACTGCGAGATCACGCCCAACCGCCCCGACTGCCTTTCGATGATCGGCATGGCGCGCGAGACCGGCGCCATCTTCGACCGCGATTTCCATGTCGACCTGCCTACCATCAAGGCCGAGGTGGGCCGCCCGACCGCTGACGAGCTCTCCGTCGCGATCGCCGACGAGGGCCTGTGCGACCGCTACGTGGCGCGCATCGTCCGCAACGTTAAGGTGGCCCCCTCGCCCGACTGGATGGTCAAGCGCCTGAACGCGCTCGGCATCCGCCCGCACAACAACATCGTCGACATCACCAACTATGTGATGATGCTCACCGGCCAGCCGCTCCATGCCTTTGACCTCTCGACTTTTGCCGAGCGCGACGGCAAGCGCTCCGTCGTGGTGCGCGCCGCGACCGAGGGCGAGAAGTTCCAGACCCTCGACGGCGAGAACCGCGTGCTCGACGCCGGCATGGGCCTCATCACCGATGGCGAGCGCCCCGTTGCCCTGGCCGGCGTGATGGGTGGTATGGATTCCGAGATCACCGACGCCACCGTCGACGTGATGGTCGAGAGCGCCTGCTTCGACGCGGGCCGCACCTCGCACACGAGCCGCGACCTCTCCCTCATCTCGGACGCCTCCATTCGCTTTGAGCGCCAGGTCGACGAGCGCGGCTGCATCGAGGTGGCAAATCTCACCTGTGCGCTCATCGAGGAGCTCGCCGGCGGCGAGGTGGCGCCGGGCTTTATCGACGTGTACCCCGCACCCAAGGAGATCGCGCCCGTCACCCTGCGCTACCAGCGCATCCTCGACATCTGCGGCGCTCCCATCGAGCGCGATTTCGTCGAGCGCTCGCTCACGCGCCTCGGCTGCACCGTCGAGGCCGCAGGCGACGACTATCAGGTCACCCCGCCGAGCTTCCGCCCCGATCTTCCGCGCGAGATCGACCTCATCGAGGAGATCCTGCGCCTGTGGGGCATGGGTCGCGTGGAGGCAACGATCCCGGCCGCCAAGAACCACATCGGCGGTCTCACCCGCGAGCAGAAGCTCACGCGCAAGGTGGGCTCCATCCTGCGCGCCTGCGGCCTCAACGAGACCACGACCTTCGGCTTTGCCGCGCCCGGCGACCTCGAGAAGATCAACATGTCCGCCGAGGGCCGCGGTCTCCCTGTGCAGCTCATGAACCCGCTCGTGGCCGAGCAGACCGAGATGCGCCGCTCGCTCCTGCCGGGTCTTTTGCAGTCGGTCGCCTACAACGAGGCGCACGGCACCGCCAACGTGCAGCTCTACGAGATCGGCAGCCTTTTCCACGGCCGCGAGAACGCGAGCCTGCCCAAGGAGACCCACTCCGTGGCCGGCGTGCTCTCGGGTGCCATGGGCGATGTGACCTGGAACCAGAAGTTCAAGCCGCTGCGCTTCTTCGACGGCAAGGGCGTCGTCGAGGAGCTGCTCGACCAGCTGCGCCTGCCCAAGGTGCGCTTCCGTCCTGCCGACGGCGAGGCTTACGGCTTTTTGCAGCCGGGCCGCTGCGCCGAGGTGCTCTCGGGCGGCACGGTGCTCGGCTGGGTGGGCGAGATCCATCCCGCCGCGCGCGAGGCGCACGACATCGATCTGCCCGTGGTGGCCTTTGAGCTCGACCTTGACAAGCTCATCCGCGGCGCGCGCAACCAGGAGAACTACCACGAGTTCTCGCAGTACCCCTCCGTGGAGCACGACCTCGCTATCGTCGTGCCCGAGGAGATCACGTGCGAGGACCTCGAGCGCCGCATCGTGAGCGCCGGCGGCAAGCTGCTCTCCGAGGTGCGCCTCTTCGACGTGTATCGCGACGCGATCCGCGTGGGGCACGGCAAGAAGTCCATGGCGTTCGCGCTGACGTATCGCGCCGACGACCACACGCTCACGAGCGAAGAAGTCGAGCGCGCGCACCAAAAGATCGTCACCAAGGTCTGCAAGGCTGTGGGCGGCGAAGTTCGCTCGTAGGTAACGTGGCCGACCGAAGCCCGCTCCCTCCGGCGTTCCGTCGAGCTCCTGCTGCCTTTGGCAGAAACGGGTCCCGCCGTTCTATCGAACGGCGGGCCGCTTGACGCTGCGCGACAGCTAGCCGGCCACTTTGCCCCTCAATCGTCGGGCATGGCCACAAGGCCCATGCCCTCCTCTTTCAGGACAATCTGGCTCGGCTGTTCGCCGCTCGCTGTCGTGGTTGGCGCCTGCGAAGTTTGGTCGACTCCAAGCTTTTGTTTACGCGCTTTGTGGTTGTCCTGTCTGCCCTTCTTTAGAAAGTGGAACCAGTTTGCCCAGTTGGAATATCCATATCGCTCATGCCGAGACGCTGCTCGCCCGCGAGGGCGGGTTGGCCGCATCCGTGCGCGATCGCAACGCGTTCCTGTTCGGCAACGTGGTGCCCGATATCCGCGTGGGCTACATGGTGCCGGGTATCGCCGACCCCTTGCCCTACCGTATCGCGCACTTTGCCAAGCCGGGGCATATCCCCAAGCCGCGCGCATGGGAGTTCTGGGACACCTATATAGTGCCGGCGTTTGCGGGCGCTGCGCCCTCGGGCATCGTGGCCGCACCCGACGAGGTCGTCGAGCAGGTCGCCGGCGCCGACCCGTCATGGAGCGAATCGCTCACGGGTATCGACCTGGCCCGTGCCGTGCCCTGCCCGCTCTTTCCTCTGCAAGAGGATATCGAGCGCTTGGACCGCATCCACTATCCGCAGCGCTATGTGGGAGCGGCGCCGCTTGCCGAGGAGAGCGCCGGCGCGCACGCGTGCGCCGCGGCCGATGTCGCGCAGTCGATGCGCGACATGCTGCTGGGAATTTGGGTGCATCTGCTTGCCGACAACATCTGGAACACGCGCGTGAACGAGCATCTCGATTCCATCGGCGGCAAGCCGAGCGAGGAGTTCCGCATCAAAAAGCAGGGCGATTTCGACTGGTTCGGCAAAACGCTCGCCATCTCCTCGATCGTGCGCGCCACCGACCGCGTTGTCGCGGCCGCTGCGTCTTATCCGCAGTACCCGATCTCGCGCGATGAGGTTCTCTACACCGCGGGCGTCGTGCACGAGATCGTGCGCGAGAACCCGGGCGACCCCGAGCACCCGCCCTACCGCCTACTTAACGACGACTTTTTCACCAGCGCCTTCAAAGAGGTCGCCGACACCGCCGAGCGCCTCTTCGCCGAGCGCATGCCACATCAGCCCGCCCGCTAAAGCGCGCCGCGTTTTCTTGCGTTCAGAATCGGACAGCCGAAAACCGACGAAGCTTTTCGGGACCGCACGCTGAGCTCGTGTTGGGCTATTCCATGTAGGTCCATGACCTCAGCTTCGAAGCAGCATCCGTTATCGCGTTTTTGGTTTAGCAGTCTCTACTCGTCGGCGCTTTTCCACTCGCCGACTTGGATGTCGAGCAGGTCGATGAGTTTGACGTCGAGCACACGGCAGAGTGCGTGCAGGGTGCGGAGCGTGGGGTTCATGGGCGTGCCGGGTTTGGACATGCCCTTTTCGAACTTTTGGTAGGTATAGACGGCGATTCCCGAGGCGTTGGCGACGGCCTCTTGGGTGAGTCCACGCTCCTTGCGGAGTTTGCGCAGCTTGGAGCCGAGGCAGACGGAGAAGTCGGCCTCGTATTTCGAAACGTGGGTGTTGGATGCCGTAGACATAACACCAATATGCGAAAACCCCAGCTCATACACCACCATACGGGTGTGGTATTGCGAAATTGGGGAGGCCTCGATAGCGCGGCGGGCGACATGTCCTGCATGTCGGCGTGCTCGGCGGCGGTGTTGCGGCTCACGCGGAGCCCCTTGTGCTCGGGCGTTTATCTCGACTGGCTTTGTGGGGCGTCCCCGTCGAGTGCGCGGGGCGCGTGATTTGGGGATCGCGTACCCCGCGCACTTGCACTGCGCCGCATCTTGAAACATGGCGCTTCCGCTGAATCGCACTTTGCGCTCTCGGCGATCCGCTACCTTGATTCCACTGAATCGCCTGCATCGGGCCCTGCGCCGCGCTCCTTGACGTCTTGCCGTGCGCGTTTCGTTTCGCCTCTGTTACGAAACCCTCTTGAAACAAAGCCGCCTCGCGCGCGACGTATGATGTTCCCCCACGCTGGCTCATGCTGGCGTGTTCTCTATATCTGCATTCACAAAGGGGAGGAAACGATGCAGGCAGTCAACGAGCCCGCTCAGGGTCTCTACCGTCCCGAATTCGAGCACGACGCGTGCGGCATCGGCGCACTCGCTAACATCAACGGCGAGCGCCACCATCAGATTCTCGACGATGCCCTTTCCATTCTGGTGAACCTCGAGCACCGCGGTGGCACCGGTCTCGAGAGGAACACCGGCGACGGCGCCGGCATCCTCTTTCAGGTGCCTCACCACTTCTTCCGCAAGGAGGCCCAGAAGTGGGGCCAGATCCTGCCGGCCGAGGGCGACTACGGCGTGGCCATGCTCTTCTTCCCGCAGGATGCCAAGGGCGTGGAGGACGCGCGTCGCGTGTTCGAGGAGGGCTGCGCCGAGGCCGGCGTGCCCCTGCTTTTCTGGCGCGAGGTGCCGGTCGATCCGCATGACCTGGGCGACACCGCAAAGGCCTGCATGCCCACCATCCTCCAGGCGTTCCTCGGTCGTCCCGACGACGTCGAGGCCGGTGACGCCTTTGAGCGCCGTCTCTACGTGTGCCGTCGCACCATCGAGAAGCGCGCCGACGCCGAGCACGCCCTCGGCGGCAAGATCTTCTACATCTGCTCCATGAGCTCGCGCACCATCGTGTACAAGGGCATGCTCGTGGCCACGCAGATGCGCCGCTTCTTTACCGATCTGAACGACGCCGCGGTCAAGACGGCCGTCGCGCTCGTGCACTCGCGCTACTCCACCAACACCACGCCCAGCTGGGAGCGCGCGCACCCCAACCGCTACATCATCCACAACGGCGAGATCAACACCCTTCGCGGCAACGTCAGCTGGATCCGCGCTCGCGAGCCGCACCTCTACAGCCCGGTGCTTGGCCACGACCTTGAGAAGGTCGTCCCCATCATCAACAAAGAGGGCTCCGACTCCGCCATTTTGGACAACGTCCTTGAGTTCCTGACCATGAACGGCCGTCCCCTGGACCGCGCCGTCACCCTCATGATCCCCGAGCCCTGGGACAAGAACCCCAACCTTTCCGAGAAGCGCCGCGCCTACGACGCCTATCAGTCCATGCTGATGGAGCCCTGGGACGGCCCTGCGGCCATCGCCTTCACCGACGGCCAGATGCTGGGCGCCGCCCTTGACCGCAACGGTCTGCGCCCCGCCCGCTACTACGTGACCCGCGACGAGCGCATCATCCTCTCTTCCGAGGTGGGCACCATCGACGTCGAGCCCCAGAACATCCTGCAGACCGGCTGCCTTGGCCCCGGTGAGATGCTGGAGGTCGACACCGCCCAGGGCCGCGTGATCTGGAACGACGAGATCCGCGACAAGTACGCGAGCCAAAAGCCCTTCCGTGACTGGCTGGACGATGAGACCCTTGGCCTCGAGGACCTGCGCGAGCCCAAGCCGGGCGAGCTTGGCCCCGAGCGCGACGCCCAGGTCGACCTGGTGACCCGCATGGCCAAGCTGGGCTACCACTACGACGACGTGGACGAGGCGATCCGCCCCATGGCAACCGCCGGCAAAGTGCCCCTGGCTTCCATGGGCGTCGACGCGCCGCTGGCGTGTCTCTCCAAGAAGACCCGCTCGTTCTTCGACTACTTCAACCAGCTCTTTGCCCAGGTCACCAACCCGCCTATCGACGCGCTGCGCGAGAGCCTGGTCACCAGCCAGGTGCTCTACATCGGCAACCACGGCAACCTGCTTGAGGACTGCCGCGACAACTGCCGCCTGGTGCGCCTTGAGGGGCCGCTGCTTTCCCGCGACGACTTCGACCGCATCTGCGCCATCGACCGCGTGGGCTTCAAGACCGCCCGCCTGCACGCGACCTACGCCTACGGCGAGGGCGCCGATACCCTTGAAAAGGCCCTCGACAAGCTTGCTGCTGCCGCCGAGGCCGCCGTTCACGACGGCGCCAACATCCTGGTGATCTCTGACCGCGCCGCTGCCGGCGAGGTGCCCATCCCGTCGCTTCTGGCCCTGGGCTGCGTGCACAACCACCTCATCCGCTGCGGCCTGCGCATGGACGCCGACCTTGTGGTCGAGACCGGCGACGCCGTGTGCGCCCACGACTTTGCCTGCCTGGTTGGCTACTCTGCCAGCGGCATCTATCCCTACATGGCTCACGACTGCATCGCCGACCTTTGCGAGAAGGGCGCGATCGAGCTTAGCGTCGAGGAGGCCCAGGCCAACTACAACAAGGCCGTGACCTCGGGCATCACCTCGATCATGTCCAAGATGGGCATCTCCACGATGCAGGGCTACCACTCCGCGCAGATCTTCGAGATCTTGGGCCTGTCCAACGAGCTGGTCGAGAAGTACTTCACCTCCACCGCCACCCGCATCGGCGGCCTTTCCATCGCAGACGTCCAGAAGGAAGAGGATGCCCGCTTTGACGCCGCCATGGCGCTCAAGAAGTCGCCCGCTCCTTCTCAGCTGCCTACCCTGGGCCTTACCAAGTGGCGCCCGGTCGACGGCGAGGAGCACCTGATTGACCCCAAGACCATCTATCTTCTGCAGCACTCCTGCCGCGAGGGTAACTACGAGGAGTTCAAGGAGTACTCGGCCTGGACGCACCGCGCCGGCCGCGCCGTCACCCTGCGCGACCTCATGGACTTCAACTACGACGCCGCCACGCCCGTGCCTCTTGACGAGGTCGAGCCCGTCGAGTCCATCATGCGTCGCTTTAACACCGGCGCCATGTCCTACGGCTCCATCTCGCGTGAGCAGCACGAGTGCCTGGCCATCGCCATGAACCGCATCCACGGCCGCTCCAACACCGGCGAGGGCGGCGAGGACCCGGCGCGCGAGACGCCGCTGCCCAACGGCGACTCCAAGAAGAGCGCCATCAAGCAGGTCGCCTCCGGCCGCTTCGGCGTGACCTCGCGCTACCTGCGCTCCGCCATCGAGATCCAGATCAAGATGGCCCAGGGCGCCAAGCCCGGCGAGGGCGGCCACCTGCCCGGCAAGAAGGTCTACCCCTGGATCGCCGAGGTGCGCCAGTCCACGCCCGGCATCGGCCTCATCTCGCCTCCGCCGCACCACGACATCTACTCCATCGAGGACCTGGCCGAGCTGATCTTCGACCTCAAGAACGCCAACCCCGGCGCGCGCGTGTCGGTCAAGCTCGTCTCTGAGGCGGGCGTCGGCACCATCGCCACGGGCGTGGCCAAGGGCGCTGCCGACAAGATCCTCATCTCGGGCCACAACGGCGGCTCGGGTGCCGCCCCGCGCGACTCCATCTGGCATGCCGGCCTGCCGCTCGAGCTCGGCCTGGCCGAGGCGCAGCAGACGCTGCTCCAGAACGGCCTGCGCTCCCGCGTGGTGCTCGAGGCCGACGGCAAGCTCATGGACGGCACCGACGTTGCCGTGGCATGCCTGCTCGGCGCCGAGGAGTTCGGCTTTGCCACCATGCCGCTCATCGCCATGGGCTGCCTCATGCAGCGCGACTGCCAGCAGGACACCTGCCCGGCCGGCATCGCCACCCAGAACTGCCGCCTGCGCCACGGTTTCCGCGGCAAGCCCGAGCACGTGGAGAACTTCATGCTGTTCGTGGCCGAGCAGATGCGCGAGGTCATGGCGCGCCTGGGCTTCCGCACCGTCGACGAGATGGTCGGTCACCCCGAGTGCCTGCGCCAGGTGGAGATCCCGGGCAACTGGAAGGCCAACCTGCTCGATCTCTCGCCTGTGCTCGCTAACGGCACCTGCGAGTTCGGCGCGCATATCCCCGGCGCCGACGGGCGCCACTATCTGCCCGAGATGGCCGCTGATTCCGAGCTCGAGCGCACGCTCGACTCCACGCTCTTCGTGCCGCTGACGGCCGAGGCGCGCGCTCACCTTCGCCCGATCCGCTTCCGTGCCGAGATCGCCAACGTCAACCGTTGCGTGGGTACCATCCTCGGCTCCACCGTCACCAAGGCGCATCCCGAGGGCCTGCCCGACGGCTCAATCACCATCGACTGCAACGGCTCGGCCGGCCAGAGCTTTGGCGCGTTCCTTCCGAGCGGCATCACGCTCAACGTGTGCGGCGACGGCAACGACTACTTTGGCAAGGGCCTTTCGGGCGGCATCCTCTCGGTCAAGCCCAACCCGCAGGCCACCTACAAGTTCGACGAGAACATCATTATCGGCAACGTGGCGTTCTTCGGCGCCACGAGCGGCCGCGGCTTTGTGAACGGCCTCGCCGGCCAGCGCTTTGCCGTTCGCAACTCCGGCGCCACCGTCGTGGTCGAGGGCGTGGGCAACCACGGCTGCGAGTACATGACGGGCGGTCTTGCACTCATCTTGGGCGAGGTGGGTCAGAACTTCGCGGCCGGCATGACCGGCGGCGTAGCCTACGTGTTCGACCAGTACCGCACGCTCTCCGAGCGCTGCAACATGGCGTCGGTCAAGCTCGCGGAGCCCACCGAGGAGGAGTTCGAGCAGATCCGCGCGCTCATCGAGGAGCACGTGAGCTATACCCAGAGCCCGCGCGGCATCAAGCTGCTTTACAGCTTCGAGAGCATGAAGAAGTTCTTCGTCAAGGTGATCCCCACCGAGTACGAGCGCGTGCTCGCGATCGTCGCCGATGCCGAGGCCGCCGGCAAAACGCATGCCGAGGCGCAGCAGATCGCATTCGACACCGTGACCGGCAAGATTCCCGCCGCCGCTACCAAGAAGGAGGCCTAACGCCATGGGTAAGCCAGGTGCATTCCTCAAACACGACCGTGTGACCCACGAGCTGCGCCCCGTAGGCGAGCGCAGCCGCGATTTCGACCCGCTCTACGTTGAGCTCGACGACGATGCCCGCCGTGTGCAGGCGAGCCGCTGCATGATGTGCGGCGTGGCCTTTTGCCAGAACGGCGGAAGCTTCGGCAAGGCCCGCCCGAGCGGCTGCCCGCTGCACAACCTGATCCCCGAGTGGAACGAGCTCGTGTATCGCGGCCGCTGGGAAGAGGCCGCCGCGCGCCTCGCCATCACCTCGCCGATGCCGGAGTTCACGAGCCGCGTGTGCCCGGCGCTTTGCGAGGCCGCGTGCAACCTCGGTTCGGTTGACGGCCAGCCCGAGACGATCCACGACAACGAGCGCGCCATCTCCGACCATGAGTGGGCGAACGGCGGTCCGCGCCGCTTTGAGCCCGCAGCCGAGGGCGCGCCCACCGTGGCCGTCGTCGGTTCCGGCCCGGCCGGTCTCGCCGCCGCTTGGGAGCTCGCGCGCCGCGGTGCCAAGGTCACCGTGTTCGAGCGCGACGACCGCGCGGGCGGCCTGCTCATGTACGGCATCCCCAACATGAAGCTCGAGAAGTCGGTGGTCACACGCCGCGTCGACCTCATGCAGGAGCTCGGCATCGAGTTCCGTCTGAGTGCCGATGCGACCGACCCCAAGGTGGCCGCGGAACTCAACGACTTCGACGCCGTCGTCGTGGCTGCCGGCGCCCGCGCGCCGCGTGGCCTTGCCGCCCAGAACATCGATGCCGCCGGCGTGGTCTACGCAGTCGACTATCTCACCGATTCCACCCGCTCGGTGCTCGGTGACGGCACGCCCAAGATCTCTGCCGAGGGCAAGAACGTCGTCGTCATCGGTGGCGGCGACACGGGCAACGACTGCGTGGGCACGGCCGTGCGCCAGGGCGCCGCGAGCGTGCGCCAGTTCGAGTTCATGCCCGCCGCTCCCGACGAGCGCGCCGCGAGCAATCCGTGGCCGCAGTGGCCGAACGTCAAGAAGACCGACTACGGCCAGCTCGAGGCCATCGCCGCCATGGGTGGCGAGATGCGCGAGTGGGCCGTTGACACCCTCGAGGTCGTGACGGATGCCAAGGGCGCCGCACAGGCGCTCAAGGTGGTCGATCTTGATTGGAGCGCCGGCAAGCCCGAACGCAAGATGGACACCCTGCGCGAGGTGCCGGCCGACTTGGTGCTCATCGCCTGCGGCTTCACCGGCCCCGAGAAGAGCGTCTTTGCCGCGCTCGATGTGCCTGTGGCCGAGACCGGGCGTCCGCTCCCGGTGCTCGCCGATCAGGCGGCACACCTTGCGGCCCGCACGGACGGTGTCGCTGCCGACGCCGCGCCGGTCTACGTTGCCGGCGACGCGCGCAACGGCTCCTCGCTCGTGGTGAGCGCCATGGCCGACGCGCTCGCGTGTGCGGCCGAGGTTGCGGAGGCGCTCGAACTCTAGGTTGGGCTTGCCGCCCATCCCGGTCGTTCCGCCCGGGCAAGGCGATCAAAAGGTATGCGTTTACCTGCTGCGATAGGGGGAACGGGCTGTTTGGCCCGTTCCCTTTTTTATTGCGCTTGGCGTGATCCCCTCCGATGTCTGCCCCGCGCGCTCAGTTCTCCCGCTCACGGAAAAGTGGGACACGAGTCCCAAAAGTTTGCGCAGGTAAACGCCCTGTCGATATGTTGTTGCTCAACAAAAAGCTATCGGGGCGGGGTACAATAGCGTTGAATCTCTCTATAGAGATCACGCGCCTCGTCAAGAAGCGCACGGATAGGTTTAAAGATGCGATCGCCCGAAGATGTTCTCGCGACCGCTTTGCCCGGGGCCGCTTGGCGGCATTCGAGCAGAATAAGAGGGGAGTGGGTTTCATGCATACCAACACATGGCTCGGCAAACACCGCTCGGCACGTCGTCTTGCGGTATTGCTGGCGATTCCGCTTTTGGCGGCGCCCGCGGTGGCCCAGCTGCCGATGCCGGCTTATGCTGCCGAGCAGACGGCGGCTGAGCAGTCCGCGGTGAACGTCTGCGGCGCCGACGCGCTCACATGGGGTGATTCGTTCGAGTGTGCCACGGTGACGGGGCTCGGCTCGGACACGCTCTATGCCGACGTGTCCATTAACGGCAAGGTCGTCACCAAGGACATGAAGTACACGTACGACGACGCCTCCGATACCTTCGGTGTGGTGCAGCTCAACGCGACCGCCGATCAGGTGCTCAAGTACAGCGGCAATATGCAGCTCGACTTCTACACGGCAAAGACCGCCGATCGCGATGAGGACGCCGCGCCGCTGCTCTCGGCCAAGGTTTATGCCGTGTGCGTGAACGCGGGTAGCGACTCCAGCGCCACGGGCACCATGGTCGGCATCCGTGTGGCGCGCGAGGGCGAGGCTACGAGCCCCTTTGCGGCCCCGAAGACGATTGTCCGCGGCGGAAGCACTAGTTTTGCGTGGGACGGCAAGGAGGAGCCTACGCTCAAGGACGGCAAGCTCTACGTCGTTTACACACAGCACGAGGACACCGCCGAGCGCATCCAAGGCGCTGTGGTCTACGTTGACGAGCAGGGCAACGAGATCAAGCGAGACGAAGGAGTCGAAGAAGAGATCTCAATCAAGGACGACTGGAAGAAGGATGTCACCCTCCCCACGTCCTTTGACCACAACGGCAAGACCTACACGGTCAAGGCCAAGGTGAGCCATGTGACCCTCACCGCCCAGAGCCCCGAGCAGCGCGT
The DNA here is from genome assembly GCA_963603165.1 of Faecalibacterium prausnitzii. Taxonomy (GTDB): domain Bacteria; phylum Actinomycetota; class Coriobacteriia; order Coriobacteriales; family Coriobacteriaceae; genus Collinsella. The sequence continues at coordinate 13,194 of CAVCLY010000012.1, forward strand.
GTACTGCACGGCTAAGAAAGAGGCCGACAAGACCACGAAGGAAATCACGCTCAACTACGTCTCGGCGACCACGGGCAAGACCCTCATGGTCGATCGCGTGAACGTGGGCGCGGGCGGCTACAAGTACGCACCTGCCACTGCGTTCTCGCAGACGCACGACCTTGACGTCATGCGCTATACCCTTGCGGGCGCCACGGACAGCGCCGGCAACACCTACACCGCCGCCGAGGCCAAGACGCTCTCGCTCACGCGCGGTGGGGCCCAGACCTATACCCTTACCTATGAGCCCGAAGAGACCGAGCTTACCTACACCGTGAACTTCGCCCTCGTGAGCGCCGGCAAGAACGGCAACACCGACGTTGCCGTCACCAAGTCGGCCACGGCCAAGGTCAGCGCCAGCACCGATGCGACCGTCGAGCTCCCCGCGACGATCGAGAAGGACGGCACGACCTACAAGCGCTCCGGCTCCGACGCCTCGCTCACCTACACGTGGGCCGACCTCTCCGCCGGCCGCGCGCTTTCCGACACGGTCTACTACGTGAGCTCCGATGTGACCACGCCCGAGGCCTACGACGTGACCGTGCGCTACGTCGACGCCGTGAGCGGCACCGAGCTCGGCACCAAGACGCTCACCTGCAAGCCCGAAGGCTCCGCGCTCTCCGTCACTTCCCCCGAGAGCGTGACCTACAAGGGCACGGAGTACACGCGCCTCTCCGGCCAGAGCGCCGCGATCACGCATCGCTTCTATGCGCCGTACCGCACCTACACCGTGTACTACGCGGTGCCCGGTTCCATGACCGAGGGCGACACGACCGTCACGCGCACCGTGGTGGTCGACGGCGGCATCCGCTACTACACCATCAACGCCGACGGCACGGTGAGCGCCGCGACCAACGGCACCACGGGCCTCGTGGCCACCACGCCTTACACGACGATCTCCACGACGGCAACGACGGGCGCCACCGATTCCGCCGACGGCAGCTCTGCTACCGATAGCAGCTCCGACCAGACGAGCGATGCGACCGCGCCGAGTGGCGACAGCGCTTACGAGGAGCGAATCTCCGATGACGAGACGCCTCTGGCTTCGGGCAAGGAGACGACCTCGAACAGGCCGGCCCTGATCGCCGCGGGCATTGCGGCCGTGGCCGTGATCTTGGCGCTGCTGCTCTTCTTCTGGCGCCGCAAGCGCAACGGTAACGATGGCCTCGACAACGTGAAGGGGGCGTAACAGACATGAAGAACCAGAACACGAACGAGATCCGTTCCGCAAAGAGCATCGCGCGCGCCTGCGCGTCGAAGGCGCTTGTCGTATTCATGTCGTTTATCTTGGTGATGGGCACCTCGCCCTTCATGCAGATCGCTGCTGCCGAGGAGGCAAGTCTCGAGCAGACGAATGTTCAGGTGCAGAACTCCTCTGAGCCTGCTGCCGCGAGCGAGACCTCGGAGCAGGCGGCGGTCGATGACAGTCCGAGCACCGACGCCGGCACGACCGAGCAGGCCACGACGACTGCTGCGAACTCCAATGCGACTGAGCAAAGCGCAACGACCGCGACGGCTGAGTCGAGCTCCGGCACGACCACGACGACCGAGCAGGCCGCCGCGGCTTCCTCCACAGCCGATAGCAACGCCTCGGTGAACCTTGTCGGTTCGAGCGAGGACGAGCAGACGTCTACTGAAGAGGACGCCATCGCGCTCGCCGACAACGGTCAGGACGAGGGGCTCGCCGAGGGCACGTACGGCGGCTACACCTATAAGAAGAATTCGCTCACCGATGCGTTCCTGAACTCCGAGTACGACGGGTTCCGCGATCCTGTGGCTACCCAGTGGCTCGGCATCGCCGGCAGCTTCCACATCACGGCGTTCGATACGCTTACGACCTCGAGCCATATCTACGGCAACGTCCTCGCAAAGACGATGAACGGCAGCAACAACTTCGGTCAGACGAGCGAGTACGAGAAGAACTACGGCTACAAGCCCCTGAGCTATGTTCAGGAGTACACAAACCCGAGCAGCAATCCCGCCGGCATCGACGACGGTATCTTCGTCATCGGCAGTGGTAACACCGTGACCAAGGTCGATAACGGTAACCATCTTGCCATCAATGACGCCAACAAAAATCCCGTTCAGCTGAACTCGCCCAAGACCCTGATTCAGGACGCCGACACTGCCAAGAATCCGTTCATCGATCTCAACGCCGTCAAGACCTACACGACCCAGGTCTCGAACAATCTGGCCAAGCAGGCAAACGTGGGCGCCGACGTCGTAACCGAGGGTTCCAACACCGTCATCAACTACCAGGGTGATTCCGGTTGCGCGTACGTGACCTTGAAAGCCAGCCAGCTCAACAGCATGAACGAGCTTCACATCAAGGGCATGCAGATCGGCGAGAAGGACAGCAGCGCTATCTGCTCGGTTGTTATCAACGTCGAGATGGACACCGACACGCTGAATCTCAGCAAGGTCCACGTGATCCTCCCCAACGGGCAGAAGGCCAACGCCGGCGAGTCGAACAGCACCGTCGGCTACGTGATGTTCAACATCAAGAACTCCACGAGCGCCATGACGATCAACCTGAGCGATGTCGTGCTCGCGAGCGTCCTTGCGCCCAACGCGACCATCAACCTCGGCGGCACCGCTGCCGGCACCTTCATCGGCAACAAGGTCAACGTGTTGGCCGAGTCCCACGCGCGCCCGTTCCGCGGCACCCTCAAGCCCGTCACCGATGAGCTCTCCGTCAAGAAGGTTTGGAAGGACGCCTACGGCAACGTGGAGTCCGATGAGGTTGCCAACGAGCACGCTGCGATCACCGTCAAGGTCTACCAGCGCAGCAAGGCCAAGGACGCAGCTGATTGGGGCGACTGGGCCGAGTACAAGACGCTGACCCTTTCCAAGGACAATAAGTGGGCGGCATCCCTGACCGACCTGCCCAAGCAGGACACCGACGGCACCACCTACGAGTACAAGGTCGACGAGGCCTCCAAGACCGCTGATTACGACACGGCCGTGACGAACGACGGCAGCGCCTGGACGATCATCAACCAGCACAAGGCCGTTGTGAATCTCTCGGTCGAAAAGAAGTGGGTCGACTCCAACGACGCCGACGGCAAGCGCCCGGGTGAAATCACGGTCAAGGTCACGCGTTCCTTGGACGGCCGCCCCAAGGACGAGACGTTCGAGAAGACGCTCACCCTGAGTGCCAACAAGGACGATGCCTCCAAGGACTGGAAGGCGAGCCTGACCAATCTGCCCGCGGCCGATGCGGATGGCAACGAGTACACTTACTACGTCGACGAGGTCAAGGTCGACGGCTACGAGGTCAGTATAGAGAGCGGGCGCGAGCCCGACAAATACGGCAACATGAGCTACTCGTTTACGCTTACCAACACGCACGAGGCTCAGAAGGTCGCCGTCAAGGTCAAGAAAGTCTGGAAGGACAACGACAACAAGGCCAAAGTCCGTCCGACGTCTGTTGCGGTGCAACTCTATACCGTCGACAATGAGGGCAACCTCACGGCGGTTGACGGCAAGTCCGCCACGCTCGACGAGAGCAATAAGTGGGCGGCCGAGTGGAACGATCTTTTGGCAAACGAAGGCGGCAACACCGTCAGTTACACCGTGCGCGAGCTCGATCCCGAGACGAACGAGCCTGTTGAGGACGGAACCAAGCTGAACAACGGCTACACGGTGACGTATGATGAGAGCGACGGCGCCGAGACCAGCACGTACACCTATACCGTGACCAACACCTACGAGGACGATGAAGACGAGATGGCGTTCAGCCTCAGCGGCTACTCCATGCAGGCCGATTCTGGCGAGATCTCCGAGCCCGACAAGGTCTGCTATGTCGACCCGAAGATCTACAAGGTCCTCGAAGGCCGTACGCTCAAAGACGGCGAGTTCTCGTTCCAGCTCATCGACGACGCGACCGGCCGTCCTGCTTCCACGGCCGAGAATGATGCGGCTGGTATGGTCGACTTCGACGCCGGACACAACCTTGCTCCTGAGGGCATGGAACCCTCCTGCCTGAGCTTCACTTCGCCCGGAACGTACAGCTATACCGTGTACGAGACGCCTGGCAAGGCCAAGGATCTCTCGGTCGTGTACTCCACTGAGGTCGTGAAATTCGTGACCACGATCGGCAAAAAGGACGACGGCTCCCTCTATGAGGTCGAGAGCCACTACGTCAAGTACGCCAACGCAACTGACGCGGCTGCCAACGCACAGGGGACGATCTATAAGTCCACCGAGCACCCGACTATCACCAACAAGGTGAAGCCGATCTATCTCGCGCTCACCAAGACCGATGCCGATACGGGCACGGCTCTCGCGGGCGCCACCTACGGCCTCTATCGCGTGGACGATACCGCCTCTACCGGTGCCGTGCTGGTTGCCAAGGCCACGAGCGACTCCGACGGCCTCATGGTCTTTGCTGCGGGCGACTCCGAGGCAATCACGGCGGGCGCCTCCTATTACTTCAAGGAGATCAGCGCTCCTGCCGGCTACGCGGTTACCGATGCTTCGACCACCGCGTTCACCATCGTCGCGAACGCCGACGGCACGTATAGCCTCACGTATGAGGACGGAACCGTGAGCAACGCCGCTCATGCCGGCACCGCGGCCGATCCCATCGTGTTCAAGCCGGGCGAGGGCGTGACCGACAAGAAGATCGCCATCGCGTTCGGCAAGGTCGCTTCCGACGGCACAGCGCTCTCGGGCGCGGGGCTCGCCATCCTCGACGAAGCCGGCAACAAGGTCGACGCTTGGACCACGGACGGTACGGGCCACGTTGTGACCGGTCTGGTCGTGGGCGCCAAGTACACGTTCACCGAGCAGACGGCGCCCGAGGGCTACACCAAGGCCGCCGACGTGGTGTTCACGGTCGATGAGTACGGCAACGTGTCCGTTGTGAGCGACGCCACTACCAACGACCTTATGAACGCGTACGCCACGGGCTCCACGCTCAACCTGGTCGATTACAAGCAGACCGAGCTTGAGAACAAGCAGACGGTCGTGCGCGAGAAGGGCATCAACGAGAAGAAGGGCACCAACCCCACCAAGAGCAGCATGCCCGCCACGGGCGACAACTCGAGGTTCCTCGTGATCCCTGCGATCGTCGGCACGCTCTTTGTGGCCGCCGGGCTTTCCGCGCGGAGGCGCCGCGAGGAGCAACGGTCGCCGAGCTCATAGGCCGCGATAATTCGGCTTAGGTGATAATGGACGGGTGTTATTCAACATCCGTCCATTTTTTATTAGGAGGCCCCTATGGCACGCCGTGACCGTGCGACCACCTTTTTGAACGCAACCGTCCTTGACGGAACGGAGCGCATGCAGCCGCAGTCCGGCATGGCGGTGACGGTTGAGGACGGGCGCATCGCACGTATCGAGCCGTCGGCCGTGGCACATGTTGAGGCGGGTGCCAAGGTCATCGATCTTGCCGGGGCCTATCTCATGCCGGGCCTCATCAACATGCACGTGCACTTTTGCGGGAGCGGCAAGCCGGTCTCGTCGGGCGGCGCGAGCGGGATCATGCGCCATCTCGATAACCCGATCGGGCATGCGGTTGTGCGCCACGTGCTCTCGGGTTCGGCGCAGCAGCAGCTGGCGAGCGGCGTCACCACGGTGCGCGGGGCGGGCGACCCGCTCTCGGGCGATATCGCGGTGAGAAATGCCGTTAACGCCGGCAGGCTCGAGGGACCGCGCATCATCGCGCCGGGTACGGGTATTACGGTCGAGGGCGGCCACGGTGCCGGCCTGTTCGCGCGCGTGGCCGCCTCGCCCGAGGAGGCGGCGGAGCAGGTTCGCGAGCTCTTTGCATCTGGTGCCGACGTGATCAAGCTCTTTGTGACGGGCGGCGTGTTCGACGCCGAGAAGGTGGGGGAGCCGGGTGTGCTGCGCATGCCGGTTGAGTTTGCCGTTGCTGCGTGTCGTGCGGCGCATGACCTCAACCTGCCCGTAATGGCGCACGTGGAGAGCAGCGAGGGCGTCCGTGCGGCGCTCGTTGCCGGCGTGGACACCATCGAGCACGGCGCTCCCATGACGCCCGAGATCATCGAGCTCTATAAGCAGAGCAAGACCCAGCTGCCGGGTCGCGCGGCATCGGTTACCTGCACCATCAGTCCGGCCCTGCCGTTCGCAAAACTCAGCCCCGAAAAGACGCATTCGACCGACGTGCAAAAGCAGAACGGCGACATCGTGTGCGCGGGGATCATCCAGAGCGCCCGCGATGCGCTCGACAACGGGATCCCGGTGGGTCTGGGAACCGATTCGAGCTGCCCTTACGTAACGCAGTACGATATGTGGCGCGAGGTGGCATATTTTGCCAAGTACGTGGGCGTGAGCCGTGCCTTTGCGCTGCATACCGCTACGCTCAAGAACGCAGAGCTTTTGGGTATTGCTGCCGAGACGGGCTCCATCGAGGTCGGCAAGAGCGCGGATATTCTGGTTTGCGGCGCAAATCCGCTCGATAACCTCGAGGCCCTGCGTGAGCCGCTCTACGTGATGGCCCGCGGCAACCTCGTGCGTGCCTGCAAGATCAAGCGAATCCCCGACCTCGACGCCGACCTCGACTGGATCATGCAACAACCGGTGGAGTAAACCGGATGGTATGCGGTGCGTCCAGGACGGGCGGAGTGGGCCGCGGCGAAGAGGCGTTGCCAGCCGTAAGCCTGTCTCCTTGCGCGGGGAGGGCAGTTTTTACTGCTTTCTAAAGTGGGTAAGCAAGTCGAGGTGCGCGCTGAAATTGCCATTCGTTAAGCGACGAAAGAGCGCTGTAGGGCGAAAAGAACGAGGGGGCGGTAATTGGGCGTGCTAAATTCATAGAACGTACGGACAATCGGGTGACAGGAGAGAGCGTATGGCAGCTAAAACAGTTGAGGGGCAGCCTCGTGAGCCGGTTATCGACGTGCTCTCCAAGCAGTTCGATCAGTTTTCCCGATCCGAGCAAAAGGTGGCTAAGCGCATCATTAAAAGCCCCAAAGCGGTGACATCACTGAATGTGTCGCAGCTTGCGGAGATGTGCCAGGTAAGCGACGCCACGGTAGTCCGTCTATGCCAGCATGCGGGGTATTCGGGCTACTACGAGATGCGAATCTTTCTTATGCGTGATTGCGACAACGGGCATGAGGAGGAGGCCGGGTTTACGGCTACCGATCCCATATCGTATTCATTCGAATTTGATTTATTGCTTTTGAAGACCTTGAACCGACCCGAAAATCGTCAGGCGATTAAGGATGCCGCCGATATGATTACGGGAGCGCACACAGTCTATATCGCTGCGATCGGCAATACCACGCCCGTCGCGAATGACCTTGAATTCAGGCTCAATACGCTCGGAGTTAAATCGTTTACGGCCGAAAAGATCGAGACGCAGCTAAGATACCTGCCCAACGCCGATTCAGAAGATGTTGTTGTGATCATTTCAAAATCAGGTGAGTCGCTTGGTCTCTCAAAGCTTGTGGAGATGGCCACAGAGAAGGGCCTGAAGATTATCGCGATCACTGGTGCCGGGGTTTCTCCCTTGGCGAACGCAGCTGATATCGTGATTTCGGCGGGACAGATCGAAAAGATATTCACGCAGCTTAAGCCTCGCGTGGCTTCGCACCTGCCGGAGTTTTACCTGCTCGATGCCCTTGTATTCGAGATCGATGCGCGCCAGCGCCGCGAGGAGAACGCACCGAGCGGGGAAGAGCTTGAACTCGTTCTTTCATCATTCAAGATGTAGCTTGAAATAATATTTCAAATTATCTGTTACTAACCGATTAACTGAAAATCCGTGCCGTTCACCGGCGAAAGCCTGCTTACTGAAGCAGGCTTTCTTTTTGGCGATAAAATCAAATTCGAAAAGAAATTACATTACATAACTAACAGAGACATCAAATGTAATTTCTCTACACCGTGTGGAAGCCGACAAACACATGAAAGGACTGGTCGGTATGTTGATGAACATGGCAGAGCTTCTGAAGGTCGCAAATGAGCATTATTTCGCTATTCCGGCGTTCAATGTCTCGGATGATGCGATGCTCAAGGGCGTGATCGAGGCGTGCGAGGAGCAGAAGTCGCCGGTCATCCTTGCGATCCATCCGAACGAGCTCGCCTATAGCGGCGACAGCTTTGTCGAGATGGCAAAGGACCTTGCCAACAAGACGGCGATTCCGGTCGCTCTGCATCTCGATCACGGCGGCACCCTGGAACAGGTTCAGCGTGCCCTTCGCGACGGCTTCACCTCTGTCATGATCGACGCCTCCTCAAAGAGCTTTGAGGACAATATCGCAATCACCAAAGAAGTCATCGCCATTGCGCATCCGCTCGGTGTTTCCGTCGAGGCCGAGCTCGGTACCATCGGCACCGCGGACAATAATCCCGAGGGCAACTGCGATGAGATTATCTACACCAAGGTTGATGATGCTATCGAGTTCGTGAAGGAGACCGGCGTCGATTGTCTGGCCGTTGCTATCGGCACGGCTCATGGTCTGTACCCGAGTGATTTCGAACCGCATCTCAAGCAGGACCTCCTCTCCGAGATCAAGGACGCTGTCTCCGTGCCGCTCGTGCTCCACGGTGGTTCGGGCAACCCCGATTCCGAAATCGCTGAGGCCGTCAAGCGCGGCATCAACAAAGTCAATATTTCCTCCGACATCAAGGCCGCATTCATGAAGGAGTGCCGCAAGGTTCTCGAGGATCCGCAGCTTCGCGAGCCGCTCGATATCTTCCCGCGTTGCATCGATGTCATGAAGGAAACCGCGGTTCACAAGATTCAGCTGTTCCAGTCGAACGACAAGATCAAGTACTACACGCTGTAACGAGGTAGATGGCAATGGAACTCAAGGACATCTTGCAAGATCGCAATATCAGAATCGGGGCTGAAGCTGGCAACAAGCTCGATGCGCTAAGGCAGATGTGCGACGTGCTCGAGGAGAACGGTTTGGTCACGAGCGCCGAGGCGTTCTATGCGGACGTCCTTGAGCGCGAGAAACTTGGGCCGACTTGTATCGGTTCCGGTGTAGCCATCCCCCATGGCAAGAGCGCCCAGGCAAAGCAGCCCACGGTTGTGGTTTTCAAGCTCACGGAAGGCGTTCCGTGGGAGTCGCACATGAGTGACGACGAGAAGGCTGATGTCGTGATTCTCTTCTGCGTTTCGGATGACAACGAGGGTGCTCAAGAGCACCTGAAGCTGATCGCCGAAGTCGCGCGAAAGCTTGCACATGAGGAGAATCTCGAGGCGCTCCATAAGGCGGAGAGCGCTGCGGGTATCGTCGCAGCATTTTCCTAAAAGGCAATTGGTTCGAAGGAGGAGCCATGAAGATCGTCGGTATTTGCGCATGCGTGGCGGGCATCGCCCACACCTATCTGGCGCAAGAGAAGCTGACCGGTGCGGCGATCGCGCGAGGGCACGAGATCCACGTCGAGACGCAGGGCGTTATCGGCCAGGAGAACGCGCTCACCGAAGAGCAGATCGCTGAAGCTGACGTAGTGATTCTCGCGGTAGATGTCGCGATCACCGGCAAGGATCGCTTTAAAGGTAAGAAGGTCGTTGAGGTGCCGACCAAAACGGTGGTTCAGAACGCCGATGCCCTCATTGCAAAGATCGAGCAGCTGCTTGCGGCCTCGAAGTGAGAAAGGAAGGTCGAATTCGAATGAAGAACCTTAATCTCAAAAAGAACCTGATGACGGCAATCGCGTACCTGATTCCGTACGTTGCCGCTTCGGGCATGCTGATGGTTATCGGCAATATCCTCGGTGGAACATCCGTTGATACCTTCTCGTCGACCATGAGCCCGGCAGACTTCCTCACGACCGCTGGCGGCACCTGCCTCGGGTTTATCCCGGTCATCATCTCAACGGGTATTGCGTATTCGATCGCCGACAAGGCCGGTATCGCCCCTGGTTTTATCCTCGGCATTCTCGACAAATTCAACGGCTACGGCTTCCTTGGCGGTCTTGTGACCGGCTTCTTGGTCGGTTTCCTCACTAAGTGGCTCTTGGGCGTGCTCAAGGTTCCCGAGTGGGTCCGTGGCCTGCTTCCACAGCTCATCCTTCCGCTGATCGTTTCAGTCGTTATCGGCTTTGCTATGCAGTACATCATCGGTGTTCCCATCGTTATGCTGACGAGCTGGATCACCACGGTTCTGACCGATATGCAGACGAACAACGGCGCGCAGGTGGCCTTCGGTGCGCTCGTCGGCGTGCTCTCGGCCGTTGACTACGGTGGTCCGATCAACAAGGTTGTCTTCACCTTTGCCGTCGGTCTCCAGTCTGAGGGTATCGGTGGCCCGATCGCCAACCTTATCCAGGCTTCTATGATTGCCCCCTTCGGTCTCACGCTCGGCTACCTGATCTCCAAGGTCACCAAGCGCACCCTCTTCTCGCAGGAGGAGATCGACGCGCTCAAGTCTGCATTCATTATGGGCGTCTTCCAGATTACCGAAGGTTCGTTCCCCATCATCCTGAGCGATTTTGTTCGCATCACGATTTGCACTGCCCTTGGTTCTGCCTGCTCTGGCGCACTCGTCGGTTTCTTCGGTGTGAGTTCGAGCGTTCCCTCCGGTGGCCTCATCGCCATTCCGGGCATCAACAAACCGGTGGAATGGCTCATCGCCCTCGCGGTCGGTTCGTTGGTCTTTGCGATCGCACTCCAGTTCCTCAAGAGCAAGCCTGGTGAGGCTCCTGTCCAGGAGGACGAAGCGAACGATGACTCGCTTGACGGCCTGACCTTCACCGAGCTCTAATCGCGACCCCCTTTCTAACGAGACGGCTTGCCAAGCGCGAGCCGTCTCGGGGGAGTGCACCGAGGCGTCCCGCCGATGTGCTCCCTCGAGATGGCTCTACGAGGGGAGAGATGATGCAGTATTTTGTCGGCATCGATATCGGCACCTCTTCGACCAAGGTGGTGTTGGCGAATACCGCAGGCGAGGTTGTTGCCACTGCCACGCGTGATTATCCGTGCGAGCACCCGCATACCGGTTGGTCTGAGCAAGATCCTGAACGCTGGTACCGCGCTTCTGTGGAGGGCGTGCGTGCGGTCGTAAGCGAAGCCGGTATTGCGGCGGATGATGTCGTTGGCATGAGCTTCGGCGGGCAGATGCACGGTCTTGTGGCGCTTGGCGCGCAGGGTGAGGTCATCCGCCCTGCGATTCTCTGGAATGATGGCCGCAGCACCGAAGAGTGTGCCTTCCTGAACGATGAAATCGGGAGAGAGCGCCTTACCGCATGGTGCGGGAACATCGCCTTCCCAGGATTCACGGCGCCAAAGCTACTTTGGATGAAGAAGAACGAGCCGGAACTCTTTTCGCGTATCTCTATGATCTTGCTTCCCAAAGATTACGTTGCCTACCGAATGACGGGTGTGTTTAGCACGGATGTGTCCGATGCGAGCGGAACTTTGTACTTTGATGTTGAGTCGCGTTGCTGGTCCGCTCCGATGCTTGAGCTCCTCGGCATTGCGGAACAACAGCTCCCAGAAGTGCACGAGAGCTGGGAGGTCGTTGGCGAACTTTGTGACAAGGCCGCCGAGGATACGGGGCTTGAGCGCAGCACGAGGGTCTGCGCAGGCGCGGGTGACAATGCGGCCGCCGCCATCGGGATGGGCGTTGTCCATGAGGGCCAGTGCAATATCTCGCTTGGAACGAGCGGGACCGTATTTTTACCTACGTGTGACATGCACGTTGACGATGCGAACTCTCTGCATTCGTTCTGTGATGCTGCGGGCGCCTATCACCTGATGGGTTGCATTCTGTCGGCGGCGAGCGCAAACGGCTGGTGGGTCAAAGATGTGCTGGCCTCCGATTTTGCCGATGAACTCCCTCGTATCGACGTCAATCGCCTGGGGTCGAATTCGGTACTGTTTCTCCCGTATTTGATGGGGGAGCGTTCTCCGATTAATGATGCTGCCGCTCGCGCCGCTTTTGTCGGGATGACGCTCGACACCACGAGGACGGACCTGGTGCAGGCCGTTGTGGAGGGCGTTACCTTCGCTCTCAAACAGTGCTTTGACGCGGCTCGCGATATGGGGGTTGCGGTCGACCGGCTTACGATTTGCGGCGGCGGAGCAAAGAATCCCATTTGGAAGCAGATCGTCGCCGACGTATTCAATATGCCTCTTTCCGTGCTGCCTAAGGAGGAAGGGCCTGGGTATGGTGGCTGTATTTTGGCGATGGTCGGCTGCGGCCTCTTCGCTTCGGTAGAGGAAGCGGCGGATGTGCTGATCGAAACCCCGACTGAGGTTATCGAGCCCGACGCGACACGTGCCGCTCGATACGAGCGCTGCTTCGAAATCTATCGGGCGCTGTATCCGGCGCTCAAAGATGTGTATCCGCTGTTCAAGGGGGTCGAACGATGATTGAGTTACGCGGCCGTTCCTACACTGAGGACGATTTGGCCGAATACTTCGGTGATTCCTCATGCGTGGCGGGCATCCGAAGGTTTTCTCTGCTCGAAGGACGCGCAAGGGGCTGCGATGTGTCCGAGATCAGGACTGGATCTGGCTTGGTTATCGAGGTCAACGAATCGCGCGGTATGGACATCGGCCGCGTTTCGTGGCGTGGAATCCCCATCTCATACAGTTCCTATAACGGCGAGGTGACTCCTGAGTATTACGAGCCGTTCGCTGATGGCTGGTTGCGGAGCTATGCGGGAGGTCTGCTCGTCACAGGCGGTCTCTCGTCCATGGGATCGCCAGAGGTCGACGGCGGCGAGGTGCTGCCCCTTCACGGGCGCGTCTCGAATATTCCCGCTGAGTTCGTGAATGTGACTAACGCGAACGTATGTGGGGAGGGCAGTGCAGCGACCTACTCCATCAGCGGGTCCGTGCGGGAGGCAAAGGCACTTAACTACAACCTCGTTCTTCATCGCGAAGTGAGAGCGCTTGAGGGCGAAAACAGGTTCTTTATTGAGGACACCATTGAGAACCAGGGTTTTTCCGACCAAGAGTTCATGCTGCTCTATCACTTCAACATCGGGCACCCGATAGTCGATGCTGGTTCTCGCTTGTTGGCGCATTCCTCGACGGTTGAACCGCGCGACAACGACGCACGCGACCAACCTGAGCCTTATGACAGCTACGTCGCTCCGACGCCGGGCTACAAGGACATCGTCTATTACCACGATCTCGAATCACGGGACGGCGGGGTCACCACTGCCATCGTCAACGAGAGGAGCGGGCTCGGAATTTATCTCAAATACAGCAAGGATGAGCTCGACTGCTTTACGCAGTGGAAGTTTTTGGGGCAAGGGAACTACGTTGCCGGGATTGAGCCGGGCAATGCCTATGTGAGCGGACGCTCGGTTGAGCGCGAACGTGGACGCGTCAAGATTTTGCCGGCACGTTCGAGCAAACATGTTCTGATCGAGGTCGGCGTTTTGACCTCAACGGACGAAATCAGTGAGTACAAACGCAACAACGGATTCGAATAGGAGAAAACCATGAAGCGTTCTGAGATCAATGCGGCAATTGATTACGTGATCGAGGCATGCAAGGAGTTCAAACTCCCGCTTCCGCCGCTCGCTTTCCGTACGCCCGAAGAGTGGCGCAAGTCGACTGAGGCCGAGCGTGAGGTCGTGGATAACATGCTCGGTTGGGATATCACCGACTTTGGAACTGGCGACTTTATGAAATACGGTCTGAGCGTCTACGTATTCCGCAACGGCAACTTCCACCATCCAGACGTGTACAAGAAGCCGTATTGCGAGAAGCTGCTCTATGTGCGCGACGGACAGATCTTGCCGTTCCATTTCCATTGGTACAAGATCGAGGACATCATCAATCGTGGCGGCGGAGATCTCGAGATCACGCTTTGGCAGTCCGACGAAGGCGAGGATTTCACGGATGCCGACGTTCACGTAAAAGTAGACGGCGTGGAGGTCGTAGTTCCCGCTGGCGGTAAGATTACGCTGCACCCGGGCCAGAGTGTGACGCTCATGCCCTATCAGTATCACCAATGGCAGGGCGTGCCCGGCACGGGCGATGTTATGTTGTTTGAGGTCTCGATGACTAACGACGACCATACCGACAACCGTTTTAAGGTCGCGCAAGATCGCATTCCGCAAGTTGAGGAGGACGAGCCGGCGCGTTACCTGATGTTTGCCGATTACGAGAACTACGTTCCTTATAAGGCGCTCGCATAAAGCTCTCGAAGAAGGATTTGGCTATGGCAATCAAGGTGTTCGCTGACGGGGCTGATCTCGCCGGCATGCTCGATATGTACGAGAACGGTAATGTGCAGGGGTTCACGACTAACCCATCGCTTATGAAGAAGGGCGGTGTCACCGATTACCGCTCTTTTGCGAAGCGCGTGCTCGAGAAGATCGATGATGTTCCGGTCTCGTTTGAGGTTTTTTCCGATGAGCTCGACGGCATGGAGTGCGAGGCTCGCGAGATTGCGTCGTGGGGCGATAACGTCTATGTCAAGATCCCCTGCGTGAATACCGAGGGTGCTTCGACGGCCGACCTGGTGAGCAAGCTTTCGGCCGACGGCATCAAGGTGAACGTCACGACCATCTTCACGCCTGCTCAAGTCGATGAGATGGTTGAGGCAGTATCAGCGACAACGCCTTCTGTCATATCACTGTTTGCGGGCCGGATCGCCGATTCAGGGGTTGACCCCATTCCGTTCATGAGGGACTCGGTCAAGAAGGCGGCGTTGAAACCTAAGTGCGAGGTCCTCTGGGCGAGCACCCGTGAACTCATCAATATCTATCAAGCCGAAGACTGCGGTTGTCAGATCATTACAGTGCCGAACAGCATTCTGGCCAAGCGTGCGAATATCGGCAGGGACCTTCACGAGCTCTCGCTCGACACCGTGCGTGGGTTCGCCAAGGATATCTCGGCGCTTGGATTTAGGATTCTTCCCGAGTGAGGGGTGAATTCGTAATCTGAACAGAATCGGGCCGGAGAGGCGTGCTGCTTCTCCGGCCCGATTTTTCTGTTCGCCTGATGCCGCCGTGTATCCTACGACGCGCTGCTGAGGGCCCACTTCCATGCGGGGACAACCTTTATCTCACCATGCTTGCCCGCGATAAGCCCCTCTTCCCGAAGGGTGATGATGGCGGCACGTTCAACGCGCGTTTCGCCTATCGCGGCCTCAAGCGAATCAACTTCGCGCCTTCGCGTCTTTTCTGCAGTCATATCCACGGTCACTTGCAGTAGCTCGTACGGATCAGTTGCCAAGGCATCACCGATGAGGAAGTCGACCTTTTCCTTTGCCGACGTTTGGGCTGTATACGAAGTAACTGTTTCCATCCGACCGTTTGCGGTCCTGCGCATGAGTTCCATGTAGATGGCCGTCTCGAGCCGCTTGCCGATATCTTGCTGGCTAGCGCGGGATGTCGCATAAGCCATGCCCTGATCTATAGCGTAGACCTTGTTGGGAACGGTTGTGGAGGGGGCTATGGACATTGCGAACTCTCGAAGCAGCCCGATAAGATGTGCCTGCTCAAAGAGCCGCACCACCTCGGAAACCTTCTCCCATGATGTTCGGTATCCAATTGACTTGAGGTCTTCTACCAGGTTGTTTACGGAGAGGTCGCAGCCGGTATTGCGGAGGCAGAAGAGCCCTACCTGGTTCGCGAGCGATATGTCCGTGCGCGCGCTTCGCTCGATCACGTCGCGAGCGATAACATCACGCAGATATGCTTGGAGCATCTGGATCCGCGACCCCTCGGTAAGGCTCTGGACCCCGGGGAATCCGCCCGCAACAAGATAGCGATCGAAAGCTCCTTCGAGCTCGGTTCGCATTTGAGGGGACACGGACCCGATTTCGCGTAGTTCGGCTGCCTCTGGCACCTGCATCTTGTGGAACAGGCAGAATTCGCGGAACGAAAGCGGATGCATGGGATGCTCCTGCGACCGGCCGCGGAACTCGGTCGCGATGTCGTCTGCCGAAAGCTTGGAAGACGAACCGGTGATGACCAAGGTCACCTTTTCGTGCTCGGCGATACGCTGACAGAAGCCTTGCCATGAGCCGGCTTCCTGCACCTCATCGAGAAACAGATAGCAACCCTCGGACCTCGCCTGAGGAACTTGACGCCAGTATTCTTCGATCACGTCGTTCATAAGAGAGGCCGGTGCCGGGCGAAGACGGTCGTCGGAAAAATTGAAGTAGAAGATCTTGTTACGATCAACGCCCTGATCGAGTAGTCGTTGAGCCCATTGGAAAGCGTAGAACGTCTTGCCGCAACGGCGGATACCCGTGATGATGTGCACGAGATTGAACGGGGCGGGCTTCGGCAGCGCCTCGATTACATCATCTCGAGGCGATACCTGTGGTAACTCGAAGGCAAGCGCTTCTTGAACGATTTCGGCAAGATTGATTATCTCGGACGTCATGGGCCTCACTCCTCATGAACTATACTTCTCGCCCTGAACGAGAAGTATAGTTCATAGCTTCTCGTGCTGCACGAGAAGCTTCGGGTGTTTCTTCTCGTCCTGGACGAGAAGATGCCCTATGAGAGGTTGCTCTACGACTTCGTCTCGACCTTGGTGTGGCATTTGGGGCAGGTCACGCGGATCTTTCCCTTGCCTTTGGGAACCGAGAGCATCTGGCCGCAGGTGGGGCACTTGAGGAAAGCATGCGTCTTGCGCTTCTTCCACATGGTCTTTGCGGTGTTCTTGGCGCGGCGCAGCTCCTCTTTGGTTTGCGGTCGCGCGCCAGGTCCGCGTGAGGCGCTTCCGGTGGGGATGGCGCTGCCGCTCATGCCGGCCACGAGCTTGCTGAGCCCCGGCACGCGTGCTGCAAAGTCGCAGTAGGCGTTGTTCTCCTTCGTGCGCTCGGCAGTGTTCTTTGAGAGGGCGCGCAGAACCCCGATGATGATTACGGCGACGGCGATCCACGTGAGCACGCGCGTGTTAAGCAGACTCGCGATGAGCGCGATGATCGCCCCTGCAAGCCCGAGCGAGATCGTCAGCTCGTCTGCACCGTAACGGTCCTTCATAAAATCGTTCATCACGCACTCCCGGCGTCGCTGTTCGCAAAACGTTCTTGCTTCTACCCCAAGGTCGGCGCGCGTTGCGCGCTCCGCGCACGCTCCATATCGGCCGCGTGCTGGCGCACCGTGCGCGCCGTTATGGCTGTCGTTTAAGACCGCGCGCGCCGCCAAGCCGCTACTTGGCGAGCTTCTCGATGATCCGTCCCACCTCGGCGAGCTTCTCGGTTTTGAGGTCCTCGTCACCAGACTCCGCCGCGCACCTAACGCAGCCTTCCACGTGGGCCTTGAGCACGTCGGCATTGATGCGCGCGATGAGCGCCTGCGTGGCCATGAGCTGCGTGGATATGTCGACGCAGTAGCGGTCGTCGTCGACCATCTTGAGGATGCCGTCGATCTGGCCGCGCGCGGTCTTGAGCATGCGGGACACTTTGTCGTGGTCGGCCATCATGGGGCGGCTCCTTTATTCGTAGGGGTCTTTGGGTGAGGAACGATCGGGGGCGGGGTGTGGCACGGCCCGAAGATGCGGGCCGTCGCTCGCTCAGGTGCTTGGCAAAGGTCGCGAGCCCGTGGCCTCACCGGTCCGTTGTGCGTGGGCGCGTGCGCTCAAGTGGCTGCGGGTCAGAGCTTCGCATCTCGCTCAGCCGCCTCGCGCTAAAGCTTGAGCTCGTCGCATGGCATGCCCGCGCTTGCGTTTTGCATGCGGGCGCGGGCATAAGCGGCAAGGTCGTTACTGAATGCTCAGGGCGTGGAAGTTCTCACCGGCATTCTCGACGGCGGCGAGCAGGTCGTCGGCGCTCACGGTGTCGGCGCACTCCACGGTCACGGTCTGGGTCTCGTGGTCGGCGTCGGCCTCGGTCACGCCGGCAACGTTCAAAAGCGCGGTCTCGACGGTGGCGTCGCAGTGGCCGCACATGAGGCCCGAGGTCTTGATGGTGTAGTTCATTGCAATCTCCTCAACGTAGAGAACGATAGAAACCTATTGTGCCACGGTCGGCGCGCTGCAAGGCGCGACCTTGGGGCGGAATCCGCGCAGGCGCAGGGCATTCGTCACCACGCATACGCTCGAGAGGCTCATGGCCGCGGCGCCGAACATGGGCGAGAGCTGCCAGCCGGTGAGGGGGTAGAGCACGCCCGCGGCGAGCGGGATGCCGAGCGCGTTGTAGAAGAGCGCCCAGAAAAGATCCTGCTTGATATTGCGGATAGTGGCGCGGGAGAGCTCGATGGCGCGCGCCACGTCCATGAGGTCGCTTCGCATGAGAACCACGTCGGCGCCCTCCTTGGCGATATCGGCGCCGGTGCCGATGGCGAGGCCCACGTCGGCGCGCGCGAGGGCGGGGGAGTCGTTGATGCCGTCGCCCACCATGGCCACGTGCTCGCCGCGCTCCTGCAGCTCGCGCACCTGCCGCTCCTTGTCGGCGGGCATGACGTCGGCCACCACCGAGGCGGCATCGAGTCCCACGCGGCGTGCTATCGCCTCGGCCGTCACGCGGTTGTCGCCGGTGAGCATGAGGCAGCGCACGCCGAGCTTGCCGAGGGCGGCGATGGCGGCGGCGCTGGTCTCTTTGACCTCGTCGGCCACGGCGATCGTCCCTACGAGCTCGCCCGCCTTGGCAAAGAAGAGCGGCGTCTTGCCCTCGGCGGCAAAGCACTCGGCAAGGCCCGTGGGCACCTGCACTCCGAGTTTATCCATGAGCTTGAGGTTGCCGGCTGCGACGTCCATGCCGCCCTCGCGGGCCGTGACGCCGCGCCCGGGGATCGCCGCAAAGTCGTTCACAGTGCGGGCGACGATGCCCTCCTCGTCCGCACGGGCCATGATGGCTTCGGCAAGCGGATGCTCGCTCTGGCGCTCGAGCGCGGCGGCGAGCTTGAGGAGCGCCTTCTCGCTCAGGGCGGTGCCGTTCGCGCGCTCGGCGGGAACGATGTCGGTCACCTGCGGGGTGCCCTTGGTGACGGTGCCCGTTTTGTCGAGCACCACGGTGCTCACGCCGCGCAGGTTCTCGAGTGCCTCGGCGCTCTTAAAGAGAATGCCCATCTCGGCGCCCTTGCCGGTGCCCACCATGATGGCCACGGGCGTGGCGAGACCGAGCGCACACGGGCAGCTGATGACCAGCACGGCCACGGCCGCGGTGAGCGCCTCGTTGAGGTTACCGGTGAGCGCCAGCCATGCGGCGAACGCGACCGCCGCGATGGCGATCACGGCCGGCACGAACACGCCGGCCACCTTGTCGGCCATGCGGGCGATCGGCGCCTTGGTGGCGTTGGCGTCCTCCACGAGCTGGATGATCTTGGCAAGGCTCGTGTCGGCGCCCACGCGCGTGGCGCGGAAGGTAAACGACCCGGTGCGGTTGACGGTTGCGGCCGATACGGTGGAGCCCGGCTCCTTCTCCACCGGGATGCTCTCGCCGGTCAGGGCGCTCTCGTCCACGGCCGAGCTGCCGGTGAGCACCACGCCGTCCACGGGGACGCTCTCGCCGGGGCGCACGAGCACGGTCTGGCCGGGTGTGATTGCATCAGCGCTGACGGTGGTCTCGGTGCCGTCGTCGGCTATGACGGTGGCGGTTTTGGGCGCGAGGTCGATCAGCTTCTCGATGGCGCCGCCGGTCTTTGACTTGCTGCGCGTCTCGAGATACTTGCCAACGGTCACAAGCGCGAGAATGGTGCCGGCGCTCTCAAAGTAGAGATTGTCCATTGAGGTCATCATGGCCATCTTGACCTCGCCGGCGGCCAGTTGGTCGGCCATGACGAACATGGCGAACACAGACCATGCGATGCTCGCGGTGGCGCCGATGGCGATGAGCGCGTCCATGGTGGGGGCGCCGTGCACGAGCGATTTGAACCCGTTCTTAAAGTAGGCGTCGTTGACGTAGACGATGGGCGCGAGCAGCACGAGCTCGGTGAGGGCGAGCGTCATGGAGTGCGTATGGTCGGTGAATACAGCAGGTAGGGGCCAGCCGAGCATGTGTCCCATGCCGATGTAGAAGAGCGGGACGAGAAAGACGATGGAGACGATAAGGCGGCGCTTCATGGCTGCCGCCGCTGCCTCGAGCTTTTTGGTGGGCGAGACGTGGCGCGCGGCGGCGGAGCTTGCGGTGGCGCCATCGCCGGCCGGCGCGCCGCTGCCGCCCGCGGCGGGGGATGCCGAGTAGCCGGCGCGGTCGACGGCTGCACAGATGTCCTCGACCGAGATCGTGTTCTCGTCGAACTCGACCGCCATCGACCCCGAGAGGAGATTCACGGCAACCGAGTTCACGCCGTCGAGCTTGCTCACCGCGCGGTCGACATGCGCCTGGCACGAAGCGCATGTCA
Organism: Faecalibacterium prausnitzii; assembly: GCA_963603165.1. Taxonomy (GTDB): domain Bacteria; phylum Actinomycetota; class Coriobacteriia; order Coriobacteriales; family Coriobacteriaceae; genus Collinsella. Next base: position 33,417 of record CAVCLY010000012.1, read on the forward strand.
TGCCGCCCACATCGAACTTTTCCTGAGCCATAGGGGCTCCTTCCATATGATCGAGGGTGCTGCGGGCACACGCGGCCCACGTAAGTTACCCAAGGTTCACTTATCTTCTTACTTGCACTATACCCCCACCCCCCGGGGGTGTCTAGCGCTGGGAGGAATAAATTCTCGCATGAGTGGGAATTCGGGCTTGTTCGCATGGCTTTTGGGTCCTTGCTCCGCCTTGGCGTTTATCTCGGTGGCGGGCTTTGACCTGAACGTTCCCACTCTCAAGCCGGGTATTCGCAGGTCACATGCGTGGTCCGGATGTTCGCTGTGCGCCGTGGCCCTTAAGATGCGGGCTTTGAAATGCGCGCCATGGGGTTCGCCCGTTTTGCCCCAAGAGGAGAAGGGTTGGCTGAACTGCGCGCGCACTGGGCGCTCCGACCGCATGCGCGCCCGCCGCGTTTGTGGTTTGCGTGGGGCGCGGGCGCAGGCGGGTATACTGCACTCCGGCGATCTGCTCCATTGCGGGAGCGGCTGCGCATGGACGACGCGCAACCCTGCTGCCCCGCGATTCGCCAGCGTGCTGAGCAACGTCCCTCCGTGCGCACCTTTTGTATAAGACGCGCTACGTGCATGCGCGGTACCGCCGGGCCCGCTGCCCCGCGTTTGAGCGCGCGTGCCAGATAAGGAAACAAATTACATATGCGTGATATCTCTTCCGACGTCCTCGACGCCGAGATTTCTGCTGAGGTTGCCGAGACCCTGGACCAGGCCGCCTTCGACGCTGCCGACGAGTCCGCTGCGGCCGACGCCGTGCAGGCTGCCGAGGAGGCGCTCCCGGCCTTTGACGAGCTCGGCCTTTCCGAGCAGCTCCTCAAGGCCGTCGAGAATCTCGGCTATACCGCGCCCACCCCGGTGCAGGCCCATGCCATCCCCGAGGTCCTCGCGGGCCACGACCTGCTCGCCGCCGCCCAGACGGGTACCGGCAAGACGGCCGCATTCTTGCTCCCGACCATGAACAACCTCGAGCACGTGGCGCCGCCCAAGCCCGTGGCCGGCAAAAAGCGCTCCCGCGGCCGCAACGGTAGCCGCTCGCGCGCTGCCGCCGGTAACGGTCGCGGCCCGCTCATGCTGGTCATCACCCCTACGCGCGAGCTCGCCCAGCAGATCGACGAGGTCGCGGGCAAGATCTCGGAGGTCACGGGCCATGTTGCCGTGACCGTCGTGGGCGGCGTGAGCTACAACCCGCAGAAGAGCGCGCTCAAGCGCGGCTGCGATATCCTCGTGGCCACGCCGGGCCGTTTGGTGGACCTCATCGAGCAGGGCGCCTGCCATCTCGACGAGGTGCGCGTGCTCGTGCTCGACGAGGCCGACCGCATGCTCGACATGGGCTTTTTGCCGGCCGTGCGCAAGATCGTGGGCGAGACCCCCGAAGAGCGCCAGACGCTCCTCTTCTCGGCTACGCTCGACGAGAAAGCCGTGGGCGAGGTGACCGACCTGGTGCACGACCCGGCGCGCGTGGAGATCGCCCCGGCTACGAGCACGGCCGATACGGTCGACCAGTTCGTGCTGCCCGTCTCAATCGAGGCCAAGAACACGCTGCTGCCGGCGTTCCTCAAAAAGGAGGGGCCGGAGCGCACCATCGTGTTCATGCGCACCAAGCATCGCGCCGATGCCTGCTGCCGTCGTCTTGATAAGGCCGGCATCCGTGCGGCGGCTATCCACGGCAATCGCAGTCAGGCCCAGCGCGAGCGTGCGCTCACGGCCTTCCGCGACGGCACCGTTGACGTGCTCGTGGCAACCGACGTACTCGCCCGAGGCATCGACATCTCCGATGTGCGCTACGTGGTGAACTTCGACGTGCCGGCCGAGCCGACCGACTACATCCACCGCATCGGCCGCACGGGCCGCGCCGGCGAGCTCGGTTGGGCCATCACGTTCGTGACCGATCAGGACGTGGACGAGTTCTACGAGATCGAGCAGCTCATGGACAAGACGGCCGACATCTACGAGGCCGGCGACCTCAAGCTCGGCGGCAACCCGCCCAAGGTCGACCCCGAGCGCGATCCGGCGGCCTACAAGCCCAAGAAGAAGACCAAGCGCGGCAAGTCCAAGAGCAAGAAGAAACTCGAGCGCGCCCGCCGCGAGGGCAAGCGCAACGGCGACGAGTACGGCGACGTGGCTGGCCGTTCCAGCCGCGGCCGCGACGATCGCCCGGCACGTCCCAAGCGCGGCGGCAAGACCCGCGTGCGCGAGGGCGTGCAGGCGCGTGTGGACGCCGCCGTGGAGTCGGTGGCGCGCGACGTTGAGCGCGAGAGCGGGCGCAAGACGGACGCCAAGAAGACGGGCGGCAACCGTGCCGAGCGCCGTGCCGTGCAGTACGCGGGCGAGTCGCGCCGTCGCCGCCATGAGGACGAGGATCGCGGTGGACGCCGCCGCGTGGAGTCCCAGGGCTCGAGTCGCTCCGGGCGCAAGCAGGGCGGCCGTCGCGACGAGGGCCAGGGCAAGCGCGGCCGCGAGGACCGCGACCGTCGCGACCCGCGTGCCACGCGCGACCGCAACGACGACTGGCGCAACTACGACGACACGCGCGAGGAGCGCCGTCGCACCTACCGCGGGGGCCGCGGCAACCAGGCCGGCCAGGGCTCGCGCGGCGGCCGTTCGGGTGGGCGCGACAACCGCGGCAGCTACGGCAACCGCGGGCGCAGCGGCTCGACCCGTCGTCCGGGCGACGGCGGCGGCAAGCGCCGCTAAGGCATAGAGCAGCCATAGAAAACGGCGGCCGCGGCCCCTCTGGGCATCGCGGCCGCCGTTTTTATCTACCATCGGGTAGATTACGGAATCATCTTGAGTGCGAACGAACGAGGCGGGCATATGGAGCAGGAACAACAGCAGCAGTACTCCGCGAGCGACGGCGAGAACCCGACGCCCTCGCTCGGAGGGGGAGCGGGCGCACCTGTGCAGCAGGTCTCTGGCCCGAGCGCGCCGGCAGCGCATGTGGGCTCGCCCGCGCAGCCCGCGCACGCCGCCGCGCCCGCGCAGCCTGCGGCACCTGCGCCCCAACAGACCGCTTCGTACGCCTCTCAGCGCTATGCCGAGCTCTATGCTCGGCCTGCCCAGCCGACCGCGCCCGTGCACAACGACAGCCCGCTCGCCAACATGTTCGGCTGGCTCGCCGCCTCCGTCGTTCCCGCGCTGGTCGTCGTCGCGAGCGAGTTCGGCTCCGTGCTGGTGCTCGGCATCGTGTTCGCCATCTTCGGGTTCGCGCTGCCAATCGATCTCATCGATGCCGACATGACCGAGTCGCTCCTCATGGTCGCCATGCAGATGAGCGCCGTCGTGTTCCTGCTCCCGTGGTGGGACTACATCTACCAGCGCTCCTTTCTCCGCGCTCGCCGCTCCGAGGTCCCGCGCCGCTCACGCCCCGTCAAGGTCGTGCAGCGCGTGCTCGGCGTGATTTTCATCGGCCTCGCCCTGCAGGTTGTCGTGAGCGCGCTCGTCTCGTTTGCGCTGGAGTTCTTCCCGACGGTGAGCCAGGAGTACTCCGACCTTATGGAGGAGCCCGCAGGCGGCATCGCCCTCGCTATCTCGGCGCTCTCGGCAACGGTGGGAGCGCCCTGCATGGAGGAGCTCGCCGTGCGTGCGCTCGTCTTCGAGTTCACCCTGCGCGCCTTCAACTTCGATCGGCGCGCTCAGTGGAGATTCCCGCGCACGGCCTCGTCGTTCTCCGCCGGCAAGGAGATGCGCGAGCGCGACCTGAACGCCTACGCCAAGAGCGCGCCCGCAACCGACACCATGCCGCCGGCGTCGTTCTGGCTCGCCAACATCGTGCAGGCGCTCGTCTTTGCCGTGCTCCACATGAACATCACCCAGGGCGTCTACACGTTCTTCATGGGCCTGATCTTCGGCTGGGTCGCGTGGCGCTCGGGCAAGCTGCGCTACAGCATCCTGCTCCACTTCACGCTCAACGCGTCGTCCTACATGCTCGATGCGCTGCCGATCTACGACAACCTCTCCTACGTGCTCTTCACGCTCATCATGGTGCTCGTGGCTATTATCGGCTATGCACTCTTTGAGAGCGGATGTGCCGAGGATGGCGAGGCGGACGCTCCCTCGTGGGCGAGCGATCTTGCGGTGAGATACGCGGCGGTTTCGGCACCTGCGCCGTCTGGTGCCGGTGCGCCCGTGGTGCCGATGGCTGCATCCGTTGCGTGCGGAGGAGCTTCGTCCGGCTTTGCTCCGGCTCCTGTCGCCCCTGCTGGGGCTGCGGGGTTCGCTGCATGCGCTGAGCCTGCCGCGCCCGCGGCTCCGGCCGACCCCGCGCCTGCGCCTGCGCCGGCCGGCTCCTGCGCCCCCGGCTCGGCCGGCATGCATCAAAACAACGACCCCAACACTTTGTAGTGGAGTTTCTTGCAATCCGTTTGCCTTGCGCTAGCATGATTGCCAATTTAGCCGATAAGCCCAGTGGGGAAGAGGGTAGGACATGACGGACATCACGGCCGAGCGCAACGCTCAGTTCGCGCCCGAGCAACCCGCGCGCGAGCGCAACATCGCGGCCATCGCCGCACATCTGCGCGCTGGCGCCAAGACCGAGTGCAAGGCGCTCGGTATCGAGCTCGAGCACATCTGCGTCGACGCCTCCGGCATGCCCATCACCTACAGTCAGCCGGGCGGCGTGCGCGACGTGCTCGAGGCGCTCTCTGCCGCCTATCCCGAGCGCACGGAGCACGACGGCGACCTGCTCGGCGTGGCGCGCCCCGGCGCTGCGGTGACCATAGAGCCCGCGGCCCAGCTCGAGCTCTCGGCCGGGCCGTTCACCGATCTTGGTGAGGCTCGCGCCGCGTTCGACGAGTTCGAGGGGAACGCTACCGCTGCGCTCGAGCCTGTGGGCGGCAAGCCGCTCACCATCGGCTTTGACCCCAAGTGCAAAACGCTAGACAAAGAGCTCATCCCCAAGGCACGCTACGACTACATGAACCGCTATCTCGGCGCTATCTCGCCCTGGGGCCAGCGCATGATGCGCGCGAGCGCGTCCACGCAGGTCTCGATCGACTACATGGACGAGGCCGATGCCGTGCGCAAGATGCGCGTGGCCGAGTACCTGGCTCCCGTGTTCGCCCTCATCTGCGACAACGCTCCGATCTTCGAGGCCGCGCCGCGCCCGCATGCCCTCATGCGCGTGGAGGCCTGGGAGGGCTGCGACCCCGATCGCTGCGGCGTGGTGCCCGGCATGTTCGATGCGGGCTTTGGCTTTGACGACTATGCCGCCTGGCTTCTCGACACTCCGGCCATCGTCGCCCTCGACGATGCGGGCGAGGCGACCTACGACGAGCGCACCTTCGGCGAGATCTATGCCGAGCGCGTGATGGGCGACGACGAGGTGCTCCACGCGATGTCGATGGTGTTCCCCGACGTGCGCCTCAAGAGCTATGTCGAGATCCGACCGGCCGACTCCATGCCCGTGCCCTACGTGATCGCCTACGCGGCGCTCATCAAGGGCCTGTTCTACAACGACGAGAACCTGGCTCGCTTGGCCGAGGAGGCAAATGGTGTCGATGCTGACGCGGTCGTTGCCGCCAAGCACGCGCTCATGCAAGACGCCTATGCAGCCGAGGTCTACGGTCGCCCCGTTGCCAAGATCTGCGACGAGCTCGTGGAGCTCGCTCGCACCGGTCTTGCCGAGGACGAGCGTGGCTATCTCGAGCCGCTCGCAGAGCTTGTGGCGGCGCGCGAGACCTTGGCCGATCGCGCGTCGGCGTTCGCTTAAAGGAGTTTTACTTTTTCAGGCTAAAGCGCACTCCGTTGTAGTAAAGTGGCCACATCGCATCGCGATCAAACCGATGAGGCGGAAAAGTAGGCGCCAGCGCACGCAGAGCGAGCCTGGGACGGTGGGAGCCGGGAGGAAAGCGGGACGTCGAATGGGCCGCCGAGGGCGCACCCAAAGCGAGCTGCAAGGCAAGCGAGTAGGCTGCGACGTGCGGGCATACGTGAGTTGCCGGGGGCGTGCAGGCGCTCCGCAAAGTGCACGGGCAACCGTGAACCAAGGTGGTACCGCGGGTTTTCGAACTCGTCCTTGGCCGTAACGTTGGCTGGGGACGGGTTCTTTTTTATGCCGTCCCTTACAGATCGAGGGAGGTCCCATGCGGGAGAGCGGGCAGACAGGTGCGCGCACGCGCGTGCCGGCGGCACCATCGCTCGGCGAGGTTGCCAAGATCGCCGCAGGCGGCGCGTATCGCCGCGTGCCCATCAAGCGCGAGCTCATGGCCGATGCGTTCACCACCATCGAGGCCATGCGCCGCGTACGCGCCGTGTCGAACCATTGCTTTTTATTCGAGAGCGCCGAGGCCGATGCCCGGTGGGGACGCTACAGCTTTTTGGGCTTTGCGCCCACGGCCGAGCTCACCTGCGTGAACGGCGAGCTCACGGTCAAGCGCGGTGTCGAGGGTGCGGAGCCCACGGTCGAACGCGCGCAGGTCGAGCACCCCGGCGACGCCATCCGCGCGCTTCTCGCCGAGAACGCCGCGCCGCGCCTCGAGGGCTTTCCGCCGTTCGCGGGCGGCCTCGTGGGCTACTTCGCCTACGACTATCTTAAGTACGCAGAGCCGGTGCTCCGCCGCGAGGGCATGGAGCGCGAGGATTTTCTCGATGTCGACCTCATGCTCTTCGACCATGTGATCTGCTTTGATTCGTATCGTCAACAGGTCGTGCTCGTGGCTTCGGTCGATGTATCCGATACGGAGTCCGCAGCACTTGCGGCCGCCTACGATGCGGCCGTGTCCGAGCTCGATCGCATGCAGCAGATCCTCGAGGGCGGCGATGTGCATGTGTTCGAGCCGCTCCATCTCGAGCGCGAGCTCGCACCCGTCTACGATCAGGAACGCTTTGAGCAGATGGTCCGCACGGCCCAGGAGCATATCCACGAGGGCGACATCTTCCAAGTCGTGCTTTCCGACCCCATCACCGCGCCCGCCGAGGGCAGCCTCTTCGACGTCTACCGCACGCTTCGCTGCACGAACCCCTCGCCCTATATGGCGTTTATCTCGTCGGACGATGTTGAGGTGGCCGCAGCGAGCCCCGAGACCCTGGCCAAGCTCGAGGACGGCAAGCTCTTCACCTACCCGC
>CAVCLY010000013.1:0-38932 GCA_963603165.1 Faecalibacterium prausnitzii
AGGGCTTTACGCTCACGAGCCGTACCAAGGGCGGCCAGGAGCAGTCCGGCCGCGGAAACTCCATCGAGGCTACGATCACCGCTGCCACCGGCGAGACGTCCGCGCAGAACATGCTCAACTTCACCAATACGTATAAGCCTGAGTCCTACACCATCGAGGACGGAACCTTTACGGCCAAGAAGATCCTCGACGGCCGTGAGTGGAATGATGCAGACAGCTTCACCATCCGCATCAAGGCTCCCGCCGGCACCCCGATGCCGACTGCGCTCGACGTGACCACTGACTCCGCTGGGTATCAGGTGGTTACCAAGGACGTTACGAAGCAGAACAAAGATGACTTGCTGACCTGTGGCTCCATCAAATACACCGAGCCGGGCTCCTATTACTACACGCTGAACGAGGCCATCCCCGACGAGCGTGCCCAGGGCATGACGTATTCTGCGGCCGAGTACACCGCGACCATCACCATCGGCGACGACGGCAAGGGTGGCCTGTGCGTTAAGAGCGCCAAGTTCGTGCAGAACCTGGACGATGACGGCAACCCCGTCAGCAACACAATTAAGCCTAACGACGATGGCGTGTACGTCGGCACCTTCACCAACAAGTTCAACCAGACCTCTGCAAATGTCACTGCCGAGGTCACCAAGAGCTATACCGACAACGACACGGGCGCTGCTCTCAAGAAGAACCAGTTCACCTTTGAGATGGAGGCACTCGGCGGCTACAGCGACAATGCGGCCGACTTTGCTCTGGATGCTGTTGATTCGGGCATTGCAGCCCCCATGCCCGAGAGCGCCAACGGCACGACGGTGACAGCGGGCAACATGGACGATGGCGTCGCCACGTTCCCGGCCATCACCTATACGACCACCCACAAGGGCAAGGCCTACGTCTACAAGCTCACCGAGGTAAATAACGGCACGGCGGGCGTGACCTACGACGGCTCCGAGTACTACATGGTCGTGCGCGTGGCCCCCGCAGGCGAGGGCATCACGGTCACTCGCGAGTACTACAACGCCAGCGCAAAGAAGCTCGACGACCGTCCTGCTTTCTCGAACACCTACGATGTCTTGCCGGTGACGGCCAGTGCCGACAACAACATCAAGGGCACCAAGACCGTTGAGAACCGCAGCTGGAATGCGAATGAGCGCTACACCTTTACCGTGACGCCCGACACCGCGACCGCGGCCGCAATCGAGGCCGGCTATGTGACCGACGTTGCGCGCACGGTGAGCGTTTCGGCCCCTGCGGACGGCGGCGCCAAGGCTTCCTTTGTTGTGAGCCCTGAGGACGCCGACGCCATGACGTTCAAGAAGTCCGGCACTTACACCTTCACGGTGGCCGAGAGCTACGCGGCCGACACGGCGACATCGGGTATCACCTACGATGCCCACAAGGGAACGGTTACGTATAAGGTGACCGATGCCGGTGTGAAGGATGACGAAACCGGCAAGAGCAAGCTGGCCGTTTCCGTCGACTACGAGAACATGGACTTTACCAACACGTATAAGGCGTCGGGCGTTTTCTCGGGCATCAGCGTCACCAACACACTGAACGGCCGCGCGCTGGATGGCAGCAAGTTCTCGTTTGAGATTCAGGGCCTGAGCTATGACGGCGCGCAGCCCTCTATTTCCGTTCCGTCCGAGATCACGGTCCCGAATGGTGACAACGGCCAGAAGACCGTGCTCACCAATGCCGACGGTTCCGCGCTGCTCTCGGGCAACGTCGACCAGAGCATGGTCGGCAAGGTGCAGGCCTTCGCGATCCGCGAGACCAGCTCGGCGGCCGATGGATACACCTTCGATACCGAGAACTCCGGCGCCGCGCTCGTGCTCGTCGAGGTCAAGGCCAAGGCCGACATGCCGTCGAGCCTCTATACCGTGACGCGTGTGTACAAGGGGGAGGCCGTGAGCGCGCTCTTGGCCTCTGGCGCCGAACTTAACGACGACGCTATCGCTTCGTTGACCCCGGTCCAGACCATCGACGCGTCCCAGACCGGCGACAAGCCCTCCGTCGACTTTGTGAACAAGTACGAGGCGTCGCTCGACTACGGCGCCAAGTCCAATCTGAAGATCCACGTTGCCCTGGCCTACAAGAACGGTAGCGCCATCACCGACCGTAAGCACGCCTTTGAGGTGCTCGTGACGCCGGTGAAGACCGACACCGTGTCTGCAGAAGAGGCGGGCAAGCACCTGACTTCCGCGCCTTCGGGCAAGGTTATCACCACGGGGCAGATGACGCCGTCGGCAGCAAGCGAGGCGCAGGCGAACGCGTATATCTTTGACCTCGCCAACTTCAAGTTCGGCGCCTTCACGCAGGACGATGCCGGCAAGACTTTCGCGTTCGACACGAGTGAGGTTGTGGAGACCGTCGGCGTCGATGGATACACTTTCGATACGAACACCTATCGCACCTGGATCGCCGTTGAGGACAACGGCGACGGCACCCTGAGCGCCACCACCACCGTCAAGAAGATGAACGCCGACGGCTCCGAGGGCGATGAGGTTGGCACTCCTTACACCTGCTCCACCAACACCGAGGGATCCGGCTCCACCTACGTGGCCTTTACCAACACCTATAAGGCCTATCCGCCCGCGGACTACACGCCGCAGGTGGTCAAGGTCGTGACCGGCAAGAGCGCCACGAAGAGTGAGAGCTTCTCGTTCACGATGACCGCTGCCGACGATGCCACCCGCGCCCTGATGGACGCCGGCATGCTGACCGACTCCACCACTGGCCAGGCCATCGCTGCCGACAAGGCGCTCAAGGCGAGCACCTCCGGCGCCATCGCCGAGAACGAGTCGCAGGTCGTCAGCTTTGACAAGCTCGTCTTTAACGAGGTGGGCACCTATAAGTTCAATATCACCGAGGATATCCCCAACGACACCGCCGGCTGGAACTACGACAAGCACACCTACGAGCTCACCGTTGCCGTGCGCGATTCCGGCGGCAAGCTGACCGCCGAGGCTTCCGGTTCCAGCACACAGGGTGGTAACCGCTTTGCCAACACCTATAGCACCACCACGACGCTCGGCAAGGAAGGCGGCTTTGACGTCAAGAAGGTTCTGCATGGCCGCACACTGCGTGCCGGCGAGTTCACCTTCAAGGCCGAGGGTACCGATGAGGCCTCCAAGGCCAAGGTCAACGTACTGCAGGGTGCGAAGGACGGCGCCGTCACTGTGACCAACGAGGGCCTGAACTCCGATGGCGAGTCCGTCACCGGCCTGCTCGAGGGCCTCTCGTTCTCCAATGACGATCGCGGCACGACCTTCAAGTTCAAGGTCACCGAGGTCGCGGGCGATGTTGCTGCGACCACCTATGACTCCAACTACTATCTGATCGCCATCACCCCGTACGAGCCCTCCGCGGGCTCGGGCGAGCTCAAGCTCAAGGTCGTTGCCACCAAGTGCAACGCTGCGGGCGATGCGCAGGGCGAGCCTGTTGAGTACGACAGCAACAACGGCACCGTGAACCCCATCGTCGTCACCTTTGAGAACACCTACAAGGCCACCGGCACCTGGCCGCTCGGCGACGATGACGCCCTGAGGGCCAACGTGACCCTCACCGGCCGTGACCTTGCGGCCGACGAGCTCCACTTCAACGTCTACGCCGTCAAGACCGATGGCACTTCGGCGCTCAAGGTCTCCGAGGGCACCAACGTCGCAGCCAAGGATGGCGAGGCCGCAAAGATCAAGCTCCCGCAGCTCTCGCTCAACCTCGGCGAGGGCATGGGGCAGCAGAAGCTCGACTTGCTCAAGGCCGTTGAGTACGACTACGCGCAGAAGACCCTGAAGGACGACGGCTCTGCCACCTACGAGCTGACGTTCCGTGTGGTCGAGGACACCACCCGTATGCCTTCCGGCGTGCGCTCCGTCTCCGGCGATCCCAGCCGTACCGTGCGCCTCGTCGTGACCGACAACGGCCAGGGCAAGCTCACCGCGCAGGTTGAATACCGCACCGGTGACACCACGGGCTCCGTTGAGTTCTACGATGTGTACGACAAGGTCAAGACCGTGACGGCCGAGGGCGCGAGCAAGGACATCGACGGCAAGATCCTCTCTGCCGGCGGCGCTTACACCTATCACATCAACTGGGTGAACGACGCCGTAACCGGGGAGGACGACAATCGCCAGAGCATTGCCTCCACCGTGACCATCACCGATACGCTGCCCGACGGCGTGGAGTTCGTCTCCGCAACCGACGGCGGTACCTATGACAGCGACACGAGGGTCGTGACGTGGACCCTGGCCGACCGTGCCGCCCGCTCGTACGGCAGCGTGGGCGTGACCGTCCGCGTTAAGAACGATGCCACGGTTGCTGCTGCAAAGATCGAGAACCAGGCGCAGGTTTCCGTTGCGAACGGTTCGACCTACAAGTCCAATAAGACCTCGAGCAGCGTTCTCGCTAAGACGACGAGTGCCGATGAGGGCGCTAAGGTCAAGGTGGGCGACGAGATCACCTACACTATCGGCTACGCAAACGACATCGATGACGCCGCGACCGTTACCCTTACGGACACGCTGCCTGCAGGCGTCGAGTTCGTCGAGGCGAGCAACGGCGGCCAGAACAACGACGGCATCGTGACGTGGACGCTTGGCAACGTGGCTTCCGGCGACACCGGCAGCGTTACCGTGAAGGTGCGCGTGCTGGCGAGCGCCGTTGACAAGACCATCGCCAACTCCGCGACCATGCGCATCGGCGATGACGTGCGCGAGCTCCAGACCGCCAAGGCCACCAACTACGTTAAGTCCGGCAACCTCAAGATCAGCAAGACCGTGAAGAGCGCGAGCGGTGTTAAGGCGCCCGATGCCACGTTCACCTTTAAGGTCACACTCAAGGACGCCGAGGGCAACGATCTGCCGGCCAGCGAGCAGTACCGCGCGAGCGGCGACGTTGCCGGCTATGCCTTCAACGGCGTAGTCTTCAGCCTCAAGGACGGACAGAGCGTTGTGATCAACGGCCTGCCCGAGGGTTATACCTATCAGGTGGACGAGACGAACTCCACCGAGGGCTTTGAGGCCGAGCAGGCAACCTTTGAGGGAGACATCAAGGCCGAGGGGACGGCCGAGGCTTCCTTTGTTAATAAGTACACGCCCGACGACGTGCGCCTTGACGGCTCCAGCTTCCTCAAGGTGACCAAGACCCTGAGCGGCCGCGCGTGGCAGCAGAACGACAAGTTCACCTTTAAGCTGACGCGCGCCGATGGGAACGATGGCACCCCGCTGCCCCAGGGCGGCGGTGACACCGTGGAGCTTACCTATAACAAGCACGCGGGTAGCTTCGGCAACATCGACTACAGCAAGGTCGGCGAGTATGCGTATTACGTGACGGAGACCGCATCGAAGACCGATGACTCCGCCAACCTGACCAGCTCAAAGGCCAAGTACAAGGTCAACGTGAGAGTTGAGGATGCCGGCGAGGCGAGCGGCAAGCTGAAGATCGAGGTCAGCGCGAGCGCCGTGTTCGATAACGACGGCACCGCGGTGGATGAGGGGCAGCAGGAGGTTTCTGACTACACCTACAACTTCACCAACACATACGCCACGGCTCAGGATCTGACGATCTCGAACACCGTGACCGCGGGTGATAAGCTGAGCCCCTCCGCGGACCAGAAGTTCAGCTATTCGATCGAGCTCAAGTACGAGGACGGCACGAAGGTGAGCGGCGAGTTCGGAGGCCTGACCTTCGTGGACGGCAAGGCGACCTTTGAGCTCAAGGGCGGGGAGACCAAGGTGCTCTCCGGCCTGCCCAACAACGCTACCTACACCGTGACGCAGGATAAGGTGGATGCCTACACCACTAAGGTGGGCGATGCGGAAACCAACGTGGCCACCGGTTCCGTGACGAGCGATGCCACGGGCTCCGTGAGCTTTACCAACGGCTACGCTGCGACCAAGACCGATCCGGTGTCCATTGCTGCCGGCGTTGAGCTCGAGGGCCGCAACTTTACGGTTCTTGACCTGAGCAAGCATGCGTTCAACTACAAGCTCATGCAGGACGGCAATCAGGTGCAGTCCAAGGACGCCTCGATCGAGGCCGGCAAATCTGACGGCCATTTGACGTTCGATGCCATCTCGTTCGATACGCCGGGTACCTATACCTACACGTTCTGCGATTCGAGCGCTGGCAAGACCATCAACGGCGTGTCGCATGACGGCACCACGCAGACCGTGACGATCACCGTGACCGATGACGGCAAGGGCAAGCTGCATGCAGATGTGAAGTACGACGACGCCGAGTCCGTGCCCACGTTCAAGAACACCTATACGGCTACGGCGGCAACCGGTACGGTTTCCGGTTCCATGAGCGTTAAGCCCTCCGACGGCAACGCCTACACGCTCGAGGCCGGTCAGTTTGGCTATACGCTCACCAACACCGAGAAGCCCGCCGGCTGCACGACCGACTACGCCACTGTGACGGTCAAGAACGAAAAGCCCGCAACCGAGGGTGATCTGAGCGCGGCATTCGGGTTCGGCACGCTGACCTTCCCGGTGGCCGGCACCTACAAGTTCACCGTGACCGAGGACACCACCACGACGGGCGGCATTTCGGCTTCGGGCAAGGTGTACGAGGTGACGTTCACGGTTACCGACGACAGCGAGGGCAACCTGAAGGTCGAGAAGGCTATCGCCGAGGTTGGCGAGGGCGGCACCCGCACGCCGGTCGATTCCATCAGCTTTGCCAAGACCTACAATCCCTCGAGCGTGACCTACACGGTCGCGGGTGCCAAGGTGCTCAAGAACACCGATGCGGGCACCTCGCGTGCGGCAAAGGATGGCGAGTTCACCTTCAAGATCGCGGCCGCCAACGACGCCGCCGCTTCGTATCTGCCGAAGCAGGCCACGGTCTCCAACGTGGGCACGACCTACACGTTCGGCGCCATCACCTACGACCGCGTGGGCGAGTACAGCTACACGGTCTCCGAGGTTGCCGGCAACGATGCGACCATCACGTACGACTCGCATGTCTGCACGATCAACGTTAAGGTCGTGGACGATAACGGCGTGCTCAAGGTTTCCGAGGAGTCCTCGGTGAGCCCGGCCGACGGCCTGACGTTCACCAACACCTTTACGCCCAAGGCGATCTCAGGCGATGCCATCTCCGGCAGCGTGTCGCTCAACGGCCGCGACGCCGACGCGGGTGAGTTCACCGTCAAGGTGACCGATGCCGAGGGCAATACGGTCGAGGTGAAGCCCGCCGCCGACGGCAGCTTCTCGTTTGATGCGCCGACCTTCGATAAGACCGGCACCTACTCCTACACGGTGAGCCAGGAGACTGGCGATCGCGGCGGCGTGACCTACGACAACACCGTCTATACCGTGGTCTACACGGTGACGGAGAATCCCGACACCCACGAACTTGTGGTTGAGCGCACGATCACCAAGACCGACGGTACGGCCGAATCCAAGCCGAGCGATGCAGTTTCGTTCAAGAACGAGTACGCTCCGATCGGCAAGCCCAAGGCCGACGTGAGCGCCAAGGTCGATGTCTCCGGCAAGGACCTGGGCGAGGGCGACTTCACCGTCATCGTCGTTGACAAGGACGGCAACATCGTTGCCGAGGCCAAGAACAACGCCGACGGCACCGTCGACCTCTCCGGCATCGAGCTGCCCGGCCCCGGCACCTACACCTTTACGGTCAAGCAGCAGACGTCCGATGCTGCCGGCGTGGTCACCGACTCCAAGGAGTACACCGTCACGATCGTCGTGACCGATGACCTCAACGGCGGCTATGACGTCAAGGTCACCTACGACGGCCTGGCCGATGGCGAGGTGCCGACGTTCAGCAACACCTACACGGCATCTGCCTCGGGTGATAACGGCGGCAACGCTGCTCATGGCAATAACGGCGGCAACGATGGCAACGCCGGCAAGGGCGGCAAGGGCAACCTGCCTGGCACGGGTGACGCCACGCTCCTCGCTGTTGGTGGTATCGCCGTCATCGGCGCTCTGGCAGTCGCCTTCGGCGCGGTCTCGCGCCGTCGCGATAACGCATAAGCTCATCCGTTAAGACGAGCAGAAAAGAGGGGAGGCAGTTCGCAGTGAACTGCCTCCCCTTGTTTGTGAGCAAAGTTTATGAGCAAGGCCAGCCGGACGGTCGAGCTATGCGCGGGAGTGCCTTCTGTCTGTCGGCTCCGAGACGGGCGGTCATGTCGGTAGGGAGCCGCTTTTATGGGATAGACAGACAAAGTGCAAAAACTCTAGCCAAAAGCCTGGCCCCCGCAAGCGAAGGGTCCGTTGCTTACAGGTCCTCAACGGGGCGATCGTCCTCGATCCAAACGTCGCTGAGGTCGCCATCGTCGATCATGGATTCAAGCGGGCAGATGGCATAAACGCCCTTGGCAGATACGGCCACCTTGCCGCTCGCGTCGAGGATTTCGCCCTCGCCCTCGAACGTGCGGCGTCCCAGCTTGGTGCAGCGGCCGCGACAGATGAGTTTGCCGCCGTAGGGAACGGGCCTGCGGTACTTGAGGTCGAGCGAGATGGTGACGCCCCAAACCTCGGGGTGCTCGATTTGCACGGCACGGCCGATCGTTTCGTCGAGAACGGCCGCAGAGATGCCGCCGTGCACGCGATCGGGGTAGCTCTGGTGCATTTCCTGCGGTTCAAAGTAGCAGGTGACCTCGCCGGTCTCGGCGTTTTCGACAAACTGGGCATTGAGCGAGAACGGGTTGTCCTTGCCGCAAACGAGGCACATCGACGAGATGTTCTGGTTCTTTACCGACGGTTCGGCTTGGGGAGCCAAAGAGCAGTTGCATTGATCGCACATAGGGGACTCGCTTTCTGACTTTGTATGAGCAGAGTGTATACCCGGGTCTGTGCGTTAGATGCCGATTTTGTTGCGCACGGGAACGGGAAATGCGGAGTTTGGCAAAAGCTTGGCGCACGAGGGCGGGGCATAGTTGGCCGATCGATTCGGGGGATTCGCGAGCCGGAACGGTTCCAAAAAGGTTTGCCATAGCAAAAACGCGTTTGCCCCACATATGTGCGCTCGACGATCTATCCCAAGGGATTTGTGGAAGTCATGAGTTCGTACCTCGGCGTTCTTGAGCAGGCAGGTCTTGGCAGCTATAGTTAGCAAGTCTTTTCCTGCTCCGGGCGCACCTTCACGACCTGGAGCCTTAAGCCCAGAGGAGGTGACAATATGAAGGCCTATGAACTGCTGTTCTTTGTTGACCCTGCTCTCGATCCCGAGACCCGTCTCGCTGTTATGAAGCGCATCGACACCACGATCGCTGAGGGCAACGGCAAGGTTGACAACGTTGACGAGTGGGGCAAGCGCAAGCTCGCCTACGAGATCAACAAGCTCACCGAAGGTGACTACACCCTCATCAACTTCCACGCAGATCCTACTCAGATCGCCGAGCTCGACCGCGTCCTGCGCATCACCGACGCCGTCGCTCGCCACATGATCGTCCGTCGCGACGACCAGGAGTAAGACTGTTTGGACCGGGAGATTGCATCCCCATCATCGAGGAGTGAGTTACATGAGCATCAATCGAGTAAACATCAGCGGAAACCTCACGCGTGATCCCGAGCTCCGCGCCACGGCGGGCGGCACGCAGGTTCTCTCTTTCGGCGTCGCGGTCAACGATCGTCGCCGCAACCAGCAGACCGGCGAGTGGGAGGACTATCCGAACTTCGTCGACTGCACGATGTTCGGTGCTCGCGCTGAGGCCGTGAGCCGCTTCCTCAACAAGGGGAGCAAGGTCGCCATCGAGGGCAAGCTTCGCTACAGCTCTTGGGAGCGCGACGGCCAACGTCGTTCCAAACTCGAGGTCATCGTGGACGAGATCGAGTTCATGAGCGGTCGCGGCCAGGGCCAGGACGGCGGCTATGGCAACCAGGGCGGTTACACCCCGGCTCCGAGCCGTTCCCAGGCACCCCGTCCGCAGGCCCCGGTGCAGGCTCCGCCTGCCGTCGAGGTCTACGATGAGGACATCCCGTTCTAGGACGGGCGTCCCTTTTAGTACGTGAGCGGCAACGCCCCTGCAGGTGCGTTGCCAAACGAAAGGTATTTTGACATGGCTAATGATTATTCAGCACGTCAGCCGCGTCGTAAGTACTGCCAGTTCTGCAAGGAGAACACTGAGTTCATCGACTACAAGGACACTCAGCTTCTCCGTAAGTACATGACCGACCGCGGCAAGATCAAGCCGCGCCGCGTCACTGGCGCTTGCACGCAGCATCAGCATGACATCGCCAACGCCATCAAGCGCGCTCGCGAGATGGCTCTTATGCCGTACACCGTCGCCGTGGTTTCTTCTCGCGGCAACCGTGACCGCGGCTAGGTAAGAGTCCTCAGTAGATGATGGACGAGCGTCGGGAACAGGAGACGCAGGAGCTCGCGCCCGCCGGCGACGGCAAGCGCAAGCGCCCGCCGACCCCGCTCCAATCGGTGATTCTCATCGCTATGGGAGCATTCCTGACCTCGATGGTTCCCCTTGCGGGAACCGTTCTCATGGCCTACGGCGTACGCGGCATGTCCGATACGCAGGGCCGCCGTGGATTCGGTATCGCTGCGCTTATGGTCGCGGCCCTCGTGGCCGTGACGGGCGTGTCGAGCATCGAGCTCATGGTAGCCATGATTCCACCCGCGCTCGCGGTGCTCGGAATCGTGTGGTGCATGAGAGACCGTCGCGCGAACCCTACGGCGGTGATCATCACGATCGCTGCTCTCGGTTGCGTGGCGCTCGCCCTCGATGCGGTTCAGGCCGCCTCGACGGGCACCTCGCTCTCGAAGGTGATCATCGATTACATCTTCGAGGCCGTACGCGAATCCGCTGGCAACGACGCTCAGACGGAGCTCGTGCTTGAACAGGTTGAACCCGTTCTCGCCTTGTTCTGGCCGCTCGCATATATGTTGAGCGGCGCCATCGACGCGTTTGCCGCCGGCGTGGGCTCGCACCTGATGTCCGTGCGCACCTCTGGTGACGCGCGGGTGCCGAACATCGCTCGCTTCGATGCGCCTCTTTGGTGTGTCGGCGTGCTTGCTCTGGCCATCCTCGGTACTGGGGCGTCGTTTTTGGACATTCCGGCCGCCGAGATCATCCGCACTGTCTGCGTGACGGTGCTCATGAGCATCAGGTTCGTGTTCGCGGCGCAGGGGCTTGGCGTGGCTTCGGCCCTGCTTTCCCGCTCGCGCCTGGGATGCATCGCGTTGGTGCCTGCCATCATCGTTCTGTTCTGGCTCGAGACGATGTTCATGATCGTGAGCATCGTCGGTCTCATCGACGTCTGGGTCGACTTCCGCCATCTGCGGAGGGAACCCGGCAACGGTGGGGCAAACTCGTAATCACGGCACCGCGCACGCGGTGCATATCGCAAGGAGATCTCATGAAAGTCATTCTTCTTGGTGAGATCAAGGGCAAAGGTGGCGAGGGTGACGTCGTAGACGTGGCCCAGGGCTTCGCCGAGAACTACCTCTTCCCTAAGAAGCTCGCCGTTGCGGCTACCAAGGGCAACCTTAAGCAGCTCGAGGAGCGTCGCAACAACATCGAGAAGCGCGAGGCCGTCCGCATTGCCGACGCCAACGCTCTCAAGGAGTCCATTGACGGCAAGCAGGTCACCGTCGACGTCAAGGTCGGCGACGAGGGCGTGCTCTTCGGTTCCGTCACCGCCGCCATGGTCGCCGACGCGATCAAGGCCGATCTGGGCGTTGAGGTCGACCGCAAGCGCGTCGAGCTCGGTAAGCCCATCAAGACCGCCGGCACCCACGAGGTCGCCATCTCGCTCTACCGCGAGATCCGCGCCACCGTGGTCGTGCTCGTCGGCGTCACTGCCGAGGATCTGGCCGCTGAGGCCGAGGCCGAGGCTGAGACCGCCGAGGCTGCTGAGGCCGAGGTCGCCGAGGTCGAGACCGAGGCTGCTGCCGAGTAGTTCGCTACCCGCGCATATCTCACTCAGAAAAGGGTGCTTCCGCTTATGCGGTGGCACCCTTTTTGCATGCAGGGCGGGCATGCGGAAGCACGCGCTCGTCTGCGTCTGCGTGGTTGCCTGGCGCCGCGTGGCTTCGTACGCGATAACCTCTACATGGCGGCGTATATGCGGCGCGTCTATGTGTGGGGATTGCTGCCCGCAGGGCATTCGCGCGCGGTAACCGCCTGGTTCCCGCGTTGCGATACGCCTATATATGGTGTGCGGCATCGGGCTGTGCGATACATCTTGGGGATGAGTTCGGGAAAGCGAGCCGCTTGAGGTCCGAGCCACTTGAATCCTCGCTGTGGGCAACGCGTTCTGTAACCTCGGATTTCCACAGCCTGAGCAGGGGAAAGACCTCGCAGGGACGGGAAAACCCATGGCAAATGCCGTTTTTCGGCGCTCAAAGGAGATTCCATCTTTAAGGCTTTGACCTGCGAGTCTTCTGAGCTTATAGGTATTTACCTGCGGTTTTGTTGTCGTCTAGCTCTGATTGCCCTGCAATTATTCCGATAGGCGATGCACTTGATCAAAGACCGTGCAGGTCAGCGCTTTGTTGTGGAAAAGTCTTCCTGCGGATTGTTGACAATGTGGATAACGTTGAAAACCGGCTTTAGGGCTCGCGAGGTCGCATGAACCGACAAGGGCGCATCCGCTCTATTCGCACGCGCCCGTTGCGTTGCCCGTTGTATGATGGTGAGCCCGGGTGCGACCCACCCGCAGAATCCCGAACAAGCGAGCAAAAGGAGCGTGGACGCAGCCTATGCCAGACGGATACGACTGGGAGCCGCAGACGAACGGCGGCAGCACCCATCGCGGCCTGCCTAACAACTCTGAGGCCGAGGCTAACGTCCTGGCCGCCATGCTGCTCTCGCCCGAGGTCATCGAAGATGTTCTTGCGGAGCTCAAGCCCAGCGACTTCTTTCGCCCGGTGCACCGCACCATCTTCTCGGCGATCGACGACATGTACAACCGCACCATGCCGGTCGACTCCATCTCGCTTATCGACTACCTGCGCTCCATCAACAAGCTCGACGCCGTGGGCGGCGAGGCCTATGTGCTCGAGCTCGTGGGCCAGACCATGTCGCTCGTCAACTGGCAGCACCACGTGCAGATCGTCCACCGTGATTCCATGCTCCGCGAGCTCATCGGCGCCACCAACGAGATTAACGCCCTTGCCTACGAGGCTCCGACCGACACCAAAGAGATCATCGAGCAGGCCGAGAGCAAGCTGCTCTCCGTTACCGCGCGCGAGGTCAAATCGAATTACAAGACCCTCACCGAATTCATGGCCGAGGCCTACGAGGAGGCCGAGGAGGTCTGCGCCGCCGGTGGCGTGGCCGCAGGCGTGCCCACGGGGTTCCCGAGCCTCGATAAGATGCTCATGGGATTCCGCGAGGGCCAGCTCGTCATCATCGGCGCGCGCCCTGCCGTGGGTAAGACCTCGTTCGCGCTCAATCTTGCCCTCAACGCCGCGGCCGAGGGCTACACGGTCTGCTTCTTCTCGCTCGAGATGAGCGGCAAGGAAATCGCGCAGCGCCTCATCTGCGCGCATGCCATGCTTTCCATCTCGGACTTCCGCATGGGTCGCATCAGCCCCGAGCAGTGGGCGAACATCAACGACGCCACGCGCGAACTCTCGCAGCTCGACATTCTCATCGACGACACCCCGGGCACCACGGTGACCGAGATGCGCGCCAAGGCGCGCCGCATGCTCCATAACAAGGAGAAGGCCATCATCATCCTCGACTACCTGCAGCTCGTGAGCCCGCCGGCGGGCCGCCGTGCCGAGAGCCGCACCGTCGAGGTTTCCGAGATGTCGCGTGCCCTCAAGATCATGGCCAAGGAGCTGGCCGTGCCCGTCATCTCGCTCTCGCAGCTCTCGCGTGCCGTCGAGAGCCGTACCGGCAAGCGCCCGCAGCTCTCCGACCTGCGCGAATCGGGCTCCATCGAGCAGGACGCCGACATCGTCATGTTTCTCGACCGCTCCGCCGACGAGTCGGAGGCGAGTCGCGAGGACCGACCCGACCAGGGTGTTACGCGCATCGTCGTGGCCAAGAACCGTTCCGGCCCGATCGGCGACGTCGACCTCATGTTCCTGCCCGCCTCCACCAAGTTCTATGAGCTTGATGCGTCGCATGGCGATGAGTAGGGCATGTGCCCCGGCTATCGGTATAATGAACCCGTTTGATACGTGCTCCCGCCTTGCGCGTCTTGCGCCGGCGGGTGCCGCCTTTTTAGGTGAGGAGTAACCATGCCGTCAACCGTGTTGGTCGGTGCCCAGTGGGGCGACGAGGGCAAAGGCAAGATCTGCGACCTTATTGCAGGTGAATTCGACAGCGTCGTGCGCTTTTCGGGCGGCAACAACGCCGGTCACACCATCGTCGTCAACGGCAAGAAGTACGGTCTGCACCAGATTCCCTCGGGCATCATGTATCCGGAGTGCGTCTCGGTCATCGGTAACGGCTGCGTGGTGAGCCCCCAGACCGTCATCGAGGAACTCGACATGTTCCAGGCCGACGGCATTACCTGCGAGAACCTGCGCATCTCGGGCAACGCCCATGTGATCATGCCGTACCACATCGACCTCGACGGCGCGTTCGAGGCCAAGCTCGGCAAAAAGAACATCGGCACCACCAAGCGCGGCATCGGCCCGTGCTATCAGGACAAGATGGCGCGCATCGGCCTGCGCATGCAAGACCTGCTCGACGAGTCGATTTTCCGCGACAAGCTCGAGACCGCGCTCGCCCGCGTGAACCCCGAGCTCGAGCTCATCTACGGTCTGCCGACCTACACCGTCGACCAGATCTGCGAGGAGTACCTGCCCTACGCCGAGCGCCTGCGCCCCTACATCACCGAGGCCGGCCTTTTGCTCGACGACATGATCGATGCGGGCAAGAACCTGCTCTTTGAGGGCGCCCAGGCAACGCTGCTCGACATCGACCACGGCACGTACCCCTACGTGACCTCCTCGAACTGCACCGCCGGCGGCGCCATCACCGGTTCCGGCGTGGGCATGAAGAACGTCGACCGCGTGCTCGGCATCATGAAGGCCTACATCACCCGTGTGGGCATGGGCCCCATGCCCACCGAGCTCGCCTACGAGACCGAGGAGGGCCACGCGCTCACCGAGGAGGGCTACGAGTACGGCGTCACCACCGGTCGCCGTCGCCGCGTGGGCTGGTTCGACGGCCCGATCGCCAACTTCTCGTCGCGCGTGAACGGCCTCACCGACATCGCGCTCACCAAGCTCGACGTGCTCTCGATCTTCGACACCATCAAGGTCTGCGTTGCCTACGACGTGGACGGCGTGCGCTACACGAGCGTGCCCGAGCACCAGGTGCGCTTTGAGAACGCCAAGCCGATCTATGAGGAAGTTCCCGGCTGGAAGACCGACATCACCGGCTGCCGCAGCTTTGACGAGCTGCCGCAGGAGGCCAAGGACTACGTGGCGCTCGTTGAGAAGCTCAGCGGGGTGCGCGTGTCGTTTATCGGCGTCGGCCCCGACCGCGACCAGATCATCAACCGCTTCTGGAAGTAGTTATTCGTTCGCATCCCCTGCAGGTTCGGCCGCGGGGGATGCGCTGTTTGAACCGATTTGTGCTAACGGAGGAACCATGAGCGCAACCAACCAGGCCATCGACATCCTTCTGCTCGGCAGCGGCGGTCGCGAGCACGCCCTCGCGGCAAAGCTCACCGCCTCGCCGCGCTGCAGCAAGCTCTACATCGCCCCCGGTAACGGCGGCACCGCGCAGACGGGCGAGAACGTGGCGCTTAACGCCGAGGACCCGGCTGCCGTGGCTGCTTTTGCCACCGAGCACAACTGCGGCCTCGTGGTCATCGGCCCGGAGGCCCCGCTCGTGGTGGGCGTTGCCGACGCCGTGCGCGAGGCGGGCATTCCGTGCTTTGGCCCGGGTGCCGAGGGCGCTCAGATGGAGGGTTCCAAGCTCTTCTCCAAGCAGCTCATGGAGCGCGCGAACATCCCCACGGCCGCCTACGGCTCGTTTACCGACGAGGAGTCTGCGCTTGCCTACGTGCGTGAGCAGGGCGCTCCCTTGGTCGTCAAGGCCGACGGCCTTGCGGCCGGCAAGGGCGTGATCGTGGCCACCGAGCTCGAGCAGGCCGAGGAGGCCGTGCGCGAGTGCTTTGGCGGCACCTTTGGCGAGGCCGGCAACACCGTGGTCATCGAGGAGATGCTCGTGGGCCCCGAGTGCTCGCTGCTCGCCTTCACCGACGGCGTGACCGTGCGCCCCATGGCCACTTCGCAGGACCACAAGCGCGCGCTCGAGGGCGACAAGGGCCCCAACACCGGCGGCATGGGCGTCTACAGCCCCGTGCCCATCGTGACTCCCGAGGAGCACGCCGAGATGGAGCGCATCATGGACGCGACCGTGGCCGAGCTCGCGGCCGAGGGCATCGACTACCGCGGCTGCCTTTACGGCGGCTTTATGCTCACCCCGGCCGGCCCCAAGGTGCTCGAGTTCAACGCGCGCTTTGGCGACCCCGAGACGCAGGTCGTGCTGCCGCGCCTCAAGAACGACCTGGTGGAGGTTATGCTCGCCTGCGCCAACCGAGAGCTCGAGAACGTTGAGCTCGAGTGGCGCGATGAGTGGGCCGTGGCCGTGGTCCTCACCTCGGCCGGCTACCCCGGTGCGTACGAAAAAGGCAAGGTCATCACCGGTATCGAAGACGCCGAGGCCATGGATAACGTGACCGTCTACCACGCCGGCACCAAGGCCGAGGACGGCAAGATCCTCACCGCCGGCGGCCGCGTGCTCGCCGTGACGGCGCTGGGCGACACCTTTGAGGCTGCGCGCGACCTCGCCTACGAGGCCTGCGACAAGATCGAATTCGAGGGTAAGACGCTCCGCCGCGACATCGGCCTGCGCGCCCTGCGCGGCCGCGACGCCTGGGACGCGTAAGCACCCGGCTTTTATTCGGCGTTACGTAAGATTCGAGGGATGAGCATGGCAGAAGATAAGCACGACGAGCCCGAGACCGAGGTTTACCAGGAGACTCCCGTTGAGGAGCCCCAAGCCGAGCAGACGCTCGTGCTCGGCGACGACGATCCGCACGACGCGGCGCTCCACGAGAAGATCCTCTCGGAGGACGTTGCCTACACCGGCAAGATCCTCAATGTGAGCGATGTCGAGGTCGAGCTGCCGAACGGTCGTCGCTCGCGTCGCGACATCATCCGCCATCCGGGCGCTTCTGCCGTGGTCGCCCTCACCGAGACGGGCAAAATCGTACTCGTGCGTCAGTACCGCACGGCGATCGACCGCGTGACGGTCGAGATCCCGGCCGGCAAGCTCGATCCGGGCGAGGACCCGCTCGAGTGCGCCAAGCGCGAGCTGCACGAGGAGACCGGCTTTAGCGCCCGTCGCATCCGCAAACTCACGAGCATCGTAACCACTTGCGGCTTTTGCGACGAGATCATCCATATCTACCTGGCAACGCAGCTTGAGTTCGACGCGCCCAACCCCGACGACGACGAGTTCGTGAACGTCGACCTCGTGCCCCTCTCGGAGCTGATCGACGCCGTGCTCGACGGCAAGATCGAGGACGCCAAGACGGTCGTGGGCGCGCTCGCGTGCGACTCCATCGCCACCCGATTGGGTGTTGCCGAGTAATGCTCAAGCGCTTTTTGGCCTACTACCGCCCCGAACTTGTTCTCTTCGTGGCCGATACCGTGTGCGCCCTCGTGCTCGCCGGTATCGACCTTGCGTTCCCGATCGTGCTGCGGAGCCTCTGCAACGGGCTCTTTACCGAGGGCGCATCCGCGATCATGTCGGCGCTCGGCACCATCGCCGTGGCGCTCGTTGCCATGTACGCCGTGCGCTGCGCCTGCCGCTACTTTGTGAGCTATTGGGGTCACGTGATGGGCGCGCGCATGGAATCGCGCATGCGCGAGGACCTGTTCGACGCCTATGAGCGCATGGGGTTCGCCTACTTTGACAAGCACAACTCCGGCGACATGATGAGCCGCGTGGTCAACGACCTCTTCGACATCTGCGAGGCCGCGCACCACGTGCCCGAGTGGATCATCATCTGCGGCATCGAGATCGTCGGCTCGTTCGTGATCCTCTTCAATATCGCCGCGCCGCTCGCGCTCACCATGGTCGGCATCACGGCCGTGTTCACCGTGATCATGGTGTGGCAGAACCTGCGCATGCGCGCCGTGTTCAGCGACAACCGCAAAAAGATCGGCGGCATCAACGCGCAGCTCCAGGACTCGCTCGCAGGCATGCGCGTGGTCAAGTCGTTTGCGAACGAGGCGGCCGAGCGCACCAAGTTCCGCGCGTCGAACGACCGTTATCTCGCCTCCAAGGAGCGCATGTACAACGCCATGGGCACCTACACGGCAACCTACGGCCTGCTCTCGGGCGTGCTCTATGCGACCGTGGTGCTCATGGGCGGCTGGCTCGTGGCCCAGGGCGACCTCACGGCGCTCGACATGGCGACCTTCGCGCTCTATATCTCGCTTTTCTGCACGCCGCTCGAGACGCTCGTGAACTCCGCCGAGATGTACCAAAAGGCCATCGCCGGCTTTAAGCGCATGGACGAGGTGCTGCAGACGGTGCCCGACGTGCTCGATGTTCCGGGCGCGCCCGACCTCGAGGTTCGCGGCGGCGAGATCCGCTACACGGATGTCTGCTTTAGGTACGAGCAGGCTGAGCTGGGCGAGGGTGGCGGCGCGGGCGCGCAGCGTCCGGTCATCGACCACATGAACCTTACGATCGAGCCAGGCGAGACGCTCGCCCTCGTGGGCCCCTCGGGTGGCGGCAAGTCAACTACCTGCTCGCTGCTCCCGCGCTTTTACGATGTGCTCTCGGGCAGCATCACCATCGACGGTCAGAATGTGGCCGAGGTCACGCAGGACAGCCTGCGTCGCGCGATCGGCCTGGTGCAGCAGGACGTCTACCTGTTCGACGGCACGATCGGCGAGAACATCGCCTATGGTCGCCCGGGCGCCACGCAGGCAGAGATCGAGGCCGCGGCCAAGAGCGCGAACATCCACGAGTTCATCGCCGGTCTTCCCGATGGCTACGACACGGTGGTGGGCGAGCGCGGCAGCCGTCTTTCGGGCGGCCAAAAGCAGCGCATCTCCATCGCGCGCGTGTTCCTCAAGGACCCCAAGATCCTTATCTTGGACGAGGCCACCTCGGCGCTCGACAACGAGAGCGAGGAGGCCGTGCAGGAATCGCTCGCGCGCCTGGCTGCGGGGCGCACGACCATCGTGATCGCGCATCGGCTCTCGACTATCAAGAACGCCGACGAGATCGCCACGGTCGAGGGCGGGCGCGTGGTGGAGCGCGGCACTCACGACGAACTCATGGAGCGCAACGGCACCTACGCACGCTACTACCGCATGCAGTTCTGCTAACGAGCGCCCGCGCGTTCGCGCCGTTCGCACGGCGTGTGCGTTCGCGTTAGTATCGAAGGTATTCGAATTCCAGGCATCCCGCGAGGTTCAGATATGTCCAACAAAGCGCAGCTCACTCCGGAGGAAGTGTCGGAGCTCTTTTCTGAGGTCGATGCCTCGGGCCTTGTGGACCCGGAGCTCGCCTCTGCGCGCTCCGAGCGCCTGCGCCATGCGGCCGAGGTCAAGGCCGAGGGCGGCGCCGAAGCGCTCGAGCAGCTCGCGCGCGAGAGCCGCAAGCCCCACGGCAAGGACGTGGACCCGCTTTCGGAAGACGACCCGTCGGGATCGAACGTCGGGCAGGCCATCAACCGCGCGGCCATCGTCGTGTGCGCGGCGATCATCGTGATCATCGTCGGCATGCAGATCGGCTACGGCGTCATGCGCCGTCTGAACACCGCCAATCTCTCCGAGAACGTCACGACCGAGACGGTGACCACCGCGCTCGAGGGCGGCGTTGAGTGGGGCAACGGCTTTACGCAGTTCCCGCATGAATTTTCGGTCGATGTGGCCGACGAGTCGGCCGGCACGCTCGAGGTCACCGTGGTCGACACAAGTTCGAAAAACGAGCTCGACCTGCTCTCGAACGGGCAGATCCAGGCCGCGGCGCTCGCCACCAACGCGCTCCTCAACAGCAAGATCAACCGCGTGGTCTACAACGTGAGCGCCTATGTGGACGACTCCAACAACATCCAGCACGACAAGTTCTTCGGCATGCTGCCCGCGCAGGGCAAGGAGCACGCGATCCTCACGTTCGTGTGGACCAAACCCAACAGCGACTCGAGCAGCGGCATCGACTGGCAGATGCGCATCGTCGGTATGGACGACGAGATCACGAGCCGCATCCAAAAGCAGGTGAATTCCGTGTCGTCGCTAATCGAGGACCCGGCCGTCTCGCAGAGCAAGATCGAGGAGGACCGCGCCCAGCAGCTCGAGGACGCCAAGAGCTACGGCTCCGAGATGTTCAAGGGTACGGGCACGAGCACGGCGCCGGCCGATGAGGCTTCTGCCGACGAGGCAGCTCCGTCTGCGGAGGAATAGCGGTCTGTTGCGGATCGATGGCCTAGTCGGGTACACCCCTTGTAGAGGTTCGTGCCCGCGAAATCCCGTTTGGTATCGGTTTGCCGGGCTTTTCGAAATCCAACTCCCGTTTGGTATTGGTTTTGGTCGACTGGCAAAGTAGCCTCACGTTTTAGAAGAGCGCGACCTGCGGTTTTTCTGGTCAAAAACAGGGGTCTAGTCGAGCTGTTCCCAAAAACCAATACCAAACGGGATTTCGTTTTTCAGGACGGCTGCAAACCAATACCAAACGGGAATTGGCTTGCCGCGTCCTGCTTTTATGAATGTGTCGATCCGCGAATCCGGCATGGCAAGGCGGCTGCCCTACTTGAGCAGGTCGCAGACCAAGTTGAGGACCGGCTCGAACGACACGCCGCGCATCTCGTAGTTGGGCTGATCGCGCGTGATAGCCATGGCCGCGCGCACGAAGTCTCCGGCGAAGGTGCAGGCGTCGGCCAAGTTGCGCCCGCAGTAGATGGCCGAGGTGAGGGCGCTTGCAAAGAGATCGCCCGTGCCGTGAAGCATATAGGGCAGCATCTCGCTCGCGATCTCGAACACCTGCGGTGCATCGGCGGTGGCGATATAGTTGCGGATCGAACTTTCGCCCTCGTGAACAACACCCTTGATAACCACGGATTTGGCTCCGAGCTCAAGGAGCGCGTCGGCATTCTGTTGCACGAACTCGCGACTCACGTCTTTGCCGGCGTAGGGAATGCCGGTGAGGATCGCGGTCTCGGTGAGATTGGGCGTGAGCACATCGGCGCCGTTCACCAGGCCGCGCGTGGCGTCGCACATCTCGTCGGTATAGGTGGCGTACTTTTTGCCGCCGTCGCCCATTACCGGATCAACGATGCGCAGGGCCTGCGGGTATTCCGCATAGAGGCGCTTGATGGTCGAGACCTGCTCGGCTGAACCCAAAAAGCCCGAATAGATGCCGTCGAGCTCGATGCCCTCGGCCTGCCAGGCATCGAGGTAGGGCTCGAGCATGGGCGTGGTGTCGTGCAGATGGAACACCGGGAACTTGGTGTGCGCCGATAGGAGCGCCGTCGGCACGGGGCACACGTCGATGCCCGCCGCCGAGAGCACGGGAATCACGATGCCGAGCGAGCATTTGCCATAGCCGCAGAGATCGTGCACGGCCGCCACGCGCGGAATCACGTTGTTCGTGCGCGTAAAGAGGGGAGCGTCTGAATTGCCCATGTGAGGAACCTTTCGCCTAGTTGTTTGATCGCACACACCATAGCGCAGCGGCGCACCGTTTGCGGAATGGGCGGGATTACGGCACAGAGATGCGATAATAGGCGCGTTTATGTATCAAATTTGAGATTGGAACGCCATGATTCGCTCCCGCTCAGTTGCCGCCCGTGTTCAGGTGGCCGCCAAAGTCTCGCTGACGTCGGTGCTCACCGCCTCGATGTTCCTGAGCGGCTCGCCGTTCGCATTTGCCGCGAGCCTTGCCGGCCAGGCGGATGACGTAACGCCGACCAGCGCTTATGCCGAGAAGGCCGCGACAGCCAACGACTCTTCGTCGGAGGAGGAGCCGCTCTCGAGCACGTGGGCGGACGACATCGACGACATGCTCGCTGCCGGCGACTACCAGGACGGCGAGGCCATCGCCATCGTGGCGCCCGCCGCCGGCTCTGACCCCGAGGCGTCCGTGGCCGCACTTTCCGACGAGGGCGATGACATCGCGGTATCCGATGCCCCGGCCGAGGAGTCGCTGCTCGACTCCGCCTCGGAAGAGCTGTTCCAGACCACGGGCGAGGTGTACGAGGAGACCTTCGACACGAGCCTGCCCGACGAGGCGCTCGACGGCGCACAGGAGCTCGCCGCGCTTTCCGACGACGACTCCGATGAAGACGTTGCCGTGCAGGCCGCCGACGTGGATGTCTACACGCTCCTCGTGCAGAAGGAGGGTATGAGCACCGAGCAGATTCTGCGCGAACTCGCCGACGACCCGCGTGTTCTTGCGGCCGAGCCCAACTACGTGAACAAGATTGCCGATGACGACAGCGATGCGCTTGCGTCCTCGGCGTCGTCGACGGATGCGACCGACAGCTCCGACACCCAGGCAGCCGGTACCGCGACGGCCGAGGCCAAGACCGCGGCTGCGGCGAGCGCCGCTAACGATTCCGCGAGCGCTGCCGACGACAACGAGGGCAGCGACACCGGTAACGACAACAGCAACGGCACCACGGGCAACGGCGAATCCGGCACCGCGGGTGACGACGCCAAATCGACCGCCGAGGGCGTAACGCCCGCCGCAAACGAGACGGTGACCGGCGAGGATGTCGGCGACGGCACGCCGTTCCAGTGGGCCTACAACGGCACCACCGGCACCGCCGGCGCCATTCACCAAAGCGCGTTCACGACCAAGCTCGAGAACTGGAACAACGCGCAAATGGTCAACTCTGCCGAGGTCATCGCCATCGTCGATACCGGCATCGATGCCGAGCACCCCGACCTCAAGGGCGTTATGTACGACATGAGCGCCTACATGAGCAAGATCGGCGGCGGCAAGTACGGCTACGGCGCCACGGGCGACGACGAGACCGATTCGTCCGACGTACATCTGCACGGAACGCACGTGGCCGGCATGGCCGCCGCGCAGTGGAACGGCTTTGGCGTTTCGGGTGCGGCGAACGGCGCTAAGCTCATCAGCGTGCGCGTGGGCACCAAATACGCCTCCATCCCCGAAAGCGCCGTCCTCAAGGGTTATGCCTACATCGAGCGGGCGCTCGATGCCGGCGTGAACATCCGCGCCGTCAACGACTCATGGGGAGCTCCGTACGGCACGTATGCGATCTGCCTTGCCATGGAGGCCGTGGGCCGCAAGGGCGCGATCTCGATTGTTGCTGCCGGTAACGATAGTGATGACATCGACGAATCCACCGTCAGCAGCCGTTACTTCTCGAACAGCGACTACGCGGTGATCGTTGATGCTGCCGCCATGGACGGGACGCGTTCGACATTTTCCAACTACGGCAAAACGTCGACCGATGTGTTTGCACCCGGCACTCATATTCTCTCGACTATTCCTAGCAACAGGCAGGTCTTTGTTCCCGAGATGACCGGCCGCAAGGGGAACGCCGTGTACTACACGTTCGATAATGAGGACACCAAGAAGATCACGGCCTATGCGGGAACATCTGTTGCGGACGATGCAACGGAGGTCGGTTCGACCAAAACGAACGCCACCGGCTACGATGCCTCGGGCGTGTTCGAGCTCACCGCGAGCGATCTCAAAAAATGCGTGGATAGCAATGGGGCCTATTACGACGTTTCGCTCAAAGTTCCCGTTGATGGCAACAGCCTGAACGAGCTCTCGAACATCGGCGCGACGTTTGCCTGTGCGACCAAGGACGGAGTCACGCTCTCGCTCTGGATGACGGCCGAAGTTCAGGATGCCTCGGGCAAGGCCACTGCGGTCGATATGAACAACGCCATAACGACGGGCAACCTGAACCCCAACGAATGGGTTTCGGTCAATATGGACGTTGCCTCGGTGCTCCAGCAGGAGGTGGGCGAGGGGGCCAAGCTCTCGGTTTACACCGACACCGACGGCTCGCGCTATATCGTGCTCCACATGCGCATGGTTCCGTATGATGTCGAAGAGGTCAAGACCACGTCCCTGCTTATCGATTGCATGGGTGCTGGCAACAAGGTTGTGTCCTATGCCTACTTGGATGGCACCTCTATGGCGGCCCCGTGCGTGACGGGCCTTGCGTCCGTGGCGGCTTGCC
This sequence comes from Faecalibacterium prausnitzii, assembly GCA_963603165.1. Taxonomy (GTDB): domain Bacteria; phylum Actinomycetota; class Coriobacteriia; order Coriobacteriales; family Coriobacteriaceae; genus Collinsella. The sequence continues at coordinate 24,141 of CAVCLY010000013.1, forward strand.
AGATGTCCGGCTACAAAGACCACGACGCCGCAAGCGCCGCCGCTCTGGCCCAGACGGTCAAGGCGTCGGTTGACACCTTCGACGGTCAGTTCAAGGAAGAGTGCACCTCGGGCGGCATGATCGATGCGAGCAAGTTCGCTTCTACGGCGGTGCGGGAGCCCGTTATCGATGCCGCCACGCTTGTTGAGCCCGAGAAGGACGGTGACGATTCGCTCGTGACCATCACGGGCGCGAACTTTGGCGCCGAACAGGGCAAGGTCACCTTTGGCGGCAAGACCGCCAAGATCAAGAGCTGGTCCGACACCAAGATCCAGATCGTGTGCCCTTCGGGTCTCGTGAGCGGGCGCATTGAGTGCGAGGTCACCACGGCCGCGGGCAAGAACTGCTCGCATGCCGAGACCTACCGCTTTACCAAGAATGTCTCGGACGCCGAGGTACCGACCTTTGAGGAGAAGATCGAGCTGCCGGATGCGTTCAATGCGTCCACGGTCTACAACGAGATGGTTGCGCTCGACGGTTCGATCTACGTGTTCATCGCCGAGGAATACACCCCCGACACCGTGACGGCCCAGAACGCCAATAACATGGAGGCCATTTACAAGAACGTATGGCGCTACGACATCGACGCCGGCACGTGGAGCCAGGCCGAGAGCCTGCCCGCGCGTGTCGGCAACGTGAGCGCCACGCTCTGGAACGGCAAGCTGCTCGTGATGGGCGCGGGCGAGAGCGACTGCGCCGGCGGCCTCACGGCTAAAAAGCTCTTCTCGCTCGATCCTGCGACCGGTAGGTGGACCGATCTTTCCGACAAGATCGCTTCGGACGATGTGCCGTGCCAAGCGTCGATCGTGAACGTCGGCGATCGCTTGCTCCTGATCGGCGGCAGCGAGCTCGTGAACAACGACGACGGTACCAAGTCGATCGAAAACCTCGAGGCCGACAACATCCGCTCGTTCGACCTCGAGACCGGCGCGGTCAAGGTGCTCGGTTCGGGTGCTCCCCGCACCAACGCCGGACAGGAGCACCTGTACGCGAACATTCAGACGGCGCTTTGTGGCAACAAGCTCTATGTGTTCGGTGGAGCCAACCGTGATGGCGGCATGGGGACCCAGGCCGCGATCGAATGCATCACGCTTGCCGACGACGGCTCGATCAAGGTCGAGAAGATCGCCGAGGTGGGCGATCACGAGAGCGATACGTTGCCCTCGGCGCTCGATGCCGATGCGGCCAGCTATGGCGTTGCCGCGATCAAGGAAGGCGTTGTGATGACTGCTCGGCGCTCGGCGGATCACTATAACGAGAACGGGACGCCGATCGGCCACATCCAGGACGATACCTTCGTACTCAAGAACGGCTCTCCTAAGTTCGAGAGCCTCGGTAAGCGCGTGTGCACGACGAACGTCGCCTACGGTCGCGCCATTGCGTATCGCGGCAAGCTCTACGTGATCGGCCACAACTTCGAGGACAGCGCCGAACCCATCATGCGCGCCACCGCCGTGGAGACCCTCGAGACCCCGGGCGACGTGGTCCGCAAGAAGGACGACGAGAAGAAAGACGACACCAAGAAGGACGAGACCAAAAAGGGCGACGAGGGCGACACCTCCGAGGATTCCGACAAGACCGACGACACGGCTAAAAAGACCACTACGACCAAGCGCGTAGTTTCGGTGCTTCCCGCCACGGGCGACAACGCTATTGTGTGTGCGGCAATCGTTGCCGTGGCTGCCGTGGGTCTTCTGCTCGCAAGCCGTCGCCTGCGCCAGATCCACTAACGATCTCGCGCTGCGCTCGACCCGCAACCAGCCCCGAATGGGCAACAACCAAACCGAACGGCCTCTCGCTCCTCTCCATCGAGAAGCGGGAGGCTTTTTGTTGCCGCTGCTTGCGCGCAAACCCCGATCGGTATCGGTTTTGACGGCCTCGGAGAATCCAGGTCCCGTTTGGTATTGGTTTTTGGGAGAGGGCCGAGTAGATGGCAGTTTTAGGAAACTGCGACCTGCGGTTTTGGTGAGATGAAACAGGGGTCTACTTGCCGGTCGGCTCTAAACCAATACCAATCGGGAATTCGTTTTTCAAAACGCGCTCAAACCAATACCAAACGGGGTTTGGGCACGTTTGCGAGACCTGATAGCGCCGGCGACGCTCACCGGCTTTGAGCGATTAGGTGAAGTGCGCTCTTGGGGTCCCGCGCATATGTCGGGCGCGTTACAATGTCGCCAGCCTATAAACCACCTTTAAGCCGATCCGGAGAGATCGGGAAGGAGAGACGATGGCGAACAACCAGAGCGCGAGCCTTGCCGCTCGCAGCGTCGCTCCCAGTGAGCTGGCGCAAAAGATTCTTGCCAAGACGAGCAAGAGGCAGAGTGGTCCTTGCATCCTGTATTTGGAGGATGGGACCATTTTTTATGGCCGTTCGTGCGGAGCCGCCGGCACGGCTACGGGCGAGGTCTGCTTTAACACCTCGCTCGAGGGCTACTTTGAGGTCCTCACCGACCCGAGCTACGCAGGCCAGATCGTGACCATGACCTATCCGCAGATCGGCAACTACGGTATCGACGAGGCCGACGTGCAGTCCGCCTTTCCCGGCGATGCCGAGCGCCCCCAGAGCGCCCCTGCCCTGCGCGGCATGGTCGTGCACGACATGTGCGCCACGCCGAGCAACTGGCGCAACGCCGTGAGCGTGCCCGAATACCTCGAGCGCCACGGTGTCGTGGCCATCGAGGGCGTGGACACCCGCGCGCTCGTGCGTCATCTGCGCGACAACGGCTCCAAGATGGGCATCATCTCGACCGAGGTCTTTGACGTGGAAGAGCTCGCGAGCCTCCTGGCCGCAGCGCCCACGCTGGTGGGCGAGAACCTTGCCAAGACCGTGAGCACTCCTGTGCAACATGCCTACACCGCGGCTGACCTGCCCGTCTCGCACGACTTTGCCGAGATGCCCGCGCCCGCGGTCAAGTACAAGGTCGTGGCCTACGACTGCGGCATCAAGCGCGGCATCCTCGAGGGACTCGTGCGCGCCGGAGCCGATCTTACCGTGGTGCCCTGGAACACGCCTGCCGAGGACGTGCTCGCCCTGGACCCCGACGGCATCTTCCTCTCCAACGGCCCGGGCGACCCCGATGCCGTGGAAGAGACCTACACCCAGGTGCAAAAGCTCATCGGCAAAAAGCCGATCTTCGGCATCTGCCTGGGGCATCAGATGATCAGCCTGGCCTGCGGCGCCGAGATGGAAAAGCTCAAGTTCGGTCACCGCGGCGGCAACCAGCCCGTCATGAACCTCGTGAGCGGCCGTGTTGAGATCACGGCGCAGAACCACGGCTTCGGCCTCATCTTCCCGAGTCTGGGTGAGCTTGTACCCGAGCTCTCGGGCGGCAAGACCGAGCATCCCGCCGACGGCGACCTGCGCGCCTGGGTGCGCGCCGGCATCGCGCCCGTGGTCATGAACGAGCGCTTCGGCCGCATTCGCCTCACCCACGTGAATCTCAACGACGGCACCGCCGAGGGCATCCAGCTGCTCGACGCCCCGTGCTTCTCCGTTCAGTACCACCCCGAGGCCTCGCCCGGCCCCACCGACGCGCACTATCTGTTCCGCGCGTTCACGCGCCTTATGGACGGCGACGCCGACTACCTCGACATCGACATCAGCAAGGACCGCCTGAGCGGCTGGCGCTTTGCCGAGATCGAGGACGCCACCGAGAACGGGGAGATGTAACATGCCCAAACGTACCGATATCAAGCGCATCCTCGTCATCGGCTCCGGTCCGATCGTTATCGGCCAGGCCTGCGAGTTCGATTACTCCGGCGCCCAGGCCTGCAAGGTGCTCAAAGAGGACGGCTACGAGGTCGTGCTCGTCAACTCCAATCCGGCCACCATCATGACCGACCCCGGCCTTGCCGACCGCACCTATGTGGAGCCCATCACGGCCGAGTTCGTCGAGAAGGTCATCAAGAAGGAGCGCCCCGACGCGCTGCTGCCCACGCTCGGCGGCCAGACCGGCCTGAACGCCGCCGTGGAACTCGCCCGCTCCGGCGTGCTCGACCAGTATGGTGTCGAGATGATCGGCTGCGACCTGGCGGCCATCGAGCGCGGCGAGGACCGCAAGCTCTTTAACGAGGCCATGGCCGAGATCGGCCTGGAGGTCGCGCGCTCCGGCTATGCCTATAGCGTCGAGGACGCCCTCAACATCGTCAAGCGCGTGGGCTACCCCTGCGTGCTGCGCCCGAGCTTTACCCTCGGCGGCGCCGGCGGCGGCATCGCCAACGACGAGGCCGAGCTCATCTCCATCGTGAGCCAGGGCCTCGAGCTCTCGCCGGCGCACGAGGTGCTGGTTGAGGAGTCCATTGCGGGCTGGAAAGAGTACGAGATGGAGGTCATGCGCGACCATGCCGGCAACGGCATCATCGTGTGCTCCATCGAGAATCTCGACCCCATGGGCGTGCATACCGGCGACTCCATCACCGTGGCGCCCGCGCAAACGCTCTCCGACCTGGAGTACCAGCGCATGCGTGTGGCCTCGCTCGCCATCCTCGAGAAGATCGGTGTTGAGACCGGCGGATCCAACGTGCAGTTCGCCGTGAACCCCGACACCGGACGCCTGATTGTCATCGAGATGAACCCGCGCGTGAGCCGCTCATCGGCGCTCGCCTCCAAGGCCACGGGCTTCCCCATCGCCAAGGCCGCCGCGCGCCTGGCCGTGGGCTACACCCTCGACGAGATCGTCAACGACATCACCAAGGCCACGCCCGCCTGCTTTGAGCCCTCGATCGACTACTGCGTGGTCAAGGTGCCGCGCTTTGCGTTCGAGAAGTTCAAGGGCACCGACACCACCCTCACCACGCGCATGAAGGCCGTGGGCGAGATCATGGCCATCGGCCGCACCTTTGAGGAGGCGTTCGGCAAGGCCATGCGCTCGCTCGAGGACGGGCACGAGGGCCTCTCGGCCGGCGGCAAGGAGGGCGCGGCCGAGATGAGCTACGACGAGCTCACCGAGGCTATTGCCAAGCCCACCGAGAACCGCATCTTCTACGTGGCCGAGGCGTTCCGCCGCGGCTGGACCATCGACCGCGTGTTCGAGATCTGCAAGATCGACCCGTGGTACCTCAACCGCATCAACGACATGATCCAGGTGCAGGAGGCCGTGCGCGGCCTGCGCGTGGAGGATATCGACGCCGACGCCATGCGCCTGCTCAAGCAGTACGGCACGAGCGACGCCGAGATCGCGGTGCTCACCGGCTCCGACGAGCGCTTTGTGCGCGCCTACCGCAAGGGCCTGGGCGTGGTGCCGAGCATGAAGACGGTCGATACCTGCGCAGCCGAGTTCCAGAGCGCCACCGAGTACCACTACAAGACCTACGAGAGCATCTACCGCACGAGCGCGTGCGCTAAGAAGGCAGCCGCTCCCGACGAGACCTCTCCCTGCTCCAAGCCCAAGGCGATGATTCTCGGCGCCGGCCCCAACCGCATCGGCCAGGGCATTGAGTTTGACTACTGCTGCGTGCACGCGAGCTACGCGCTCGCCGCGCAGGGCTACGAGACCATCATGGTCAACTGCAACCCCGAGACGGTATCCACCGACTACGACACCTCGGATCGCCTGTACTTTGAGCCGCTCACCTACGAGGACGTCATGGACGTCATCGACGTGGAGCGCCCCGACGGCGTCGTGGTGACGCTGGGCGGCCAGACCCCGCTCAAGCTCGCGCGCATGCTCGAGGAGAGCGGCGTGAACATCATGGGCACCAAGCCCGACGCCATCGACTTTGCCGAGGACCGCGAGCGCTTCGCAGCGCTGCTCGACCGCCTGCAGATCATGTACCCGCCTGCGGGCCAGGCCACCTCGTTTGAGGAGGCCGAGGCCGTGGCGGCGCAGATCGGCTACCCGCTGCTTGTGCGCCCGAGCTACGTGCTCGGCGGCCGCGGCATGATGATCGCGTATGACTCGGAGCACCTGCGCACCTACATGGCCGAGGCCGCGCGCATCAGCCCCGACTACCCGGTCTACCTCGACCGATTCCTCGAGGGCGCCATCGAGTCCGACGTCGACGCGCTCTGCGACGGCGAGGAGGTCTACATCGGCGGCGTGCTCGAGCACATCGAGGAGGCCGGCATCCATTCCGGCGACTCGGCAACCTGCATCCCGCCGTTCAGCTTTAGCGACGGCCTGGTCGAGAAGCTCCGCGAGACCACGCGCCGCATCGCGCTCGCGCTCGGCGTGCGCGGCCTGGTGAACGTACAGTACGCCATCAAGGGCGAGACCGTCTACGTGATCGAGGCCAACCCGCGCGCGAGCCGCACGGTGCCGTTCATTTCCAAGGCCACGGGCGTGCCGCTCGCCAAGTGTGCCGCGCGCATCATGGCGGGGGAGAGCATTGCCGACCTGCACCTGCCGCGCGATTCGCGCCGTCTCGACTGGTTCTGCATGAAGGAGGCCGTGATGCCCTGGGGTCGCTTCCCGGGTGCGGAGGTCATCCTCGGGCCCGAGATGAAGTCGACCGGCGAGGTTATGGGTATTGCCAAGAGCTATCCCGAAGCCTATGCCAAGACGCAGCTCGCCATCGACTACGACATGCCCGACCCGAGCAAGGGCAAGGTGTTCATCTCGGTCTGCGACCGCGACAAGCGTCACATCCTCTCGGTTGCGCGGATCCTGCGCTATCTCGGGTTCGAGATCGTGAGTACCGAGGGCACCGCCCGCGTGCTGCGCGGCGGCAACGTGACGTGCGAGACGGTGGAGAAGATCGGCGGGGCGCACCCCAACATCGGCGACATGATCGCCGACGGCGAGATCGCGCTCATCATCAACACGCCGTACGGTCCGGGCTCGCGTGGCGACGGCTATCTGCTGCGTACCGAGGCCGTGCGCCGCGGCGTGACCTGCGTGACCGCGCTCTCGGGCGCCAACGCCTACGTGAGCGCCATCGAGGCCGTGCGCGAGGAGCGCGAGGGATGCGGCTCCAACAACGAGCACGGCATGGGCGCCATCGCGCTGCAGGACCTGCCCCAGTACGAGGTGTAGGCGACGCGCGCTAGCGCAATAGAGTAGGCGAGAAGGCCCCCTTGGTTTTGGATCTGCGTTCGGCAGAGTTCCCAAAATCAAGGGGGTCTTTACGTTGCGCGTGCACCGGAGGGGCGGGCGCGGTACCTGCTCTAGCCGATAGTTCCGTTTTGCTGTGCCGAGCGCTGGTGAAAGACGCGATAGACGGTCGGGATGTCGTCGTCTGCGCGGTAGTTTGCCACCCAGCGATCCGTCGAGATCTTTCTAGAGCCGCGCTGCGCAAGGAACGAGTCGGGATGGATCGGCCCCATAAGGGGGAACGTGGCGAGAAGCTCGACCTTGTTGAGAATGGCGTCCGAGGGGCAGGGCGCCTTGCCCCCGAATGCGGCATGTACGGCATCGAGCTTAGCGAGGTCCTCGTAGGTCTCGGGAAGAAAGCGCACCATTACGCTACAGCCGCCTTGCCGCGTGCGGCTCGGAGCATGGAGCGGACCTCGTCGAGCGAGTACGAGGTGCCGTTCTTGCGGTACTCCGCCTCGGCCTCGAGGACGGCGGCGCGCTCGTTGAGCATGGCCTCGCGCTCCTCAAAGGCCTCTTGGCTCATGAGGACGACGTCTTGCGCGCCGTTGCGCGTGATATAGAACGGCTCGCCTGTGGCATGCGCCTCGGCCGCGATGCTCGAATAGTCGTTGCGAAGGGTCTTAGACGAGATAATTCGCATGGTGTGCTCCTATCGTGCCTTAATCGTTACCAAATAATAGGACGGCTGCTGGGCTGCAGACGGTCCTTCTGGTTTCCGCTCTCGCTGGTGCCGTGCGCCGAGAGCTCCAACAAGCCCCGTTCCTGGTGTTCAGGGTGTTAACTTGCCGATCTGTGACGTTGTTTACTGACGCCCTATGCTACTCTCCGTGCAATTACGTATTGCTTTCGTATGTCGGGGATGGTTGATTATGAGGGCTCTTAACGTCAAAAAGGCTGCTTGGGGCTTTGTGCTCGCTGCCGCCACGCTGCTCGCGGTTACGCCGGCCGCTGTTTTTGCCGATACCCCTTCGGTGACGCTGGGTGAGCCCAACCTCAACGGGGCCACGTGCGCGTTCCCAAATGCGAAGGTGACCGGCGGTGTGAACACCCTGACGGTCTCGCTGACGGGGGCGGGCAAGATCAACTCGACCACCACGCCCGACGCACAGGACACAACGAGCACGAGCATGACCTTTACCTTTAGCGTGGATTCCCAGGCAGATGCCACGAATATCCTTGCGGCCCTCTCCTTTAGCGATTGCAAGAGCACGACCAAGATCGAGGTAACGGCCGACGCCAACCAGACCACCGAGCTGCCCGCAGACGCCACGCTCTCCAAGCTCGGCGATCACTACTATATGTACGTTCCCGAAAAGCTCTCGTGGTCCAAGGCCTACAACAAGGCCAAGTCCTACAAGTACAACGGCGCGCAGGGCTACCTCGCTACCATCACTTCCGATGACGAATACGAGGCGATTCACGAAAGGGCTGGATCCGAGAGCGGTTGGATCAGCGGCACGCTCATGCTCAAGAGCGATTACAGCAAGATCGACGACGACACCGAGCTCGTGCAGAGTGCGGGGGCGTTCGTTTATAAGGCGGACGCGGCATACGACAACACCAAGGCCACGGCTATTAAGGACTATTACTGGGCATGCGGCCCCGAGGCCGGCGAGTCGGTTACGGTCGATACGCACTCCAGTAGCGAGCCCAATGCATTCAAGCACACCGGTTCCGATCAGCCGTGGTCGGGCATGGACAACACACTGGGAATGACCACGTATGAGTGCTGCCTCACCGCGAACAACGAGGGAAACTGGACCATCAACGACATCACGGAGTCTGGCTACAAGGACTCCGGCTATGCGGACGGCTTCTTTGTCGAGTTCGGCGGCTATGCCGAGGGTGAAGACCCTGGCGCACCCGATGCGAGCCTGACGAGCGACGCGTCGTACTCGCTCGCGCAGAACCATGCGTGTGCTCTCGCCTATACCGCCGACGCAAATATGATTACGGCGAAGTGCGAGAACTCCAGCGATCCGCTCTGCCCCATCCCTTCCGCGGGTTTGACCCTGACGCTCTCGACCGGTAGGAAGACCTACGACGGGAACGCTGTGGAGGTTGTCGGAACAACCGACGAGCGCAAAGCCTGGAAGACCGCTGCCCTCACCGTCCCTGCGGCCGCGCTTGAGCGCTCCGACACCGAGGACGGCACGTATGTCGCAACCGACAAGGTGAAGAATGCCGGGTATTACAAGGTGTCCCTCTCTGCCGGCAATGCCACGGCGACCTCGACGTATTGCGTTGCAAAGCAATGGTGTTTCATCGAAGGTCTTACGGTGAAAGACAAGGTTTACGACGGAACCACGACAGCCGAGCTGGACAAGACCAATACGGTGATCTATGGCTACAGCGCACTCTCTCCCATCGATAATGATCTTTTGAATATCACGGCGACCTGCTCCTTTGGTGACGCCGATGCCGAGCTGCATAAGAGAGTGACCATCAGCGACGTTGCGCTCTCGGGCCCCGAGGCGGCCAATTATCAGCTTACGAATATTGGTTACTCCTATATGGACGTATTCGCTTCTATTACCCAACGCGAGGTTGAGCTCAACTGGGGCAAGACCGAGCTTGAATACACGGGCGAGGAGCAGATTCCGACATGCAACTTGGGCAACATCGTCAATAACGACGAGGTAGAGGTTGTTATCGAGGGTGCCCAGACGGACGTTGGCGAGAACTACACGGCCACGGCGACCGCGCTCGACGACGGAAACTACAAGCTGCCCGAGAACCCCAGCGTGAACTTCTCCATCGTTAAGGTGGGCGTTGCGCCGTCCGTGACGATCGATGGCTGGACCTATGGCGACGAGGCCAACGAGCCCACCGTTGCGGGCGCCACCAACCCCGGCAAGGGCGCGGTGACCTACGAGTACAGCAAGAAGGGCGAGGACTCCTGGTCTGCCGCCGTTCCGACCGGCGCGGGCGAGTACACCGTGCGCGCCACCGTGGCCGAGACCGATAGCTACAAGAGCGGCACCGCCACCGCGGACTTTACCATCGCACCCAAGAGCATCAAGGGCGCCAAGGTCGTGCTGGGTGCCGGCCTTACCGCCAACGGGTCCGAGCAGGAGCAGACGGTGGATTCCGTCGTGCTCCCGGACGGCACCAAGCTCACCGCCACCGACTACGTGCTCTCCGGCAACAAGGTCACGACCTCCGGCAGCTACAAGCTGACGGTCTCCGGCACCGGTAATTACACGGGTGCGCTCGAGATCGCCTTTACCGTGGCCGCCAATCCCGACGAGACCGCCGCCAACGAGGCGATCGACAAGATCAACGCCATCGGCAAGGTTGATTACAGCAACGCGAGCAAAGAGGTCATCGAGGCCGCGCGTCGTGCCTATGACGCCCTGACCGACGAACAGAAGAAGCTTGTCGATCCCGCGGTGCTCAAAAAGCTTGAGCAGGCCGAGGTCGCATACAAGCAGGCCAAGGCCGAAGCCGAGAAGGAGGGCGCCGAGCAACAGAAGCCTGGCAGCAAGACCGAGACCAAGACCATTGTCAAAACGACCGTCAAGAACAACGGCCTTGCCGTCACCGGCGACCGCACCCCGCTCATCGTCGGCGCCCTGGTGACCTTCGGCCTCATCGCCGCGGCTGCCGGTATCGTCGCCAACCGCAAGAAGAAGTAGCGTTCATCGCCCGCGACGGCCCGCTGGGGCTTCCCTTCGGGACCGTTCTCGGCATATGAAAGCGTCCTCTCGCCTCGTTCCCTTGGAACGTTTGGCGGGAGGGCTTTTTGTCTGGCGCTCCTATTTGGCTAGGTGTTTTCTGGCTTTGCTTTTCGCTCGCGTTCGCGCGTGGCTGTTCCAATCGAGCGTCAGGCCGGCTTCACCCACCCCCATGTCCCCGTAGACTCTCCTCACTGGGATGTTCCCTACGAGAAGACCTGGCGGGCCTGCTGCTGGCTAGATGGCCCGCCTCACAGCTGCCTGGGAATAGGGACGATCTGTTAATTCGAGCATTTGGGTTTAGTGCCGACGAACGCGATACCCGCTCCGCCACTGCTCGCTCCGCATGTCTCAACACGGGGTTAAGGCAAAGTGATCGCTAGGGGAGGGGCAACAAAGTGTTGACGCTCCTGCTGTGCAGCAGCTCGCTTGCAGCCCCTATTCTGTTTTCAGCAGACGAGGAGCGAGCAGGCAATAGGGCCGCTCGTACAAGCGAAAGGAGCTCGCCATGCTGAACACCAGGAACGTTCGTCTCATCGTTGCAAGCGCCTTTGCCACGCTTACGCTCGCCTTTAGCATAATCGCACCGGTTGCGTGCTTTGCCGATACCATGGCAACCGAGGCCGCGGCCGTCGAGTCGACGACGACCGATAGCGCCGCCGCCGATGCCACGGCCGAGTCCACCAAGAAGACCTCGACCAAAGTGCGTAACCGCCTGAGCGAAGAGCAACAGAAGAGCCTGGTTCGCAATCTCAAAACGAACAAGGGCGATAACGGTCTTCTGCCCAGCTTCCTCGACAAGCATGAGCTTACGGATCGCAACCGCGACAACAAGATGTTCTAACCCGAGCCCTTCCTTCCTGAGCCACGTGCTTCCCATCAGCGCGCGGCTGGCGAATAAACGAGCGGCGCCTTCCCTTCCTTTTCCGGGGCGCCGCTCGTTTTGTGTTCTGTGGCGTCCGGTCTTTCGCGCGTGTGCATGCCCGCGCAAACTATACTGAGAGCATTGCACATACCGGACGGCCGCGCGCCGTCCTCAACCGCTTTAAGGAGCGCAACATGGCAGAAGCCGCAGAGAACACGCCCGTCGTCGGCATCATCATGGGGTCCAAGTCCGACATGCCCGTTATGGAGGGCTGCACCGCCGAGCTCGAGCGCCTGGGCGTTCCCTATGAGCTCGTGATTGCCAGCGCCCACCGCACGCCCGACAAGGTGCATGAGTGGGCCGAGACTGCGGCCGATCGCGGCATTCGCGTGATTGTCGCCGCCGCCGGCAAGGCCGCCCACCTCGGCGGTGTTGTGGCCGCGTTCACCCCGCTGCCCGTTATCGGCGTGCCCATGAAGACTTCCGACCTCGGCGGTCTCGACTCGCTGCTCTCGATGGTGCAGATGCCCTCCGGCGTGCCTGTGGCCTGCGTTGCCATCAACGGCGCCAAGAACGCCGCCATCTACGCCACGCAGATCCTGGGTGCGAGCGATCCGGTGTACCGCGAGAAGATCGTTGCCCTCAAGGCCGAGATGGCCGAGGCTTAATTAGGGGTATGAGCACCCTCGGGCGCCGCGTGCGGGCTATCTCTTGCCGGCGGTGCCACTTGAGTAACCGATAACCTGCGTGACTGAGAATGCCGCTAAGGAGAAGTGATGGCCGACTACAAGCCCAAGCGCTTTAAGAACAAGGACGAGAAGCCCGCAGGGTCGGGTACGTCTGCCGCGCACTTCGGCTCCGGCAAGGCTGCCGGCAAACCCGGACACGCTGCGCCGGCCGGCCGCAATGCCGCGTCCAAGGCCGGCGTCGGTGGCTCGCGCTTTGCGTCGTCGAGCAAAAAAGCCGGGGCTCAGCCCTCTGCGTCTGCGGCGCCCAAGCGGTTTGCCAAGCCGGGGCATGCTTCGGGCGCGGGCACGGGCGCGAACGATAAGCTCGGTCGCCACGGTGCCGCTTCGGGCAGCAGCAAGCCGGCTCAGGGCAAGCCGCATCGCTTCCGCAACGGCAGCGACGGCGCGAGCGCCAAGCGCGGTCTCGCCCGCCTCGGCTCCTCTGCATCCACCGATAAAACCCAAGTGACCCCGCTCGGCAGTCACGGCAAGGGTGCCACCAAGGCGGCTCCCGCGCTCACCGGCTCGCATGCCAAGGCCGCGGGCGCCAAATCGCTCACGCCGGTCAAGCCAACCCACGCCACTTCGGGCTCGTACCATACGGGCGATGCCGCAAAGGGAAAGGCGGGGCTCCTCGCCAAAAGGGGCGGCAACGGCGGCAGCAAGAATGAGCTCGCCCGCAAGGACGGCGGCAAAAAGAAGGCCGGCGCCCGCGACTGGATCTCGCGCGCGCTGATCATCGTCGGTGTGGGCCTCATGCTCGCGGCGGCCGGCATCTTCATCCATGCGCAGATCGGCTACAAACAGGCCACCGACACCTACGACGACCTTGCCAAATACGCCAAGCTCAAAGATGCCGACGGCGACAACGTGCCCAACCCTGACTTCGACCAGCTCTCGAGTATCAACAAGGACGTCGTGGGCTGGATCTACATTCCGGGCACCACGATCAACTACCCCGTTGTGCAGGGCACCGACAACACGCACTATCTGCGCACCATGTTCGAAGGCACGTACAACGCGTCGGGCACGATCTTTATGGACGTGGACGGAACCGCCCCCGGCATGGTCGATGAGCAGACCACGATCTATGGCCACCACATGGAGAACGGCGGCATGTTCAACCCGATCGCCGACACGGTCGATCAGTCCACGTTCGATAACATCAAGCACGTGTACTACATCACCAAAGACCACGTTTACAAGCTCAAGCCCCTGCTCACGCACGTTGTCGACGGGTCGTACACCGACGCGCGCACGCCGAACTTCACCGAGGACGGTACCTCGCTCAAGAGCTATCTCGAGACTATGCTGGCCGATGCCGAGGCTAAGGCCTCCGATGCAAGCGATCGCGTGTCGAGCGCCGAGCAGGTGCTCACGCTTGTTACCTGCAAGCGCGATATCCTGCAGAACGGTCGCGCCGTCATGATCTGCACGATCGAGAAGACGACCGATCGCTCCTAGTCGGTAGGCTGCAATAAAAGCTAACACGAATGCCCGCCGTACCAGGTTGAACGCTTGGCGCGGCGGGTTTATTGTTTCGGCGACAGGGGTTCGGTGCGCAGATGAGGGGCGCTTCCCCGCGAACCCGGGGACAAACTCGCGAGAATGCACGATTGAATCTCGACTCGCCGAGTAGAAAGCGGTTTTTGCTGGCGGCCAACTGGGCAAATGCTCGCGATTTTGGGCCGCCTAACTCATGAACCCAAAATCAATCATGCATTCTCGGGAGTTTGATCTGAACGCCCGGCAAAGCATGCGGTCGATGCTGCGATTTTGGTCGTTTTGACCGCGTTTTTCAACTTTGGTCGAGGCGTGTGGGTCTAAGAACCTGGAGCCGAGTTCTTTGGCGGGGTGCGACCCCATCCGGCGGCGCGGGGCGGGCTGTTGCGCTCTGCGGGTGGCGTCGTTTCGTCTCGTGCCGAGAGGTTGGGGCGAGCGTGTCGGATCCGGCGCCGAGAGATGAAAGCTCGAGGTGTGCTGCGCGTGAAAAGAGACGGCGGCCGCTGGTGTGCGCCCGCCGTCTTGCGGTCTTGGGTTGTGCCTGCGCGCTCGTATTTTAATGGGCGGGCTCGGTTCACGGTGTTCCGCTGCTGTTAGGCGCGCCTCCTGTTGCGTGTGAGCGCCGCGCCGAGGGCCGTGAGGCCGGCGACGAGGACGAGGGGCGCGGCGGCCGCGGAGCCGTCGCCGGTCTGGGCGAGGTCGGTGTTTGCTTTGCCCGTGGTGGTGACGGTGGCCACGGTCGTCTTGGTCGTGGTGCCGCCGTCCGAGCCGTTTGCGCTACCGTTCGAGGCGTTCGAGCTGCCGCCGGCCGTTCCATTCGAGCTGCTGTTCGAACCGTTCGAGCCGCCGCCGTTCGCGTTCTGGCTGCCGTTGCCGCCGCCGTTTTCGTTCTGGCCACCGCTTCCGCCGTTGCCGCCGTCCGTCTTGCCGCCCTCGTCCTTCTTGG
>CAVCLY010000014.1:0-36976 GCA_963603165.1 Faecalibacterium prausnitzii
GGCATGGGCCTCGAGCGCATGGCGGCCATCATGCAGCACAAGAGCGCCAACTACGACGGCGATCTCATGCAGGGCCTGATCGCACTCGGCGAGAAGATCTCCGGCAAGACCTACGATGCCGATTCCTACGAGGGCGCAAGCCGCTCGCTGCGCATCATCGCCGACCACGCGCGTGCGGTCGATTTCATGATCTCGGACGGCATTCTCCCGGGTAACGAGGGACGTGAGTACGTGCTCCGCCGTCTGCTCCGCCGCGCCATCTTCCACGGGCGCCTGCTCGGTATCGAGGGCGCATTCCTCAACACCTTCATCGACGCGGTGAACGACCTCATGGGTGAGGCCTATCCCGACCTGCTGAAGAACGTCTCGCTCGTTCACGGTATCGTCGCCGCCGAGGAGGAGCGCTTCTCGACCACGCTCGACAACGGCCGCGCCTATCTGGATGAGCGCCTGGCCGAGCTCGCCGAGGGCGCCGAGCTCTCGGGCGATGCCGCGTTCATGCTGCACGACACCTTCGGGTTCCCGATCGACCTGACGGTCGAGATCGCGCAGGCAGCAGGCCATGCGGTCGATATGGATGGTTTCAACGCCGCCATGACCGCCCAGAAGGAGCGCGCCCGTGCTGCCGTCAAGGGCGATGCCTGGGGCTCTTTCAACGATGTCTGGGTTGCGCTTTCCGACGAGCTCGTAGCCACCGAATTCTGCGGCTACGACAGCGATGCGGTCGAGGACGCCAAGGTCCTCGCCATCGTGCGCGACGGCAAGAGCGTCGATGCCGCCGAGGCTGGCGAGAGCGTCGAGATCGTGCTCGACCGCACGCCGTTCTATGCCGAGATGGGTGGCCAGGTCGGCGATACCGGCACCCTCACCTGCAACGGTACCGAGATCGAGGTTTCCGACACCAAGGGACACAACGGCATCTTCGCCCATGTCGCGACCGTGAAGAGCGGCACCGTGCATGTCGGTGACTCCGCGAGCGCAGCTATCGACGCTCACCGTCGCGAGCTCATCCGCCGCAACCACACCGCGACCCACCTGCTCGATGCCGCGCTCAAGAACGTGCTCGGCGAGCATGTGAACCAAGCCGGTTCGCTCTGCAGCGACGAGCGTCTGCGTTTTGACTTCACGCATTTCGAGGCTCTCACGGCCGAGCAGATGCGCGAGGTCGAGGACCTGGTCAATGCCCAGATCTTCGCTGCCAAGCCCGTCGTCACCCGCGTGTGCGGCATCGAGGAGGCCAAGGCTTCCGGCGCCGTGGCGCTCTTCGGCGAGAAATACGGCGACGTGGTACGCGTGGTTTCCTGCGGCACCGAGGACACCCCCTTCAGCCGCGAGCTCTGCGGCGGCACGCATGCCCGCAACACCGCCGAGCTCGGCCTGTTCCGCATCGTCTCCGAGTCGTCGACTGGCTCCAACGTACGCCGTATCGAGGCCGTGACGAGCACCGGCGCCCTTGAGTGGCTCTCTTCCCGCGTTGCCCTGCTCGATGATGCCGCGGCACGGCTCAAGTGCCGCACCGACGAGGTCTGCGGCCGCATCGATGCGCTCCAGGCTGAGCTTCGCGAGACGAACGCCAAGCTCAAAAAGGCTCTGACCGGCGGATCATCCGATGCCATCTCCTCTGCACTCGATTCTGCGATCGAGATCTCGGGCTACAAATTGGTCATTGCCGAGCTCAAAGGGCTCGAGGCCGCAGACCTTCGCAACGTTTGGGATACCGTTCACACCAAGCTCGGTGCCAGCGGTGCGTGCGTCCTTGCGACCGTGACCGAGAAGGGCACGCCTGCGCTTCTCGCTGCGGCCGGAGAGGACGCTGTGGCCGCCGGCTTCCATGCTGGCAATCTCATCAAGGCCATCGCTCCTTCCATCGACGGCCGTGGTGGCGGCCGTCCGAACATGGCTCAGGCTGGCGGCAAGAACGCTGAGGGCATCGCTGAAGCCCTCGCGGCCGCAAAGTCCGAGCTCTGCGCCTAGGAGATGCTTTGGTAGCGCTCGCACTCGACATAGGGGAGACGCGGATCGGTATCGCCGTATCGGACGCTTCCGGGCGCATCGCGTCCCCCGTTAAGGTCTTGCCCGCAGCGGAGGTCATAGGGCTCGCCAAGCCGTTTCGCTATGTGATCGAGGATTACGAGCCCGATGTTCTTGTTTCGGGACGTCCCATGACGATGGCGGGGGAGCGCGGTCCGCAAGCCGAGCGCGTGGAAGCCGTTGCTCGCGAGCTCGCCGATAAGCTCGGTTTGCCCCTGTACTTTGAGGACGAGCGCCTTTCGTCTGCCGAGGCCAAGCGAATCCTGCGCGAACAGGGCCTGAACGAGAAGCAGATGCGCGGCAAGGTCGATATGATCGCTGCCAGCCTTTTTTTGCAGAGTTGGTTGGATAGAAGAAACGGAGATGCCTAAGATGAGCAACGATACCCGCCCGGGCCATGCGGCTCCGACGCAGCCGAATCAACGCCCGCAGGGCACCCGTTTCAGGAGCGCACAAACGCCGGTGACGCAGCAGCGTCCCGTTTCGAGCCAAGCTGGGGCCGCACGTCCCTCCGCGCATGCCGCTCACGGCGTCTTGAGAACGTCGGCCTCGCCGAACGCTCGGAACCAGCGCACGGCAACCGCCCGTCAGCAGCCTGCGAAGAGCGGGGGGCCGGCGCATCTGCCGAGTCCGTCGCGCACGCTCAAGGGCGCTCCCGTACGCAAGGCGCTGCCGAACGCGAGCGCCGCACACGTGTCGACGGTGCAGAATCCGACGAAGTCGGGCGTGATGCCGGCAACTGCCTCGAGGGGAGGGAAACGTGGGACTGCCGCGTCTCGCCGTGCCCAGGGCTCCCGTCGGAGTGCCCGTTCGCCTCAGAAGCGCAAACCAATCGCCGCACTCGTTGCAGCAGCCGTGTTTTTGATCGCGCTCGTTTGCGTGGGCGCCTTCGTGGTCGTCCCCGCCATCAAATCGGTAACCGATCCCGCTGCAACAGTCGAGGCCGGCAAAGCCGTTCGCGTCTCGATCCCCGAGGGCGCTTCGGGAGACACCATCGCCGCCGAGCTCTCGAACAAGCACGTCATCGAGGATCCCAAGGATTACTACGCGGCCGTCAAGTCGCTTGGTGCCGACACGTCCCTTAAACCCGGTGAATATGAGTTCACCACGCTCATGGACGCCAAAGAGGTCGTTCAGCAGCTGATGCAGGGGCCGAATGCCACGGGATCCAAGCTCGTGATTCCCGAGGGGTATACGGTCGATCAAGTCGCCAGCACGGTCGAGTCATCTCTCGGCATCTCCGCCGACGAGTTCAAGGCCCAGGCCAAGGCATCGAATTACGTGTCGGACTACAGCTTCCTCGAGAACGCCTACAACGATTCGCTTGAGGGCTATCTGTACCCCAAGAGCTACACGTTCACGAGCGACTCGCTTTCGGCCGATACGGTGATTCGCAAGATGCTCGACCAGTTCGCTTCCGAGACCAAATCGCTCAAGCTCTCTAAGGGGGCGAACAGGCTTTCGAGTCAGCAGATCGTTGCCCTGGCGTCTCTTGTCGAGCGCGAGACCGCGGTCGATAGCGAACGCGCAAAGGTGGCGAGCGTCATCTACAACCGCCTGAAGAAAGATATGTTCCTGCAGATCGACGCCGCGATCGTCTATGCGCGCGGTGGCGGCAACAGCGCCGTTACGTATAACGACCTCAAGATCGATTCGCCCTACAACGTATATACGAACAAGGGACTCACTCCCGGCCCCATCTGCAGCCCGAGCATCGAATCCATCAAGGCCGCGCTCAACCCCGAGAGCACCGACTATCTCTACTACGTGGCCTCTTCTGCTAACGACGGCACGCACAAGTTCACGTCGAGCTACGAGGAGTTCGAGTCGCTCAAGAAAGAGTACACGGAGTCTGTGTCATGAGTATCTTGAGCCCCAAGCGCTATCTTTCGCGTGTTGAACAGATCGATCTCGATGAGCTGTATGCAGCTGGCAAGCGCGCCATCATGCTCGACCGTGACAACACGCTGGTGCCGCGCGACCGCACGACGGCACCTGAGTCCGTTGCCGCATGGATCGATTCGGCTCACAAAAAGGGGTTCTCCCTCTATCTCGTTTCCAACAACTGGCATCGCGACCATGTTGAGCGCTCCGCACGCGAACTCGGAATCGACGGGACCATCTGCTTTGCCTGCAAGCCGCTTCCCTTTGCCTTGCATAGGGCCATGAAGACCATGGGGGTCGCGGCGGATGAGGCCGTGCTGATCGGCGACCAGCTCTATACGGATGTCTGGGCTGCGAACTTCGCGGGTGTCGACTCGATCCTCGTCAAGCCGCAGACGCACGTGGACCTGTGGTACACGCGCATCTTCCGCATTTTCGAGCGCCGTGCCCTCAAGGGCGTTCCCTGCGAGGAGTAACGAGATGGCCGCTCTCGACAAACGCGGTTGCGACCATATCTTCTTCGTCGGGTTTCTCGGAGCGGGCAAATCAACTCTCGCGCGCAACTTGGGACATCTGTTTGGGCGGCGGTATGTGGACACCGACCGCATTGTCGAGCGCCGGAGCGGTCGCTCCGTTACCCAGATTTTCGAGACCGAGGGCGAGGAGCGGTTCAGGACGCTCGAGACCTCGGCACTCGAGGGCTTGGCGTCGGAACGAAGCCTGCTCGTCTCGTGCGGTGGCGGCATCGTCGAGACGCCTCTGAATATAGAGCTCATGCACAGAATGGGCTACTGCGTGTATTTGGCCGGCGACTTCGACGACTCGCTGCGACAGATTCGCAGGTCCGATACTCGTCCCGACTTTAAGTCTCCGGAATACGCTGCCGATCTCTTCGAGCATCGGCGGCCGCTCTACCGCAAGGCCGCCGATCTCACGCTGGATATCCGCGGCAAGACTTTCGAAGAAGTCTCGTACTGCTGCGCCGACATGCTATTGGAGTGTGGTCTTCTATGACCGTCCGTCGCCAACTCATTAACCTTTCGGACAAGAGCATCGAGCTGCGGCTTGGATTCGGAGCCTTCGATGAGCTTTCGCGCTACTTCAAGGGAGTGGTGAGCATTCCCAAGCGCGCGGTTTTGGTATGCGATAACAAGGCGCATGAGGTTTACGGAGAGCTCGTCGAGCGATCGCTCGTCGATGCCGGGTTTAGTGTCGAGCACCTTATTTTGGAAAAGACCTGTGCCTTCGCCTCGTTCAAGCGCGCGGGTGAGGTTTTCGATGCGCTCGCTCAAGCCCATATGACGGCAGACGATCTTGTGGTCGGCATGGGGGACGCCTATCTCTGCTCCCTTGTTGCTTGGTGCGCACGCAGCTGGTACTCGGGCGCTCCGTGCGCTCTTTTGCCGCTGACGCTCGATGCCATGATCACCTCCGCGCTCTCTATGAAACCGCTGATCTGTTCCGGCTCGGTCGCGCTGCAACTGGACCCTGAGCCCGAGCTCGTCGTGTGCGACCTCGATATCGTTGCCGGAGCCGCCCGTGCCGATCTTGAGCTCGGCTACGTTGAGGCTCTCGCCTCGATGGCCGCTGACAGCAAGAAGGCATGGGAGGACTTCTGCCGTATCGTTCCCGGTCTTTTGCGCGGCGAGGAGATCCCCCTTATCGATGCGATCGGCTGGTCGCAGTCCGCTCGTTTGGACGTTCATCGCGCGCCGAGTCCCGGTGCCCGCTGTGGTCTCGATTTCGGCCGCACGATCGCCGGCGCCTTGGCCGAGCTCGTCAACCCCCTCGAGGCCACATCGGCGCAGATCCTAGCCGAGGGCTTGCGTCTTGAGGCTCGTCTTGCACTCGATACCTGCGGATTCGATATCGAGGATGTGTTCGCCATCGATGATTGCCTGGCCGACCTCGGTATAGACGAGATCGAGTGCGATATCGATGCTGACGAACTGGTGGCCGCCGTGCGCCGGGCCCAGTATGCCCGGTCCAATCGCGCGATGTTCGCGCTCCCGCATGCGTTCGGCGCCATTCGCCTGGCGCATGTCGATGACGAAACACTCGAGCGCCATGTTCGAGCCTTTGCCGACTCCCGTTCCGGCCTCCTGTAGCCGTTTGCGGTAGGATAGACGGGTTCCACAACACGAAAGGAAGCTCACCATGGGCAATTATGCTGCCGGCC
Organism: Faecalibacterium prausnitzii; assembly: GCA_963603165.1. Taxonomy (GTDB): domain Bacteria; phylum Actinomycetota; class Coriobacteriia; order Coriobacteriales; family Coriobacteriaceae; genus Collinsella. The sequence continues at coordinate 6,095 of CAVCLY010000014.1, forward strand.
CCGAGGGCCGCATCGCGCGCGTGCGCGAAATGATGGAGGCACGCTCCTATGACGCCGTCGTCGTTCGCGACGAGGCGAATCTCCGCTGGCTCACCGGCTGCAAGGGGGTCTTCGATTACACGTTCGAGTTCCCGCATGCCGCCTTTATCACCGCTGATGCCTGTTATCTCCATACCGACTCGCGCTACTTCAACTCCTTCGAGGAGAACATGCCCGAGGGTGCGCCCTGGGTGCTCGATATGGACGAGGGAACCATCCCCGGCTGGGTCGCCGGCAAGGTCCTTGCCACCAAGAGCCGCACCGTGGCCGTTGAGGACGATATGCAGCTGAGCTTCTTCGACGGGCTCAAGCGCGGGCTCGACGATCTTGGTATCGCTGCCCTGCTTCCGCAGATGCACGGCGATATCCGCCTCATGCGCGCTGTCAAAGACGCCGAGGAAATCGAGCTCATGCGCCATGCACAGTCGATCACCGATGCGGCTTTTTCGCACATGCTCGAGTTCATCAAACCGGGTCTCACAGAAAAAGAAGTGCGTACCGAGCTCGAGAACTTCATGTTCAAGAACGGTGCCGACTCGCTCGCGTTCGGCTCTATCGTCGCTTCGGGTCCCAACACGGCCAATCCGCATGCCGTCCCCTCCGACCGCGTGATCGAAAAGGGTGACTTCGTTCTCATGGATTACGGTGCGGGCTATCGCGACTATCGCTCCGACATGACGCGCACCGTGGTTATGGGCGAGCCCACGACCGAACAGCGCGATCTCTATGATCTCGTGCGCCGCACGCACGAGGAGTGCACTGCGGCCGTGCACGCTGGCGTTGACGGCAAGGATATCTTCGACCTGTCGCGCAAGATCATCGGAGACGCCGGTTACGGCGCCTACTACAACCACGGCCTCGGCCATGGCGTCGGCATCGATATCCACGAGCTCCCGATGTTCGGCCGCAAGAACAACACGGTCGAGGCCGGCGCCGTCATCACCGTCGAGCCCGGCGTCTATCTCCCCGGCGTGGGCGGCGTGCGCCTCGAGGACTTCGGAGTCGTCACCGACGAGGGATATGAACCCTTCACGCAGTCGCCGCATGAGCTGCAGGTCATCAGCTGCTAAGCGCTATACTCAGAATCTGTATGAATGACGGGCTTGGCCCGAGAGAATAAGAAAGGCAAACATGGCTACCATCTCCACCGCCGACTTCAAGAACGGCCTCGGTCTCCGCATCAAGGACAAGGTCGTGACGATCGTCGAGTTCCAGCACGTCAAGCCGGGCAAGGGCGGCGCGTTCGTGCGCTACAAGACCAAGGACATCAAGTCGGGCCGCGTTGTCGACAACACCTGCAACGCCGGCACCAAGTTCGAGAGCGTCATGCTCACCACGCGTGAGATGCAGTATCTCTACAACGACGGCACCGACTATATCTTCATGGACAACGAGACCTACGAGCAGATCCCGGTCTCCGAGGACATGGTCGGCGAGAACTCCAAGTGGCTCCGCGAGAACGATGTCTGCCAGCTGCTCTTCGCCGATGACGATCTGATGGGCATCCAGCCCCCGATGTTCATCGAGGTCGAGATCACCCAGACCGACCCGGGCTTTAAGGGCGACACCGTTCAGGGTTCCACCAAGCCGGCCACCATCGAGACCGGTGCGGTCGTGCAGGTTCCCATGTACCTCAACGAGGGCGAGAAGATCAAGGTCGACACCCGCGACGGCAAGTTCGTCTCCCGCGTCTAGTCCCAGGAGGGTAACATGGCCCAGGAAATCAAAATCGACGGCATCGGCATCGCTCCCGAGGTGCTTTCGGCAGTCGTTTCGCGCGCCGTCGACGATGTCGAGGGTATCGCTTCGGTCGGCGTCAAGGACCTGGCCCAGAGCCTCGTCTCGATGATGCTCTCCGCCAAGGCTCCCACTGCCGAGCCTGCCGTCGAAGCCGAGGTTGTCGACAACAAGCTCGCGCTGACGGTGCGCGTCGTCGTGTTCTTCGGCTATCCGTTCAAGAAGCTTGCCGAGGCCGTGCGCGAGGCGACCGTTGCCGCCATCGATGCGCAGGTCGGCGTCGAGGTCGAGCGTGTCGATGTCTGCATCGACGGTCTCGTGTTCCCCAAGGAGTAGGCGTGAGCTTAAAGGTATATCGCGGGCGCACGCTCGCTCGTAGCCAGGCGCTCCAGCTCCTGTTCCAGGCAGAACAGCTCGACCGTGATCTCGAAGAGGTTATCGGCGGCGACTATCTCATCTCCAAGGGCCCCCTCGATCCCTATGCGATCGAGCTTGCGCGCGGTGCCTACGACCATATCGATCGTATCGATGCGGCCCTCGAGGCGGTTCTGAAGAACTGGAGTCTCGGTCGCATGCCGGGTGCCGACCGCAACCTGCTGCGTATCGCGATCTTTGAGATGCGCTTTCTCACCGACGACGAGATCGACGATTCCGTCGTCATCAACGAGGCGGTTGAGATCGCCAAGGCATACGGCACGGACGAGTCCTCGAGCTTTGTGAACGGCGTCCTCGGGCGCATCGCAAGCGAGGATGAGCTGCCGGGCGAGGAGATTTACGAGAAGATGCTCGCCGAGGATGTCGAGAACGAAGACGCTGGCTCTGACGTATGCGCTCCTGAGACCGTGGTTTCTGAGGAGCCCGTCGAGAAATCAATCGAAGGCTCCCAGGAGTAGTCATGGCAGAAGGCAGCGTTCGCAACTTCGATGAGATCACGAGTCGTCTCGACGAGATCGTGTCGACGGTTCGGTCCAAGGATACGTCTCTCGAGCGTTCGCTCGATCTCTTTGACGAGGCCATCGAGCTCGGCGCTCAAGCGGTCGATATGGTCGACAAGTTCGAGCTGTCGCCGCGTGAGGCAGATCAGATCGAGGCCGAATACGAATCGGATGCGGCTTCGGACGCTTCGTCTGGGGACGCTTCATGAAAAAGGTCAGACTCGACGATGAGCTGATTGACCAGGGCATCTGCGCCGACCGCGCGGATGCCCTTCGTACCTGTATGGCGGGTCTTGTCTCTTCGGGCGGCGAGCGTCTCACCTCACCTGGTATGAAGGTGGCTCCGGGTATCGAGCTCCATGTCAAAGGGCGTATTCCCTATGTAGGTCGCGGCGGGCTCAAGCTCGCTGGAGCGCTCGAGGCGTTCGATATCGACCCACAAGGTCTTTGCTGCCTCGATATCGGTGCCTCTACCGGAGGCTTTACCGATTGCCTCCTCAAGAACGGTGCTGCCCATGTGACCTCGGTCGACGTCGGTCGTGCCCAGTTCGATTGGAGCCTTAGGCAAGACGAGCACGTGACGCTGCTCGAGCGCACGAATATCGTGGACGTGCCAGAACTGGGGTATCGCGAACGATTCGATCTGGCCGTCTGCGATGTCTCGTTCACCAGTATCGAGCGCATCATCGACGCCGTTCTCGAGCTGTTGACACCTGGCGGAGCGTTTTGCACGCTGGTCAAGCCGCAGTTCGAGGCTTCTGCCGAGGATGTGGGGGAGGGCGGTGTCGTTCGCGATCCCTCCGTGCGCACCGAGGTGCTGTGCCGCAATGTCCGGCTCTTTGCCGATAAAGGGCTCATGCCGCTCGATGTGTGTATAAGCCCGATTCACGGCGCCAAGGGTAACGTCGAGTATTTTCTTTACGGTGTGCGCCCTGGTTCCCCTCAATGTGAGGGTAAAGATATGTCGGTGCAGCTCGATGCGATCGAGAGGAAGGCGGCTCGGCTATGAAGGTATTCCTCGTACCGAATTATTACAAGCAAGAAGCGGTCGAGAGCGGCCTTATGCTCGAGCTTTGGCTCACGCGTCAGGGGTATGAGGTCGTGTGGGCCGCCGATCAGCGTTCCAAGATCAACGCGGTGCCCGATATCGATGGCGCCGACCTGGTCATCACGCTCGGGGGCGATGGAACGCTCCTGCGCGCGGCTCGCATCGTGGGCTATCGCGAGATCCCGATTCTCGGTCTGAGCTACGGTCATCTGGGCTTTCTCACGGCTGCAAGTCCTGAAGAGCGCGATGTCTTGAGCGTTGTCTCCGATGCCCTTGCAGGAGAGCTCCATGTGAGCCGCCGCTCGACCTTGAGTTGCGAGGTCTGCTCGATCGATGATGCGGGTGAGGACCATTCCGACACAACCTTTGCGCTGAACGATCTTGCACTCACGCGCGGGCCGCTTTCGGATATGGTCGAGTTCGATATCACCGTTTCGGGGCACCATATCGACCGTTTGCGCGGGGACGGTGTCGTCGTTTCCACCGCAACGGGGTCCACGGGCTATGCGCTCTCAGCGGGTGGACCGATCGTCAGTCCCGACTATACGGGCATGCTTTGCGTGCCCATAGCACCCCATACCATTCAAGCCCGCGCGTTTTTGACATCACCGTCCGATGTCGTCGAGATCACCATGTCCAAAGATCGCCCTTCGGTTCCGGCTATCGCTGCCGACGGGCAGTTTCTCGAGCCTGCGGGAGATATCCAACGCGTCACGGTTCGGCGTGGCGAGGGCGATATCCTCTTGCTCGATTACGGTCCCGAGAGCTTTTACAACTCGGTGAGCCGTGTGTTCTATGGGGTGCGCCATGATCGATGATATCCACGTTCAAAACCTTGCGCTTATTCCCGAAGCCGAGCTTGAACCCGGATCTGGGCTGACCGTGCTGACCGGCGAGACCGGTGCGGGAAAAAGCGCCCTGCTCTCGGCCCTTAAGCTGCTGATGGGCGAGCGTGCCGATTCATCACAGGTGCGCGACGGCGAAGATTCCGCTGCCGTTGAAGGGCGCTTTTTTGTTGACGATACCGACGCCGAGGGTTTTACCGTGCGCCGTACGCTCTCGGCCGATGGTCGCAGCCGCGTGCGCATCGATGGGCGTCTGGCGAGCGTGCGAGAGCTTGCGGAACGCGTGGGTCCACTCGTGGACCTTTGCGGACAGCATGAGCATCAGCGCTTGCTCGATGCGGCAACGCATGTAGAGCTGGTAGACGCATGGGCCGGCTCGGAAGTATCCGTTGCGCTCGACGCCTATCGCTCGGCATTGGCAGACGCCCGTGCGCGCGCTCGTGAACTTGCCCGTATTGAGGAAGCTGCAAGATCCGAAGGCAAGCGTGTTGACGAGGCGCGATTCTGCGTCGACAGGTTTGATGAGGTGGCGCCCGAGGCAGGGGAGTACGAGCGACTTGAAGAGGTGCTCCCCCGCGCGGAACATGCGGAGGCCTTGGCCTCGTGCGCCTATGAAGCCCGAGAATCGCTCTCGGGTGAGAACGGTGCGCTCGATGCTCTCAATGCGGCCGCATTCGAGCTCGCGCGTATGGGCAGCGTGGACGAGAAGCTCCAGAACATCGCTGACGAGCTGAACGAGGCGATCATCGTCGCCGAGGACGCGTCTGCCGAGCTTGCGCGCTATCGCGAGGATATCGAGTTCGATCCAGGTGAGCTCGAGCGCCTGCAAACGCGCTTCTCCGACCTTAAAGGCCTCATGAGGCTCTTTGGGCCGACGATGGATGATGTATTTTCCGCTAAAGAAGCGGCCGATGAGCTGTTGTCCGTCGTCGACCACAGCGAGGCTCAGATCGCGCGCGCTCACAATGAACTCGAGCAGGCTGAGAGCGATCTTGCGCTTGCAGCTAAGAACCTTGCCCGTGCGCGAGCGTCCGCTGCGCCTCGCTTCTGCGCCGCCGTCGCTCGTGAGATGGGTCGACTCGAGATGTCCGGCGCCGAGCTCGTGTGGGAGGCGCGCGATCTTCCGCGAACGTCGTGGAACGAATCCGGCTCGCAAGCTTGCGAGCTACTGTATCGCGGCGGAGCGGCCCTGACGCCGCGACCGCTGCGCCGGATCGCGTCCGGCGGCGAGCTTTCCCGCGTGATGCTTGCCTGCAAAGTGGTGCTTGGCGAGAATGACGCCGCGCGCACCCTGGTGTTCGACGAGGTTGATGCAGGGGTGGGAGGCGCAACCGCGCGCTCTCTCGCGGCGGTCCTTGCCGACCTTGCCAAAACGCATCAGGTAATCGTCGTCACGCATCTGGCTCAGGTGGCCGTGGTCGCCTCTAAGCATTATGTGGTTAGGAAGAGCGATGGCGAGCGTCCCGAGACCGCGCTCGTGGAACTCACGGGAGACGCGCGTGCTCAAGAAATCGCGCGCATGCTCAGCGGTGACGACAGCGAGGTCGCACTTGAACATGCGCGCGCGATGCTCGAGGAGGCCGCTCAGGGCCGTTAGATTCCGAGTTTGTCCGCAAGGTCTCGGAGGGCATGGGCATAACCCTCGATTCCCTCGCCCGTAATGGTCTCAAAGCACGCAAGGCGAACATAGGAGATCTGACGGAAGTCCTCGCGCTCCTCCACAGCCGAGATATGCACCTCAACTGCCGGGATCTTGACCGCCTTGAGGGCATCGAGGATGGCAACGCTCGTGTGCGTATAGGCTCCGGGATTGATCACGATACCGTCAAAGATGCCGAAGGCCTCTTGGATCTTGTCGACAAGATCGCCCTCGTGGTTCGACTGGTATATCTCGGTGACTTCGAAACCGGCCTCGCGCCCGGCTTCCTTGCAGCGAGCGATCAGGGTCTCGTAGGTGTCGGAGCCGTAGATACCGGGCTCGCGGATCCCGAGCATGTTGAGGTTCGGTCCGTTGATGACGAGTGCTCTCATGGTCTTACTCCTCGGTCGTGCTGAGCATGGGTGGCAAAAGGTCGATGACGGCCTTTGCGGTCTTTGCGGGGGTCTCGAGCGAATCGACGATAATATCGGCCCACGAGCGGTACATCGGCATGCGGATCTCGGCGAGTTTATCGATGCCGTCACGTTGCGAGATCGGACGATTCTTGCGCGAGAGCTCGCTGAGTTTGCGGTTGAGCATGACGATGTGGCTGTTCTGGTGGAGGAGCGGGTAGTTCTCGGCGCGCATGACGATTCCTCCGCCCGTCGAGATCACGAGACGGGATCTTTTGGCGATCTTGGAGAGGACCTCGGTCTCGCGCGCGCGGAAGGCGTCCTCGCCCTTGCGTTTGATATATGAGCTGCACGTGCAACCGAGCTCCTCTTCGAGCGCTGCATCGATATCGATATGCTCGCGCCCGAGCATGCGCGCGACGTTTTGACCCACGCGGGTCTTGCCCGACCCGGGCATGCCGATGAACGCGATGTTCTGCTCGGTGTTCTCGATGAGTTCGGTGACCTCGATGATGCGCTCGAGCGAGATCTGCTGGCCGAGATAGCGCTCGCATGCAAGCGCGGCCTGGGCAACGAGCATCATGAGCCCGCTTCTATGCGGGATATCGAGCGCCTCGGCCTCGAGCATGAGCCCGGTGCGCACTGGGTTGTAGACGATATCGAGCACCGCCTCGAGCGCCGTGAGTTCTCCCAGGCCGCACGGTCTTCCGGGGCAAGCGGGGTACATGCCCGAAGGTGTGCAGTTCACGGCAAGGGCGGCATCAGCGTGCTGCGCAAGCTCTTTGTAGGTTACCGGCCCCTTGCGTCCGACCTTGACGACTTCGATACCCTGGTCGGCGAGCACGGTGCAGACGGTGGTCCCGGCGCCGCCGTTGGCTCCGAAGACAACGGCCTTTTTTCCCACAAAGTCGCACCCAAGCGAGTCGAGCAGGCAGAGAAATCCGTAGTAGTCGGTGTTGTCGCCCTTAAGATGCCCATCTGCCTCACGCGTGATGGTGTTGACGTTACCGAGGCGCTCGGCGATATCGGATAGCTCGTCGAGATGCTCGAGAACCGTCCTTTTGTAGGGAATGGTCACGTTCGTGCCGAGCCAATCGTCGCCTTTGAGGAAGGCCTCGACCTCCTCGGGCTCTCGCTCGAACATCACGTAGTCGATACCCGCGAGCTCGCGATAGATCGTCGGCGTGTAGCTATGGGCGAGCGTGCGGCCGAGTAGGCCGAAGTGCGCTTGAGGCATCTAGAGCACCTCCGTGTAGCTACCGAAGAAAGTGAACGAGGCACAGGTGTCGTCGAGCGAATCGAGAAGGAGGTCGAGCGTGTTGGAGCCCGCCGGGCAGTCCAGATCAAAATAGAAGGTGAACTCGTTGTCGCGTCCGGCGATGGGCCGGCTCTCGAGCTTCACGAGGTTGATATCGAGGGCAAAGAAGCGCTCGAGTACGCGGAAGAGCGCACCCGGCTGGCTCTTGAGATTGAGCATCAACGACGATTTGGTGGCACCGGGGTAGACGCGCGGCTCCCTGGAGATGACCACAAAACGCGTGTAGTTATGGTCGGTATCCTGAACATCGCTCGCAAGCACCTCAAGATCGTAAAGAGCGGCGCAATCGCGCGAGGAGAGGCAGGCGAGGTCAATACGTTCGCTCGCAGAGACCATCTCCGCCGCCTTGGCGGTGTTCTCGACGACCGTTGCCTGGACATCCAGGTCGGTGAGGAAGCGCTCGCTCTGCAGAATCGCCTGCTCATGCGAGATGACTTCCTTGATATCCTCGATCGCGGTCCCGTGCTTGGCGAGCAGGTTGTGGTCCACTTTGAGTCTGAGCGAACGCACGATGGAAAAGCCGTAGCGGCCGAGGAGATCATAGACGGCGTTGACGGATCCGGCCGTCGAGTTCTCGATCGGGAGCACGCCGAACTCGCAAAAGCCCTGTTCGACTGCTTTGAACACCCCTTCGAAGGTCGAGAAGAACGAGATGGACGGCACCTGGAAGAGGCGGCAGGCGGCGATTTGGCTGTATGCGCCCTCAACGCCCTGGCAGGCGACGGTCGCCTTGGTGGGGAAGGGCGTTCCCGCCGGCACATACGTCGCCCGAGCGCGGTCTGCTCTCGAATCTCCTGTGACCTGCGCGATATAGCGAGCCTGCTCGGCCTTGCTCATGCTCATGAGGAGCGAGAAGAGCGAGACCATCTGGTCTTGATAGCGCGCGGGCACGGCATCGACTATCGCATGCAGCTTGTCGCGCTCGCGTGCGGGATCATAGATCTGCTTGCCCATATCCATCTTGGCCTTTGCGACCTCGGTGGCGATATCCATGCGCTTGACGAATTTTTCGCAGAGCGAGGAGTCGATGCGGTCGATCTCGTTGCGGATCTCGGAAAGGTCCATGGGTCTCTAAGCCTTTCGGGTGTCTTCGTGCGTGGTCATAAAATAGCCGTCCATGAGCATGGCATCGAGCACGGCGAGGGCTGCGGCGGCCTCGACGACGGGTACGGCACGCGGAACGATACAGGGGTCGTGGCGTCCGTGGACGACAAGTTCGTCGTCTGCCATGGCGTCGAGATCGACGCTTTCCTGCTCACGGGCGATCGAGGGCGTGGGTTTGAGCGCGACCCTGAACACGATCGGGGCACCGTTGGAGATGCCGCCGAGGATGCCCCCGGCGTTGTTCGTCTTGGTGCGCACGCGGCCCTCGTCGATGCGGTAGGCATCGTTGTTCTCGCTGCCGCGCATGGCGGCCACGGCAAAGCCGGCGCCGAACTCTATACCCTTGACGGCAGGGATGCCGAACGCCGCTAGGGCGATCCGGTTCTCGAGTCCGTCGAACATCGGGTCGCCCACACCGACCGGCATGCCGTAGACGCCACACTCGACGATGCCGCCGAGTGAATCCTGGTCGTCGCGAGCGGCGAGGATCTCCTCGCGCATGCGCTCGGCAGCCTCAGGATCGATGCAGGGAAGATCGTTCTTGAGAATGGCGGCGCGGTCGTCTGCACGGTATTCGGTATCGTCAAACGGGAGATCGCCCGTGCACCCGATCTGTGAGATATGCGCCATCACGTGGATATCGAGCGATTCGAGTATCTGCAGGGCGATGCCTCCGGCAATGCAGAGCGGGGCCGTCAACCGACCCGAGAAGTGACCCCCACCGGCGACATCGTGCATGTTGCCGTATTTGACGCGCGCCGGATAATCGGCGTGTCCGGGGCGTGGTGTGCGCCGCAGGTTCGAATAGTCCTTGGAGCGCGTGTTGGTGTTCTCGATGATCGCGGCGATGGGAGCTCCGCAGGTATGCCCATCGACTACGCCCGAAAGGATCCGGGCGCGGTCGGCCTCCTTGCGGGTGGTCGCCGTTTCGTCGCGACCGGGGGCGCGGCGGTCCAGGAACTCCTGAAGCTTATCCTCATCGACCGCAAGTCCGGCGGGAATGCCGTCGAGAGAGCAGCCGATCGCCGCCGAATGGGACTGACCGAAGATACTCAGCGAGAGCGCGTTGCCGAAGACCGATGCCATCTATTCCTCCAGAAGCTCGACCTGGCCGCCCAGCAGGCGGAAATGCTCGAAAAAGTCGGGATACGATTTGTTGACGGCCTCGGCGCCATGGATTTCGACGGTGCCGTCGCAACGGGTCGAGGCGACGGCGGCCATCATCGCGATGCGATGGTCGTTGTGCGCGTCGACCGACCCGCCGCTCAGGCGCTCACTGCCTTCGATATAGAGGTCGTCGCCCTCGATGCGAACGTTCGCTCCGAGGTTCTTGAGCTCACCCGACGTGGTGAGGAGACGGTCGGACTCCTTGATGCGCAGGCGTGCACAATCGCGGAACACCGTCGTCCCTGCAGACACGGCCGCGACCGCCGACATGACGGGGACAAGGTCGGGGATATCGCGCGCAGAGAGCTCGAATCCCTGCAGCTTGTCGGGCTTGACCGTCGCTGCGTTCGTGGAGCGTACGATGCGCGCCCCAAAACGCGAGAGCGCGGCGAGGATGTTGCGGTCGCCTTGGGCCGAGCTCATCGAGACGCCGTCGACCGTGATGGTATCCGTTCCCATGGCTCCGGCGCAGAGCCAGAAGGCCGCATTGGACCAATCTCCCTCGACGACGACCTCTCCGGGGGTGCGGTATCCGTTTCCGTCAACCGAGAAACGCGTAGTCTCCGACATGCCGCCAGCCTCGGACGCACGCTCGACCGCGACGTCGACGCCAAAAGCCTTCATGGCCTGGATAGTGAGATTGATGTAAGGGCGGCTCTCGATGCGTCCGTGGACCTCGACGTGCACCGGTTCGCCCAAAAGCGGTGCTGCGAGCAGGAGTCCCGATATGTACTGGGAGCTCACGTCGCCCGGAAGCCTGAAGGTGCCCGCGCGCATGCGCCCACGGGCATGTAGAGGAAGCCCGCCGAGACCCTCGAGATCACAGCCGGCGGCGATGATCTCATCGGAGAGCGGCGAGAGCGGGCGAGCGCCCAGGCGTCCCTGGCCCGTGAACGTGCAATTCGCTCCGAGAGCGCAGGCCACAGGAAGCATGAAACGCAAGGTGGACCCGGATTCACCGCAGTCGAGCGTGCCACCTTGGAGCGCTTTGAGAAGGCCGAATTCGCTGCTCTTCATGGTCGAATGCACGACGTATCCGTCGTCGGCATCCTCAATGCGCGCGCCAAGCGCAGTGAGGCACCGGATGGTCGCCTCGATATCGGCGCATGTGGTGTTGCAGCGCACATGCGTCTCGCCGTTGGCGAGGGCAGCGCAGATGATGAGACGGTGCGCCATCGATTTGGAGGCGATGGCGGGGACCGTCCCCGAAAGCTCCCTGGGGGTGATGCGAGCTAGCATGCCTTACCTGATTCCTGACTGCCGATGCCCTCGGCGATGATTTGCGAAAACGTTGCAAGCGGCACGCGTTCGATCGAACAGGCGCCGATGCGATGCGGAATAACCAGGTCGATCGAGTCGCCCGTGCGCTTTTTATCGTGGAGTGCCTCCGCAAAGACCTCTTCGGCGGTAAAGCGGCAAGCGGTATGGAGCCCGTGACGGCGCACCAAGCTCTCGATGCGATCGGGGACCGATGCGTCGCAGGCACCGAGCGCGCAGGCGGCACGGGAGATGGCCACCATGCCGATGGCCACGCAATTACCGTGTCCGAGCTTGAATTTCTCGCATGCTTCGACGGCATGCCCGATGCTGTGGCCGAAGTTCAGGAGCTTACGCTGGCCGGTCTCGCGCTCGTCGTTCACGACGACGGCACGCTTGATGTCGATATTGCGCGCGACGAGCATGGCCACGCGGCCGACATCGCGCTTGAGGAGCTCGGGCGTGAGCGGAGTGGCCTCGAATTCCTCGAAGAGGCTCTCGTCGGCGATGACGCCGTGCTTGATGACCTCTCCGCAGCCGTCGGCGAACTGCTCGTCCGAAAGCGTCGCGAGGCATCCGACGTCGGCCACGACCGCGCTCGGTTGCCAAAAGGCGCCGGCAAGATTCTTTCCGGCGGCGAGATCGACGGCGGTCTTGCCGCCCACGGAGGAGTCGACCATGGCAAGCAGGCTGGTCGGTACCTGGATAAACCGGCATCCGCGCATATAGCTCGCGGCGGCAAAGCCGGCGATGTCCCCGGTGACGCCCCCGCCGAGGGCGACGACGATGTCGGAGCGCGTGAGCTCGGAGGCAGCCATGAACTCGAGGATCTCCTCGAGGGTGCTCAGGCGTTTGCGAGCCTCACCGGCTTCGAACGTGAAGGTCGCCACCTTGTAGCCGGCTTCCTCGAGGCTCGTGCGAACGGGCTGCTCGTAAAGCGGTCCCACGTTGGAGTCGGTTACGATGACGGCGCGCTCGCCGCCTGCGGCCTCGCGCGAGATCGAGCCGACCTGCTCCAAGAGAAAGGTGCCGATATGCACCTGGTAGGGGCGCGGCGTGTTGATATCGAGAACGTAGCTTGGCATGCGCATCACCGGTCTTTCTGGGCTTCGTCGTCGAGTTTGCGTTTGATGCGGTCTCCCTCCGACAGGAGTGCCTCGAGTGCATCGCCGTCGCGCTTCTTGAGTGCCGCGCTGTAGGCCGAGAGCGAGTCTATGAGCGTATCGATCTCGTAGGCGAGCGCATCGGCGTCGTCGATCATGAGCTCGCGCCACATGCGCGGATTCAAGTGCGCCACGCGCGTGAGGTCACGGTAGCTGCCGGCCGAGAAGCCGTGGTGCTCCTGGGCCGTCGGGCTCTTGACGTACGCGTTCGAGACCACATGCGCGAGCTGGCTCGTGAAGGCGATGACACGATCGTGCGTCTCGGCCGTGGTGACGCTGAATTTTGAGAACCCGAGCGGGCGGACCATCTCGCGAACCTGACCGAGCAGATCGAGTTTGAGATTGTCGTCGACGGCGGGCGGAACGAGCACGAGGGGAGCACCCTCGAACAGGTCGCCGCGCGCATGCGCAAATCCCGAGAACTGCGTTCCCGCCATGGGATGCGCGCCGACGAAGTAGAAGCCGTGCTGCTCTGCGAGCGCGAAAGCGCGTTCGCAGATCGGTCCCTTGACGCCGCTCGTATCGATGACGATGGGACCCCAGACCCCCTCGGTGTCCGTTGCCTGGGCAAGCGCTTCGGCATGCTCCTCGAGCCAGTCGATGCAGGCGTCCGGGTAGGCGGCGAGCACGATGATGTCGCATTCGGCGAGGTTCCCGTCCGTGAGCTCGCCCTCGATCGTGCCCATGCGGGCCGCGCACATCACGTCGGGGTCAGGGTCGTAGGCGAGCACACGCGCACCCGAGGCCGCATACCCGCGGGCGAAACTGCCGCCGATGAGCCCGAGGCCGACGATGCCCGCTACGCGCGGGCCATCGGCCGAAACCTTGGAATTGCGTACCGTTCCCATGGTCTACGCGCCCGCCTGCGAGGTCGCGAGCGGGGCGATGACCTCGCGGATGGAACGGATGCGGCGCATGGTCTCGTCGAACTGATCGGGGGTGAGCGCCTGCGCGCCGTCGGACCAGGCGTGGCTCGGATCGTCGTGAACCTCGATCTCGAGACCGTTGGCGCCGGCGGCCGTGGCAGCTAGGGCCATGGGTTCAACATAGCGCGTGTAGCCGGTGGCGTGGCTCGGGTCGGCCACGACGGGCAGGTGCGAGAGATGATGCAGCACGGGGACCGCATTCAGGTCGAAGGTGTTGCGCGTGCGCGTCTCGAACGTACGGATACCGCGCTCGCAGAGGATCACATTGGGGTTGCCCTCGCTCATGATGTACTCGGCGGCCATGAGGAGCTCGTCGACGGTGCCGGACATGCCGCGCTTGAGGAGCACGGGCACGCTCGTCTTTCCGACCTCCTTGAGCAGAGGGAAGTTCTGGGCGTTGCGGGCGCCGATCTGCATGACGTCGATGCCCTTGTCGAGAAAGAGCTGCACGTCGCGCGCATCCATGATCTCGGTGACGATGGGCATGTCGAGCTCAGCTGACGCCTCGCAGAGCAGGTCGAGTCCGGCGGGGCCCATGCCCTGGTAGGCATACGGAGAGGTGCGGGGCTTGTAGGCGCCACCGCGGAGCATCGTCGCTCCAGCCGCCTTCACCCTGCGCGCGATGCGGATGAGGTTTTCGCCCTCGACGGAGCAGGGACCCGCGATGACCTGGAAGTGCTCGGCGCCGATCTTCACGCCGTGACCGCAGTCGATAACGGAATCTTCGGGATGGAACTTGCGATTGGCCTTCTTGAACGGTTCGGACACACGCTGCACGCGCTCCACCACGTCCATGGACTCAAGCAGGAACGGGTCGATCTTGGTGGTGTCGCCCACAAGGCCGATGACCGTCTCGTTCTCTCCGCGCGACACGTCGCAGGCAAGCCCCTTCTTCTCGATCCATTCGACGATATGGCCGACGGAGGAGTCGGGAGCGTCCTTCTTGAGAATCGCGATCATGTGGGTCCCCTTTGGTTTGCATGCATGGGTGTTTACAAGTGCTAGAAGTTTATACTAACCGCGCATGCTCGACCCCTTAAACTTGCAACTCGCGTTTTGCACTCGCGGGTCTCTTGGCTATAATGGCTCTCGCGTGCCCTATTAGCTCAGGGGATTAGAGCGTCTGCCTCCGGAGCAGAAGGCCGTTGGTTCGAATCCAACATGGGGCACCAGTGGCAACCTCGACCGTTCGCGCCGTCAGGCACGGGCGGTCTTTTCGTATCTGGCGAGGATGGATATGGACAAGAGCGCGTCCGCATATGGCCTCAGCTCGGCGGAAGTCGAGAGGCGCATAGACGAGGGCAAGGTCAACGCGAGCGTCGACCTCAAGACCAAGTCGGTGCGCGAGCTCTTCATCGAGAACCTGTGCACGATCTTCAACCTCGTGAACATCGTGCTCGCCGCTCTTGTGGCGACAACCGGCTCCTGGAAGAACCTCGGGTTCCTCTTCATCGTCTTTCTCAACACGGGGATCGGCTTCGTGCAGTCGCTGCGCTCCAAGCGCATGGTCGACAAGCTCACGCTCATCACCGGAAGCCGGGCCACGGTGGTCCGCGACGGTGCGGAGTCCGAGATCGAGCTCGACAGCATCGTTCTCGACGACATCGTGAGACTCGGCCGTGGCGACCAGATCCCGGCTGACGCCGTGGTGGTCTCGGGCGAGGCGCTCGTCAACGAGAGCCTGCTGACGGGCGAGAGCGACCTCATCAAAAAGGTCGCCGGCGACGAACTCATGAGCGGCAGCTTCGTCGACTCGGGACTCGTGCGAGCACGTGTGGTTCACGTCGGGGCCGACAACTACGTCTCCAAGATCAACAACGAGGCCAAATATGTCAAGAAGGTCAACTCCGAGATCATGAGCTCGCTGAACTCCATCGTGCGTTTTGCGAGCGTGATCATGGTGCCCCTCGGCCTCGCGCTCTTCTGGTCGAGCCTGAACGGGCTCTACGCGCGCACGGGCTCGGGCAAGGGGCTTATCCTATGGGCGATCGAGCGCTATCTCGCAGGGGATGCGCGTATATCGTCGGCGATCCTCTCGACCACGGGCGCGCTCCTCGGCATGATTCCGCAGGGGCTCGTGCTCCTCACGTCCTCGGTCCTCGCCATCGCCACGGTTCGACTTGCGCGCCGTAAGGTCTTGGCGCAGCAGCTCTACTGTATCGAGACGTTGGCGCGCGTCGATGTGCTCTGCCTCGACAAGACGGGCACCATCACCTCGGGCCGCATGGAGGTCGAGGGCGTCTATACCCTTTTGGACGAGGACGAACCCGAGGCTGTTAAGGGTGAACTCGAGCGAGCGCTCGCGAACATCGCCCGGGCGACATCGGCCGACCCCAACGAGACCTGCCAGGCGATCCTCGACCGCTACGGAGACCTCATGCCCGAAGGCGACGAGGTCCTTGCGGTCATTCCGTTCTCCTCTTCCAAGAAGTGGAGCGGCGCGTCGTTTTCGAACGGCTCCTACGTGATGGGTGCCGCCCAGTTCGTGCTCGCCCCCGATGCTTTTGAGGCCGTCGAGGGCCAAATGGCGGAACTTGCCGCCTCCTGCCGCGTGCTCATCGTCGCGCGCGTCGAGGGTTTTACGCCCGAGGGGGATATCGCGGGCTCGATTCGACCGCTCGGTTTCGTGACCATTCGCGACGAGATCCGCTCATCCGCAAAGGAGACGATCCGCTACTTTACCGAGCAGGGAGTCGAGCTCAACGTCATCTCGGGCGACGACCCGCGCACGGTCTCGGGTATCGCGTCGGTGGTGGGTATACCCGGCGCGGAGCGCTATATCGACGCCACGCGGCTCGACACGCCGGCCAAGATCGATGCGGCCGCCGGTCGCTATCACGTGTTCGGCCGCGTGACCCCGCAGCAAAAACGCGAGCTCGTTCAGGCGCTCAAGGCGCGGGGGCACACGGTCGCCATGACGGGTGACGGCGTGAACGATGTCCTCGCCCTCAAAGAGGCCGATTGCTCGATCGCGATGGCGGCGGGTTCCGACGCCGCGCGCAACGTGGCCGAAATCGTGCTCGTCGACAACGATTTCGCCTCCATGCCCGCCGTGGTGGCCGAGGGCAGGCGCTCCATCAACAACCTGCAGCGCTCGGCCGCGCTCTTTCTCACCAAGACGCTCTTCTCGATGGTGCTCGCGGCCATCTGCATCGCGGTGCCCCCGTATCCCTTCGAGCCCATCCAGATGACGCTCATCAACTTCTTCTGCATCGGAGCGCCCGGGTTCGTGCTCGGGCTCGAGCCCAACCGCCAGCGAGTGCGGGGGAGCTTTCTCTCGAACGTGCTCAAGAGGGCGCTTCCGGCGTCTATCAGCGTGATCCTCGCCGCTTGCCTCGACATCGGGGCCTGCGCGCTTTTTGACTACAGCTCAACCGTGCTCTCGACGATGTGCGTCATAACGACGAGCGCGGTTTGCTGCTCGTTGATATATCGCATCTCCAGGC
Organism: Faecalibacterium prausnitzii; assembly: GCA_963603165.1. Classification (GTDB taxonomy): domain Bacteria; phylum Actinomycetota; class Coriobacteriia; order Coriobacteriales; family Coriobacteriaceae; genus Collinsella. The sequence continues at coordinate 23,132 of CAVCLY010000014.1, forward strand.
CGTTCACGCCGCTCAGGGTGGTGCTGTTCGTCTTCGTCTGCGCGGGACTTTGCTTAGGGATCATCGGGTTCCCGCGTATCTTCTCGATCTCGCAGCTCAAGCTCGGTGTCTTCATCCAGCTGACGGTGATAGCCTTCGTCTCTATCCTCGCGTTCCTCTGGCTTGCCGATTTCTTCGAGTCGCGCGACCTCGGCGGCACGCGGATGTCAACGGGTTTCGGGCGCGGAGTCCGCGTTCATGTGCGACGCGGGTCGAGAAGCGTCACGGCGGGGGAGTCCCTCATCGCAAAGCGTTTCAGAAAGCTCTCTGAGAAGAGGGGTCGGGGGACTGCCGATACGGCAGAGGCGGAGAAGTCCGCTCAGAGCGCGCGGCCGGTCGGATCTGCCCGCGCAAGGCGCTCCGTCTCGCAATCGAGTCAAGGCATCCGCGTGGCCATGCCCAAGCGCAAGCGCGCGTCAAAACCCGAAGCCGACGGCAAACGCGCGTAAGCCTAAACTTTCTCCCGTTCTTTTTGCGAGCCGCTTGCAACGCGTGCGCTCTGTTCCCATAATCTCGCAAGGTCGAATACGAAAGGAGGGCGCCGATGCTCTGTCCGCACTGTCATAAAACGATCGACGACGGCTTGGGCGCGTGCCCGCATTGCCATGCGGCTCTCGACGCCCCCGTTATCTCGAGGCGCGCGGAACCCGTCTTTTGCGAGGGTTGCGGCGCCAAGCTGGCCGAGAGCGACCGCGTCTGTTCCAAATGCGGCAGGCCCGCCCCCGGGATCCTTTCGAGCAAGAGCGCGGCGTCGGATCTTGCCGCCGGTCGCACGGCAAGTTTTCCGAGGCTCACGAACGAGCAGGTTTCGGCTGACCTTGTCAAGCCGACCGCCTCGGCCTTCCATGTCCTTTCCGACGCAGCCGATCCGGCCGAGACCAATATCATGGTCGCACAGACCGATGACGCTCACGACGAGCCCAAGAAGCGCCGCCGGCCCAAGAAGGTCCATGCCGACGAAGATGCTTATCACAAGCACAAGCGTCAGGTCCCCAAACCCCTCGTCGTCATCTGCGTGCTCGCTGCGCTTATCGGCGGCGGTTACTGGTTCGTTACCGAAGATCCGATGGACGTCATGCCCGAGTTCTACAAGCGTTTTGACGCCGCCGCCAAAGAGGCGTTTCCCTCGCGTCAGGTAGGCGAGGGCAAAAAGTCGAAGACGGCAAACGATGCCGTGGCGGCCTCGAGCGCGAACGTCGGCTCCAAGATGAGCGATTCCGTGCTTTTCGGCAAGATCGAGGGCATCTACAACGAGATCGTCGAGATCGGCGATTCCGACTCGTTCGATGAGGCGGTGTCCGCCTTCAACGGTGGCTATCTGCTCGCCTCGCACGCAGATCGCGAAAGCGCCTCGAGCGGTGCCTATGAGCTGCGCCAGAAAATCCAGTCGGTACTCGACGAGATCGGCGCGCTGAACCCGTCCGACAGCTCGGCCTATCTTGAGGACATCGAGCACCTGCGCCAGCTCGCCACCTGGCTCTACGAGCGCATCGACTACATCTGCCTTTCGTGGGATGAATCGCTCAAGGTGAACGACGGCGAGAACATCTACGACAAGCAGAACGAGATCCTCGCACCGCTTCGCAGCGACGACGGGTCCGCCAGAACCAACTTCTACAGCAACGTCGATGCCTGGAAACCCGAGCAGAAGATGTAGCTCCTTGCATGCCGAATTGGTGAACCTACCTCGTTCTTGATAGAATCTATGAGATTGACGATTCGCAACGAGGAAGGGGATCCATGTTCGGATTCGCAAAAGAGCTCTATACGCCCGAGTACACCGTGAGCGGTGACGAGGTCGCCGTGATCGAGACCGGCAAGGGCACCGTCAAGGTCAAGCTCGATGCAGCTGGCGCCCCCATCCATGTCGCGAATTTCTGCGAGCTTGCCACCATGGGTTTTTACGACGGGCTTAAATTCCATCGCTATGTACCCGGCTTCGTGATCCAGGGAGGCGACCCCAACACCCGCGACATGTCGGGTGCCGACGTTGCGGCCGGAGTGGCCGGACCCGACGGCATGCCCGGCACCGGTGGCCCCGGCTACTGCATCAAGGGCGAGTTCGCCACAAACCCCAACAACAGCCACGAGGACGGCGCGCTCGCCATGGCTCGCTCCATGGATCCCGACAGTGCCGGTTCGCAGTTCTATCTCTGCCTCGGTCCGCAGCATTCGCTCGACTCGGGCTACACGGTCTTCGGCCAGACGCTCGAGGGTAAAGACGTTATCAAAGAGCTCCGCGCCGGCGACGAGATCGTCCGCGTCGAGATCGTCCACGAATAAGATTAGATAGGGAGACCACCTTGAACGCTCAACTTCTCGAGCAGGCTCGCGCTGCCTACCGTTCCGGCGACTTTTCCGCCGCCGCTCAGATGTTCTCGTCCGTTAAGACCCCCGACGAGATCAACGGCGAGGTCGACCACCTGCGCGGCAACTCGCTGATGCGCCTCGGCATGTTCCAGGACGCCGCCGCCTGCTACGCCTCGGCTCTCGCCGACACGGCATACGGCAAGCGCGGCGCGCTTCTCACCAACCAGGGCAAGGCGCTCGCCGCTTCCGGTGATTTCGCCTCTGCCGCCGAGTGCTTTTCGGCCGCAACCCAGGACGCGACCTATGCCACGCCCTACAAGGCCTATATGGGTCTGGGCAGCGCCCTTATGTCGTCCGGCAATGTCGCAGAGGCCGGTACGGCCTTCCGTCAGGCCGCGATCGACGGCACCAACCCCGCTCCCGCAGGCGCCCTCTCCAAACTCGCCGAGTGCTTCCTCGCGCTCGATCGTCCCGAGGACGCCGTGGAGTCGTTCCGCACCGCCCTCGATTTCATCGGTCCTCGCGACGATGTGCGTGCGATCAACGCCGGCCTCGGTCAGGCCCTCTCCGCCGCAGGTCATGCGGCCGACGCCTTGGAGGCGTTCAACAACGCCACCGCCGATGGCATCTATCAGCTCACGCAGGAGCAGCAAAACGAGCTCCAGCGCGTACACGATGCACTCGACGCGGCTGCAGCGCGCAACGCCATCTCGACCGACACCGTTCCCAGCGCCCCCGCTCCCTACGACGAGGAGGCGGCGTTTGACGCCATCGATCCGCTCGGCAAATCCGGTCAGTTCATGCCCGATCCCTCCGATACCGGTTTCTTCACGCTCTCCGAGCAAGAGATGGTCCAGCAGGACCGCAAGCAGGCCAAAGTGCGCCGTCGCCATCGCCACACGGGTCTCAAGGTCTTCATCGTGATCCTCATCCTCTTGGCCGCCGTCCTCGGTGGAGGCGGGTACCTCTACACCCACGGCTTCGGCATCCCCTCGCAAGAATCGGTCCTGAACGACCTGCTCTCCGCCAAGACCGACGACGACTCGTCTAAGGGCTACGGCTGCATCTCGGCGGATTCCGATGCTGCCAAGGAGCTCATCTTCTCCGAGGTCCCGAGCGGCGCTTCCGCCACCATCAAGGCCATGGACCAGGGCATGAGCGAGTCCACCGCCACCGTCGAAATCAAGCTCTCCAAGGGCGGCACGCAAACCTACAAGGTGACGTTTGTGCGCAACGACCTCAAGATCGGCTGGGCTGTCGCCTCCATCGATTTTGATTTCGATAGCGCCACGAGCGACAGCACGCTCGCGAGCGATTCGTCCACAGCCTCGACCGACGACACCTCGGTCTCTACCGATTCGAGCGCATCGGACACGGCCTCGGACACTTCTTCGTCCGATACGGCTGCCTCGGACGAGACCGCCTCGGAGTCTTCCGAGACCTCCGAGGTCACCGACGAGGCTCCGGTCGAGTAGTTTGTGATATTTAGCGCTTATGGGGTCAGGGCTCATAATGCCTTGGCCCCTGCGTTACACTTATTCAGTTCAGTAGCTGATTTATCGGAGTCGCATTGTTCTCTTTGATGGATATGTTCTTTGGTCAGTACGGTGGCGATCTTGCCATCGACCTGGGGACCGCCAACACACTCGTCTCGGTGAGGGGGAAGGGCATCGTCATCCGCGAGCCCTCCGTCGTCGCCATCGATAAGAACGACGAGCGCATTCTCGCCGTCGGTATCGAGGCTAAGCGCATGCTCGGCAGAACGCCCGGCAATATCGTCGCCGTACGCCCGCTCAAGGACGGCGTGATCGCCGATTTCGACGTCACCGAGGCCATGCTTCGCTACTTTATCGATAAGGCATCCGAGCGTCGTTACCCGTGGACGCCGCGTCCCCGCGTGGTCGTCTGCGTTCCGTCCGGCGTCACCTCGGTCGAGAAGCGAGCTGTCTTCGAGGCCACGATTCAGGCCGGCGCTCGTCAGGCATACCTGATCGAGGAGCCGATGGCCGCGGCCATCGGAGCCGACCTGCCCGTCGAGGAGCCCACCGGCTCCATGGTCATCGATATCGGCGGCGGCACGACCGAGGTCGCGGTCATCGCCATGGGCGGCATCGTCGTCTCGACGTCCATCCGCGTTGCCGGTGACGAGTTTGACCAAGCCATCCTTCAGCATGTTCGCGATGCATACAACCTCGCCATCGGCGAGCGCACGGCCGAGGACATCAAGATCAAGGTCGGGTCCGCGGTCCCGCTTCAAGATGAGCTCGACGTCGAGGTCAACGGTCGCGACGTCATCAGCGGTCTGCCCAAGACCGTTCGAATCGAGAGCGAGGAGATTCGCCGAGCGCTCAACAAGCCGCTCGACGAGATGACCAAGGCCGTAAAGGACGCGCTCGATGCAACGCCTCCCGACCTTGCCTCCGACCTCATGTACTACGGTATCTTGCTGACCGGTGGCGGCGCGCTGCTTCGCGGCCTTGATGTGCGCCTGCGTGACGAGACCGGTGTTTCGGTCAACGTGAGCCCGACCGCGCTCGATAACGTCGTGAACGGATGCGCGCGCGTGCTCGAGGCGAACGCCTTCGATGGCGGATTCGTCCAGTCCAACGCTTAGGATGTAGGTTCCCTTGGCAAAATCTCGAGGATTTTCCGCCAACCTGAATACGAAACGACAATCAACGGGTGTGCGCCCGTTGATTGTTTTATGCATCGTCTCGATCCTCATCTTGACCCTCTACATTCGAGAGGGCGATGCGGGCCCGATGCATTCGGTGCGTTCCGGCGTCGAGACCGTCGCGACGCCGCTTCGTTATGCCGGGTCCGTCGTGGCAAGACCTTTCAATGCGATTGGCAACATCGCCTCCAACCTCACGGCCTCCAAGGAGTCTCTCTCAGATCTAAAGCTTGAAAACCAGCGCTTGACGGCCAAGGTGGCCGAACTCACGGAATCGAAAAAGACCGCGACAAGGCTCGAGAAGATGCTCAAGCTCAAATCGACCTACAACCTCAAGTCGACGGCGGCAAAGATCATCGGTACGTCTGCCGACGGATACACCTCCACGGTGACGATCGACAAGGGCTCGGCCGATGGCATGAAGATCAACATGCCCGTTACGAGCTCCGTCGGCGTAATCGGCCAGATCATCGAGGTCTCGCGCTCAACGTCCAAGGTACGCCTGCTCACCGATGAGAACTCGGGGATTTCCGCCATGGTGCAGGACACGCGCGCCCAGGGCATGCTGCACGGCCAGGCCGACGGCACGCTCAAGCTCGACTACGTGACGACCGACTCCGACGTCAAGGTCGGCGACATCATCATCACATCGGGCATAGGCGGGGTCTATCCCAAAGGCCTTCCGCTCGGTACCGTCACCGCCGTCGATAAGTCGACGAACTCGGTCTATTACTCCATCACCGTCAAGGCTCAGGCAACGATGGAGAACAACGAGGAAGTCCTTGTGATCACCTCGCTGACCGACGACCAGTCGGCATCGTCGGACGACGTTAAGGCCGCAAACGAGCAGGACGAGGCCAAGGTCGAGTCCGATTCCTCGACCGATTCCACGTCAAGTGAATCCGAATCCGAATAGGGGAGGTGAGCCATGGAATTCAAGAACAGCCCGAATAAGGGTTCGGCCCACAAGGACGCGGCCCTTATCGTCATCTGCTGTGTTCTGCAGGCAGGGCTCGCCCCTCAGATCGCGCTTGGCGAGGGCACGGTCAACTTCATGCTCATCCTCGCCATTATCTCCTCCATCAAGGAGACCCCCTCAAGAGCGGTGGTCACGGGATTTTTGGCCGGGCTCTTCTTCGATCTCACCTCGGCCACGCCCATCGGCCTCATGGCGCTTCTTCTGACGGTTCTTTCGTTCGTGCTCAACCATTCCTTCGGCACGCTCGGGGGACTTGAGCACAAGACGCAGATCGCGGTCGGCGCCGTCGCATCTGTCGCTCTCAACGTGTGTTTCGGCCTGCTTCTCTTTGTTATGGGTATCGAGACGAACGTTCTCATCGCCATCTTTGGCGATGGCCTTTGGACCGGTATACTCACTGCGCTTGCGCTGATCCCGTTTGTGCTTTTGGGCGGAGCGGCCACTCCCGCCTATGGCTTCGGGTCGGGGACGCGCTACAAGTCGAAGCATCTCAAGTAAGGGGTGCTCACGATGGATGCACAGCTCATCGTGGTCATCGCGGGCGCCTTGCTCGCGGTCGCCATCGCGGTCGCCCTCGTCCTCCTGCGCGGCAAGGCCATTAAATTCACCTTCGATACCGACGGCGGCACGCAACCGCGCGCATCGCAAGGGGAGGGCAACACCTCATCCAAGATGTTCAAGGGCCGGTTCTCGGTGCTCACCGGTATTGTCGGAGCCATGTTTTCCGCGCTCGCCATCAAGCTCTACTCGATGCAGATGGTCTCGAGCGATTATTACGAGAACAAGGCAAAGGAGAACCAGACGCGCACGGTGACCACGCAGGCGCCGCGCGGACGCATTCTCGACCGCAACGGAAAAGCCCTTGTCACCAACCGAGGTTCCCTCACGGTCGCTGCGTACCAGAGCCTCGCGAGCGATACGCTCCTCGTGCACCACCTGGCAAACGTGCTCGGGCTTCCCTATATCCAGGTCCTGCGAAATATCCAGGACTACTCCGAGGGCGCCCAGAGCCTCCATACCATCGCCACGGACGTCAAGCGCTCCACCATCGCCTACATCCAGGAACACGCGGGCGACTTCCCGGGCGTGCATGTCGTCGAGGGGACCGAACGACTCTACCCCTATGGCGACCTCGCCTCGCATCTGCTCGGATACACCGGCACCATCACGTCCGATCAGCTCGATAAGCAGGACTCTTCCTCAACGTCCGAAAACTCCGATGAGGATTCCGGAACCGGTGCGATCACGTACCAGTCGGGCGACATCGTCGGGCAGGCCGGTATCGAGTCTCAGTACGAGAACATACTCCAAGGCATTCGCGGCGAGCAGAAGGTCAAAGTCAATGCGAGCGGCAGCATCACCGGGGTCTCCTCGACCGTCGATCCCAAGGCCGGATCGGACATCAAGCTCACCATCGATGTCGATATCCAGAAGTCATGCGAAGAGGGCATCCAGATCGCCATCAACAAGGCGCATCAGTACGGAAACGAGGGGTCGGGCGCATCGTGCATCTGCCTCGACGTGACGAACGGCGAGATCCTCGGCATCGCAAGCTATCCCAAATTCGATCCGTCCGTCTTTATCGGCGGCGTCTCGAGCGATACGTGGAACGAGTTCAACAGCGATGAGGGGTCCCATCCCCTGATCGATCGCGCCATCTCGGGCCAGTACATGTCGGCCTCTACCATCAAGCCCCTCGCCGCACTCGCCGGCATGGAGTACGGCGTCTACACGGCCTCGCAAACAAGTGACTGCACGGGCTATTGGACAGGACTCGGCAAGGCAAACGGCAAATGGTGCTGGGATCACGATGGCCACGGCGTCATCGGACTCGAGCGCGGCATCGTCTTCTCGTGCGACTCCGTGTTCTACGACGTGGGCAAGGGGTTTTATTACAACGAGCAGAATCCCGAGGGCCTGCAGGAGATGTACCGCCGCCATGGGCTCGGCTCCGCCACGGGAATCGATCTTCCCGGCGAGAGCTCAGGACGCATTCCCGACAAGGAGTGGAAGAACAGCTACTTCAAGGATCTCGATGCCGACGAGCGCACCTGGACGGCGGGCGATATGACGAATATCGCGATCGGACAGGGTGACATCCTGGTCACACCGCTTCAGATGGCTTGCGTGTATGCCGGTCTCGCCAACGGCGGCGTGCAGTACACGCCGCACGTGCTCCTTTCCGCCGTCTCATCCGATGGCGAGGGCGATGTCTACAAGTACAATGCGGGCAAGCGCAAACGCAGGCTCAAGGCGAAAATCAACGCGTCGGCCGATCTCGATCTTGTTCACAACGGGCTTCTCGGCGTGATCTACGAGGAAGATGAATCCACGGCCTCGCACTTTACGAACCTTCCCGTTAAGGTGGCGGGAAAAACAGGCACGGGCGAGAAGTCCGGTGAGGACAACTACGCCTGGTTCTGCTGCTTCGCGCCCTACGACAAGCCCAAATACGCGATCGTCTGTTCTGTGGAGCAGGGCGGTTTCGGTTCCGAATCAGCCATGCACGCGGTCCGTAACGTACTGGCACAGATCTACAACTCGCCTGACGATTCGAGCGCGTCGGGCGCCAACGTGCGCTAGAGGGGAGGCACCATGCAATTTTGGAAAAAGGCCGCAGGAGACGGGTCCGGCAGTCTCGAGAGGCTCAACCGCACGCTTTCTGCCGGCCGCAGCACCTTTCGGCAGCGCGTGAACCTGGGTGCGCTCATGGCGACGGTTCTGCTTGTCTCCTTCGGTGCGCTCACGGTCTGGTCGGCCTCGCTCTCGATCGCCAACGCGTCGTTCCCGCGCCACATGATCGGCATCGCGGTTGGGCTCGTCCTCGCCATTCTCATATGGCGTCAGGATCTTCGCTGGCTCGGCGATATACCGACGGTCCTGCTCGTCATAGACATCATCGTGATCTTCAGTCCCAAGATCCCGGGTCTTTCGTACACGGGCGGCCTCGGCATGACGGGTTGGATCCAGATTCCCATCATCAGGCTCACCTTCCAGCCCGTTGAGCTCGCCAAGCTCATCACGATCTTTTTGGTGGCCTCGCTGGGTGCTCAGTACAACGGCAAGATCGATTCGGTGCGCGAGTACATCAAGCTCTGCGCCATGCTCGCGGTTCCGTTCCTTTGCGTCTTTGCCATGGGCGACCTCGGCAGCGGCCTCGTCGTGCTCGTCTCGGGCGCCGTCGTGATCTGCATGAGCGGCGCCAAGCGCGAGTGGGTGCTCGCCACCCTGGCTGTCCTCGTTGGCATGGTGTCGCTTCTGCTCGCGCTCGACTCGGTGCTCGACAATCTCTTGGGTACGGACGTGCTTCTCAAGGATTACCAGATCAACCGCCTGACGGTATTCATCGACCCCGAGGCATCGAACTCGGATGATGCCTACAACGTACAACAATCGCTCATCGCGGTAGGTTCCGGAGGATTTTTCGGCAAGGGCATCGGAAACGCCACGCAGTCGACCGGCGGCTTTCTGCCCGAGGCCCATACCGACTTCATCTTCGCCCTGCTTTCCGAGACGTTCGGTTTTGTGGGCGCGATCTTCCTGCTTTTGCTTTATGTGCTCCTGATCTTCTCGACCATCCGCGTCTCCATCAAATGCGATTCGATGTTCCTCAAGCTCGTCGCGGTCGGCATCGTCGGAATGTGGACATTCCAGATCTTCGAGAATATCGGCATGTGCATCTCGATGATGCCCATCACCGGTATTCCGCTGCCGTTCATCTCGTTCGGTTCATCTTCTATGATGGTGCAACTGGCAACAGTCGGGATCGTTCAATCTATCTGGCGGCACAGGACGAGCGCCGCCCGTTCGTAAGGAGGACGCCATGAGGCTTCCCATCGATAAGGTCGCGAAGGTTTTTCGTGCCGGGGCGACGGCAAAAAAGGAGTCCGACACCCCGGTGAGGGTATGCGTCTATCTCGACGGAACCGCCTCGCCGTTTCTCGTCGACGCGGTGCGCGGAGCCTTTGTGCCGCAGACGACCTCGGGCATCTTGCGCGTGGAGCGCATCGGCGACGAGAAGATCGTCCCCAAGCAGGATAACGATGTCGTCCTCGTCCTCTCGTGCGGATCGGCTCGCCTCGAGTCCGCTGTGCAGGAGATCGTGATCGGAGGCGCCCCCGTCGTCGTTCTCGCGGAATCTTCGGTCGAGGCGCCGTTCATCCAAGGCGACACCCCCATGCTCGGCCTCGTTGCAGCACAGGACAAGGTCCTTTTGCTCGAGACCCTTGCGCGCTGGATCCTCGACCGCACCGAGAAGGGAACCGCCTTTGCCGCGAACTTCCCGTTCATGCGCATCGCCGCTGCCAACCGCGCCATCACCTCGTGCGCTATCGCGAACATGGCGACGGGCGCCCTCGTCTTCATTCCCGGTGCCGACCTTCCCGTCATGCTCGCCGCCCAGGTCGGCATGCTCGTGGAGCTCGCCGGCATCTTCGGCAAGCCCATCAAGGCCGAGCGCGGCTACGAGGTCGCGGGCCTCGTCGGGGCGAGCTTCCTGCTGCGCGCCCTCTCGCGTGCCGTCGTGCGCGAGACGCCCCACGTGGCGTTCCTCACCAAAGCCCTCATCGCAGGGGCCGGCACCTACGCCATGGGCAAGGGTCTCGTGGCGCTCTACGAAAACGATGTCGACTACTCGCGCGCCAATGAGTTCGTCATGTCTGCGGCGGCCCAGGTTCGCCGTGCCGCCTCTGCCGTGAGCGAGACGACGTCCACCGAGGCGCCCGTCGCCGTCGACTTCGAGACCGCGGCTTAGGCGGGCATCGTGAAGGTTGAATACCGAGACCGGTTCTCCGAGATAGAGCCCCTGCTCGACCGCGTCGAGAAACCGAGCCGCTACATCGATCATGAGTGGGGAACGCTTTCAAAGGCGGATGCCGACTACCGCTGCTGTCTGATCTACCCGGATGTATACGAGGTCGGGCTTCCCAACCAGGGACTCGCTATCCTCTACAACATCCTGAACAAGCGCGAGGGCATCTCATGCGAGCGCGGCTACGTGCCCTGGGTAGACATGGCCGACTGCATGCGCGAGGCGGGCGTGCCCCTGCTCTCGCTCGAGGGTGCGGCGCCTGTCGCGTCGTTCGATATCGTGGGATTCCATATCCCGCACGAGATGGCATGTTCAAACTACCTCGAGGCGTTCGATCTTGCCGGGATCCCCTTTATGGCCAAGGACCGCACCGAGGATGATCCGATCATCATCGCCGGCGGCCCTTCGGTCTACAATCCGGAGCCCTTGGCAGAGTTCTTCGACGCGATCCTGATCGGCGAGGGCGAGGAGTCCATCGTCGAGATCTGCGAGCTGCATCGCAAGCTCCGTGACGAGGGCAAGAGTCGCTCCGAGATCGTCGAAGCGCTCGCGACCGTGCCCGGTACCTATGTCCCCGCGCTCTACGAGGTGTCTTTTGAGGGCAACACGACGCCCCATGGCTACACCGTTCCCAAAGAGGGGAGTGGCGCGCCGTCCGTCGTGTACAAGCGCGTTATCGAGGACTTTGCGGCCACCGACCCGCTCTCACAATCGTGTGTGCCCTATGCGCAGCTGGTGCACGACCGCCTTTCGGTCGAAATACTTCGCGGTTGCGCGCGCGGGTGCCGCTTTTGCCAGGCCGGTATAACCTACCGCCCCGTGCGCGAACGTTCGGCCGACCAAGTCGTCTCATCGGTTCTTGAGGGCCTTGAGCGCACCGGTTACGATGAGGTGTCGCTGACCTCGCTCTCGACCACGGACCACTCCTGCATCCGCGATATCCTAGGGCGCCTCAACCATAAACTCGAGGGGACGGGCATCAGCGTGTCGATCCCCTCGCAGCGCCTGGACTCCTTTGGCGTCGACATGGCCGAGTCGGTTGCCGGCGAGAAGAAGGGCGGCCTGACCTTCGCTCCCGAGGCGGGCAGTCAGCGTATGCGCGACGTCATCAATAAGAACGTGACCGAAGAGGACCTCGATCGAGCTGCCAAGGCCGCTTTCGAGGCAGGCTGGAACCGCATGAAGCTCTACTTCATGATGGGGCTTCCCGGCGAGCGAGACGAGGACATCGTGGCCATCGCCAACCTCGCCGACCATGTTCTCGAGCTTGGACGCTCCGTCGTGCCCAAGGCGCGCCGCGGTTCGGTTTCGGTTTCCATCTCGGTATCGGTCTTCATCCCCAAGGCCGCGACGCCCTTCCAGTGGTGCGCGCAGCTCGATTACGACGAGGTCAAGCGCCGTCAGCATCTGCTGGTCAAGAGCGTACGCAACCGTGCGGTGCGCGTGCACTATCACGACGCCGAGACATCGCTGCTCGAGGCGGCGCTCAGCCGCGCCGGCCGCGACATGACGCCCGTCATCGTCAAAGCATGGGAGATGGGTGCGCGCTTCGATGCATGGTCCGAGCATTTCTCCCTCGATATCTGGAAGGAGGCGGCCGCCTCGTGCGGACTCGACCTCAACGAGATCGTGCATGAGCCCTATGACCTCGAGGCGCATCTTCCGTGGGAGCACGTGAGCCCCGGCGTGAGCCAGGGCTATCTCAAACGCGAATACCGCAAGTCGCTCGAAGGGGCGACCACGCCCGACTGCACGCGCACGAGCTGCACGGGATGCGGAATCTGCCCCAAGCTCAAGGCAGCCAACGTATTGGTGGGTGATCGAGCATGAGCATGCCCCCGGCCTGTCGCCTCCGCGTGCGCTACGTCAAGCGCGGACGCCTCAAGTATCTCGGCCATCTCGAGGTCCTGCACACCGTCGAGCGCATCGTTCGTCGCGCTGGCCTGCCCTATGCCGTGACGCAGGGGTTCTCGCCGCATATGAAACTCGGTTTTTCCTCAGCCCTTCCCGTGGGAACGTCGTCGTCGTGCGAGTGGTACGACCTTTTTATGAACGAGAGGGTAGAGCTTAGCGAGGCTCTTAAGCGGCTTCGGGCCGCGTCACCCGAGGACCTCGCTCCCGTTGAATGCACATACATCGATGTCTATGCTCCCGCGCTCACGGCCTGTCTGACCGATATCGGATACCGCATGCGTCTTTATCCGATGCCCGATGCCACCATCACGGCCGAATCCCTCGTGAAAGCCGCCGATAGCGTGCGCGCGCTCCACGTGCTCGAATACGCACGCGGCAAAAAGAGCAAGAAGCTCGATCTTGACCACACGCTGCTGGGCGTTACGGCTTGCGAATGCGATGACGGCTCGTTCGAAATGACTCTGACGACGCATGCCGACAACGAGGGCTCCATGCGACCGGAGCTTTTGGTGGCCGCCATGGACCGCGTGCTCTCAGGACGGCTCGACTCGCTTGGTACCGATCCCGTCGCGACAGGTGTCCAACAGCTTGCGACCTTCGAGAAATTCGAGGTGGAACGCATATGGCAGACGACCGGCGAGGGTGCAGATGCAGGGTTTGCGGCCGTTGGCGCCGATCCATCCGCGCAATAGCGGAGCATTTGTGAATGAGCAGGGGATTTGCACGTATTTCCGTTTGACGGAGCATATGCCTGCTGCTATCCTAATCGGCTGTTGCACTAACTGATGCATGAAGGGTAAGTAAATGTACGCAATCGTTAACACCGGCGGCAAGCAGTACAAGGTCGCCACCGACGACGTGATCACCGTCGAGAAGATCGAGGGCAACGTCGGCGACAAGGTCGAGCTCCCCGTCATCTTCCTCAATGACGGCAAGAAGATCGTCACCGATCCCGATAAGCTCGCCAAGGCCAAGGTCACCGCTCAGATCCTCGACCAGTTCATGGGCGAGAAGCAGCTTGTCTTCAAGTTCAAGAAGCGCAAGCGCTATCGTCGTCTCAAGGGTCACCGTCAGCAGCTGACCAAGCTTCAGATCGTCAAGGTCCAGGCTACCACTCGC
>CAVCLY010000015.1:0-36682 GCA_963603165.1 Faecalibacterium prausnitzii
CAACATACCCGATGGCGCCGCGGCCGGGCCCCTCGTGCCGCGAGGAATCTCAAGCGACCGTTGAGGCTCGCGGCCGGGCGCTTCTCGCCACGTGTTTCCGAACGGGGGCGAAACCGCCTTTCTACCCTCGCACGGGCTAAGCTTAGAAGCACGTGTCTATGCGATAGGAGAAAGCATGCGCCACATCAAGACGATCGACGACATCACGAAGGACGGCAAAGTAGAGTTCGGCGAGGGCTACGACTTCGTGTCCGATGCCTCAGATGCCGACGCCATCCTCATGCGCTCGACCGACCTGCACGGCTATGAGCTTCCCGCCTCCATCCGCGCGATCGCGCGCTGCGGCGCCGGCGTGAACAACATACCCGTCGACGAGTACGCCAAGAAGGGCGTCGTCGTCTTCAACTCCCCGGGCGCCAACTCCAACGCCGTCAAGGAGATCGTGCTCGCCATGCTCATCCTCTCGAGCCGAGGCGTCGTTCAGTCCATGGACTGGGTGCGCAACCACGCCGAGGACCCCAACATCCTGGTCAACGCCGAGAAGGCCAAGAAGGCCTTCGTCGGCCACGAGCTCAAGGGCAAGAGGATCGGCGTCGTGGGCCTGGGCAACGTCGGCTCCAAGGTCGCGAACGCCTGCGTCGACCTCGGCATGCAGGTCTTTGGCTACGATCCGTTCATCTCCGTCGAGCACGCCTGGGTGCTCTCTCGCGAGGTCCAGCGCGTGGGCACCCTCGAGGACCTCTGCCGCGGCTGCGACTACCTCACCGTCCACGTCCCCAGCAAGGCCGACACCATCGGCATGGTCGACGCCGACATGCTGGGCCTGCTCAACCCCGGCGCCGTCCTCATCAACTACGCCCGCGAGACCATCGTTGACGAGGACGCCGTCGACGCCGCGCTGCGCGGTGGCCGCCTCTCCTGGTTTGCCTGCGACTTCGCCACGCCCAAGACGGTGAAGATGCCCAACACCTTCATCACCACCCACTCCGGCGCCGGTACCGGCGAGGCCGAGGCCAACTGCGCCGACATGGCCATCTCCGAGCTCAAGGACTACCTGGAGAACGGCAACATCGCCAACTCGGTGAACTACCCCTCCTGCTCCATGGGCAAGGCCCGCGCGGCCAGCCGCATCGCGTGCCTGCACGCCAACGTCCCCAACATGATCGGCCAGATCACGGCCATCCTCGCCAAGGACAACGCCAACGTGCAGCGCATGGTCAACGAGAGCGCCGGCGAGAACGCCTACACCATGTTCGACACCGACGAGCACCTGAGCGACGAGACCATCGCCGCCCTCAAGCAGATCCCGGCCATCTACCGCGTGCGCGTGATCAAGTAGATCAGCTGCGCGACAACGCAGCGTTCAAAAGGCGCCGGAGCGATCCGGCGCCTTTTTGCTGCCGACAGACGTCCCTTTTGCGCAGGCAGCACAAGCCCATTGGAGCGAAGCTGTTCACCCGACATAGCGCTATCTGACTATTCGGCCACCTGTTACAGCATGACCCAAAGAACTTGTCACTCAACCCGAAAGACCCCGATCCGCCCCCCGTTCGCCCATTTCCGAGAGACCCGTCATCCCATCCGTTCGATTCAGCACGCCTTGCAGTCGAACCCCGACGAAATATCGCTGCCGCGCCCCTGTCTAGAACGGTTGCACATGACTTACTTCCGGAAAACGGGAAGTAAATGAGGGGGACTCGAGTAGAGAGGGCCGTGCGACCAGAAAAACCTGCAGAAACTCTGCGATGTTCGCGAGCCTACCATGCTCCGAGCGTTTTACTTCCCGTTTTCCGGAAGTAAGTTCAGGCTGACATGCTTTCTTAAAAGAATTCCCACCTGTCAAACAGGTCACGGCGCATCAGCAACTCGCGTTTAAGCTGTAGCTCGGTTTTGGAGCGTTCCCTCAGTCCCAACTTACGATCGATCAGCCTTACCACCGCTCGATAGGCAATCGGATCGGTGAGCTGCGAATATGTCATGAGGATCACTTCGTACCCCATGCTCTGAAGGGCAGTTGTGCGATCGGAATCAAATAGCTTGGCCTCAACAGACCCATGAAAAACGGCACCTTGGCATTCGACGATCACGTCGGCTCCCCCGCTATTGTTTGTTATCACGATGTCCGCGATGCGTTTTTGCGTTCCGGAGATGCGTTGCGCGCTCCTGTTGAGATCGAGGGTCACGTTGTTCTCGAGCCGCAGCCCCTCGCCGCCCAAAGGTCTCGAGACACCAAGGAGCATCGAGGCCTGGACCTCAAGCGGAGATGCGGTGATACCGCTGACCATATTCGCCGCTTGGCGAAAAGCCTTGATCCCTCGTGCTCCGGCGTTTTTTGCGGCAAAAAGCTGCAGATCCTCGAGTTCGATGAGCGGAGGCCTTTTCCATAGATTGGAGGCGTACCCGTTATGCGAGACCATTCGTCGCCATCCGAACCCGGGGTCCAAAACGCGCTCTCGGTATGCCCGATCAAGCAAGGTTGCGAGCGTGGGCGAGAGGTCGAAAACAGTGAACGTCCCGCACAGTTCGTACATCGCCATCGCAAGACGTGTCAGCGAAACGCTGGGCGACATCGTAAGAAGCGTAAACAGGGGCGAAGTCACACGGAACCCGAAAGGGGTATCGACAGCCGCACCAAAGGGCATCTCGCCAGACCACGCATGCCGCACTATCCGCGGACCCCTGTCTGCCGATCCAGGTTTTGCATCGAGAACGTGAAGCGGCAGACCCAGCGATTCCGAAATCAAGGGAGCGTTCACGAGCGATGATCGGTTTCGATCGCCGCAGCATAGGCACAAGGGCGGCAGCAGCATCAAGACCTGCGGCGGAATGCGATAGTACCGAAAAGCCGATATGTTGCAGATAACTTCGTCCATGAAACTTTTGTACACCCGAGCAAATGCAACCAAAACGAGGTGAGCGACCCGTCTGAGGGCAATCGGGTAAGCGGGCAAAACTCGGGGCGGACGGTAGCCATAGTTCGCAAATTAAAGGGGCATCAGCTTGCTACAATGGGCAATCATTGTGGCATCTTTCCCAAACCTTACCGCCGCGCAACCGAAAGGCCCCTCATGAAAGCGCTTCCGTTTCCTTGCATACGTCCTGCTAACGAGCATGTGATCGAGGTGGTCTCGGGCGAGACCGACGTGCTCAAAAGCAACGAAGCGCTGCGCGGGGCGCTAGCAGACGGCGTGCTCGTCAAGGACCCGGGTGCTGCCTATTACCTCTACCAGCAGGTCTCAGAGAGCGGCGCCAAAACCGGTATCGCGTGCATCTGCGCGCTCAACGATTTGGCTCAGGCCCGTTCCGTTGCCGACGATCCCAATATCGAGGAGAACTCAGCGCGTCTCGCGGGGCGCATCGCTAGGCTCGGCATGCAGACGAAGGCCGTCGTGGCCACGTATGGGGCACAGCCCGTGCTGGACATCATCATCGCCGCCGCCATGCAGGGAGCCCCGCTCTACGACCTCTACGATGGCGCAGGCACCCGCCATCGCCTGTGGGAGATCAAGCGCCGCGATGCCGTCGATGCGCTCCACACCATGCTGCAGGGCATGACGGTCGAGCGCGTGCTCTCCCCCGCCGCGCTCGCGGCCGACGAGGCCGAGCGCGAGGCGCAGCTGGCACAGGCCGGCGCCAAGGCCACCGGCAAAGAGCCGTTCAACTACGCGCTCGCGCTCCTTTGCCAAGAGGACGGCGACGATAACGCCACATTCGAGCTCCCCCACGCGCTGCTGCTGCATCAGGTGTCCAAGCTCTAAGCCTATTGCTCATGCGCCGTAAAGACCAGGGAACCCGATCGGTCAAAGCCGGTTGGGTTCCCTGGTCTTTGGATGCAAAGCTCTTCCGCTTCAAGCAGCATTCGAGTTCAACGCAGACGTTGCCGACCTTGCAGCCTACGTTGCCCAGGCCGATCATGCCGATGCGCTTGCTCTTGAGCTCGTGGCCCATAAAGGCCTTCTTGGCATTTTCGGCAGCCACCTGGATATCGGGGTCGCCGGCGTTGGCGCGCACCCACTTCATCGACTGGATCGCACCACGGCGCGAGCACGAGCGCGCAGAGTGCGAGCTCCTTGACGGCGTTGGGCTGGCACCGGGCGATCGTCAACAAGTTCCTCGAGCGGCAGGCCCTCGCGATGCGGGAAAACAAGCCTAGCCGCGCTGGGGCACCGGCTGGGCAGGCAGCGGTTCGAGGCCGAGTTCGCGCGCATAGTCATCTTGCGTAAAGGTTTCGATGAGCGTGAACGGGCACGCATCGGACGCGGCTGCGGGTTCGAACGCAAAGTGCAGGGTCGCGCAATTGCCGGGGACCGCGCAGGCCTCATCCGCATCGGGGCCGGCCGTATAGATGAGGAACTCCCGTATGGCCGAACCATGGCTCACCGCGAGCACGGTCTTGGCATCGCCCGTGCCAATGACCTGCGTGAGCGCCGAGGCAACGCGCTCGCGCACCTCGAACTGGCCCTCGCCGCCGAACGGACGGAAGAAGTCGCGCCAGGGGCGCTCGGGCATGAGCAGCACGCGCTCGGCCTCGTAATCGCCAAAGGACCATTCGCGCAGGCCGTCGAGGCGCTCATAGGCAAGGCCGGGCCAAAGCGCTTGGATGGTCTCCTCGGTGCGATGGAGTGTGGAGGTATAGGCCGCGTCGGGCGCGATGCCGCGCGCACGCAAGAAGGCACCCGCACGGCGCGCCTGTTCCACGCCGAGCGGCGTGAGCGGCGAGTCGCACCAGCCCTGGATGATCGTCTTGAGATTGAAGAGCGTCTGGCCGTGACGCACCAGGTACAGGTCTTTCATGCGGACCCCTCCTCTTGCATATGAGCGAACACACAGCATGCGGGCGTGCGGGTGCAAGCGCTAGACCAGCACGTCCTCGAGCGCGCGCTTGGGAACATGATGGACCTGGGCCTCATCGCGCCAGTAGCTGAGGGTTCCGTTAGGAGAGGCCGAAACGGGCTCGATCACCTGCTGCTCCACGGGCTGACCGAACGCCATCATCATCTTGAGCTCAAAACGGTCGGCATCGAGCCCCATGGCGGGCATGATAGCCGGCTTGAACGCCTTGAACATGCAGGCAGCGACCTCCGGCGTGGCGGATCGCGCGGCGAGCATCATGGTCTGGGCAGCGATGCCGCAATCGACCTCGGTGATGGGAGCGGCGGGCTTTCCCGGCACGGCGCGCTCGGCGAGGATGGCGATGTAGCCGCCGGGGCGCTCGGACTCATCGGGGCCGGGCCAATCCTTGAGGGCGGCGGCCCACACGAGGTTCTCGAACACGGCGTCGCACTCGGCGCGGTCGCTCACCACGTGAAAGCGCAGGCGCTGGGCGTTCGCGCCGTTGGATACGAGACGCGCGAGATTCGCGAGCTCGAGGAGGAACTCCTCCGGCAGGTGCGCGGAGGCGTCGAACCTGCGGCACGTGCGTGCGCGGCGAACCAGCGCATCGAAATCGGAAAGCCCGAGCGCCTCGGCGCCCTGGGCGGCGCGCTCCTCGACCGTGAGTTTTTCTGCCATGTAGTGCTCCTTTAATAGACGCGGCGCGTTTGTCCCATCGAGGGCGATGTGCGCCGTTGTTGTACGTGCGCGGCCATTGTAACCGAGAGATGCGGCCGGCGGATTTAGCAGGAGCAAGCATCCGCATCGATTTAGCAAGACCGAGCATACGCATCGCGAGCTCGGCCGCACGCATGCGCCAGGCCGCTCAGGCATGCATGCACCCTGTCTGTGCCAGCCCTTGAAGGCGCAGGTAAGCGTTGGGGCGCCGCCCCTTTGCGGCCCTTGACCCGAACGCGCTCCGCCAAGTGCTCGCGGCGCGGTTGGGGCGCACGCGGACGTTCTAGAGCCGAGAGGCGAACGTCCGCATGCTCGAACACAACCTTACAGCCCGGGCGCGAACGTCGCATCGCTCGAGCTGTCCGTCGAGCTCGTGTCGGTCGCATCGGTCGTCGTGCCCGCATCGGTGCCCTGCGAGCTCGTGTCGGTCTGGGTGCCGCCCTGCTGGCTCTGATCCGTCGTGGACGAGTTTGAGCTGCTCGACGAGTTCGACGAGGTGTCGGTCGTCGTCTGGCTCGAGCTCGACGTGCTCGACGTGTTCGACGTGTCGGCACTCTGGGTGCCCTGCTGCGTGGAGCTCTGCGAACTCGTGTCGGTCGTGCTCTGCTGCGCGGTATCCGACGTAGTGCCGCCGGTAAGCGAATCGGTGGCGCTCGTCACCTTCTCCTCGAGCTCGGAGGCTTTATCGGAGATGCTCGATCCGCCAAAGAGATTCGCCCCGCCGAGTCCGAAGAGGAACACGACCGCAAGCGCGATCACGAGAGCCACAGCGACGATGACGCCGGCGACGGTCCCCGCGCTCGAGCCCGACTTCTCCTCGCGACGCGCGCTCCGCTCGTAGCTCTCGCGCTCACGGGAGCGCTCGCGCTCGGCCCTGCGCTCGGCGCGCTCGCGCGAACGGGAGGCGCGCGCAGGAACCTTGAACGATGCCGTGCCGCCCATGGCGTCGGCGCCGTACGCATCGGACTCCTGCTGAGCCTGCGCATAGGCGGAGCGGCCCGGCATCATGACGGTACGATCGGACTGCGGCACAGCCTGTTCGCCATAAGGCTGCTGCTGATAGGGCTGCTGAGCATAGGGCTGCTGCTGGCCATAACCTTGCTGCTGCGCCGCCTGCTGGACATACCCGCCCTGCTGGGCATAAGGCTGCTGTTGCGCATAGCCCTGCCGTGCGGCGCCTTGTCCATAGGGCTGCTGGGCGGCCTGCTGGCCATAGGCGCTCTGCTGGACAGTCGTCTTGCTCGCAGCGGGCTGGCCATAAGACGCGCGCGGGGCGGCGGTCGAGGGCAGGTCGGACATCAGCTGCGTTCTATCGTTATCGGGCATAAGCGCTCCAAAATCTCGCGCGGGGAATCGTCGAATGCATCGATTATCCCACGCACGGCGGCGCTGCCGAAAAACGGCACGGCTTGCGCATATGCCTATAGGGCGTTGCATGCCCAGGGCAGCCGAACACCAGCGCGATCTTATCCAAAAGGCTCTCGACGAGTGCGGCCGCACTGCCGATGCCATCCCCGTCAATGCGAAGCCCGTCGCCGAATTACTTTTCGACGACGGGCTCCGTAGTTGCATCGATTGAGATGATCTCGACTCCGGAACCATTCGCAACGAATGGACATCCATTGCGGCTTGAAGCGCAGTTGCGTTCACATGCCGGGCATGCCTCCATCGCTGGAATTACCATTGCCATGTGCATTAATGGACTATCGAGCCGGCGCCTTCTCTCCTCTAAATAAAGAGCGAGATCGCAAAGCCCCACGCGCAGCCGATGACGTACATCATGGCGAGGAACACGATGTTCTCGCGGGCGCTGCGATTGGTGCGGAAGAGCACCAGGTAGCCCACGCCGGCCGAGATGAGCGTGCCGGCGAGCATGGGGGCAAGGCCGAGGGCGCCCTCAAGATAGAGCTGCGTGATGACCACGCTGGCCGAGCAGTTTGGGATGAGGCCCACGAGCGCCGAGCCGAAGATCGCCAGGGCCTGGTTACTGCTCAGGAATCTCTCGAGCGCGGGCTCGCCCACGGTCTCGAGCACGGCGACGAGCACGAGCGTCACGAGGAAGATGAAGACCGAGACCTGCACGGTGTGCGAGACGGCGCTCTTTACGATATGCGCGAGCATGCCGCCATGGCCCTCGCCGTGGGCATGCCCGCAACCGCAGCCGTGGGATCCGTCGTGCCCGCAGGCGTGATCGTGCCCGTGGTCATGTTCATGCTCGCAACAGCAGGAAGCCGCGTGCTCGTGCTCGCTGGCATGATCGTGCTCATGGGCGTGCTCGCGGCCATGCTCGTGCGCATGATCGTGCTCATGAGCGTGGATATGGCCAAGGCCGTGCAGGTGAGCATGCTCACCCTCGGCATCGTCATCGCAACCGCAGTGGTCGCGCACGCAGAGCTCGTGGATATGGTCGGCCGAGACGCCGGCCTCCGAGATCTCGTCGATGATATCGCCCTCGGAGTGATCGCCGTGGGCGCAGTTAACGCGCGCGGGATTCGCCGCGGCGCCGAGAACCGTGCGCTTGATCGCCTGGTGCACACGCTCGTCCGTGCGGAGCGCGCGGATGAGCGCGTCGACGGCAAAGCCCGTCACGAGCGCCATCGCGGCCTTGGCCACGAGGAGAGCGGCCATCTGCTCCGGCGGCATGTGCTCGGCCACGAGCATGGGGAGCATCTCGTCGGAGGTGCTCAGGAACACCGCCACGAGCGTGCCGAGCGTCACCACGCGCCCGGCATAGAGCGTGGCCGCCATGGCCGAGAAACCGCACTGCGGGAGCATGCCGAGAACGGCACCGAGGGCGGGCCCGGCCGCACCGGCACGACGGATGGCACCGTTCACGCGCGCGGCCGCGGTGTGCTCGATCGCCTCGAGCGCAATGTAGGTGATAAAGAGAAACGGCACGAGCGAGAGCGTATCCTTGCCCGCGTCGAGCAGGATATCGACGATAAAGTCCATGGAGACCGGGTCCTTTCGAGTTGTTGCGTCCGCACGTTATGCCTGAGCGCACGAAACGCTATTGTAGCGTTCTATATGGGACGGTATCGAACCATATAAGTTGGCCGTGGTAAACTGGCTCGTCGGCATTGCGCCGAAACCCCACGGATACCGCACGGCACCGATGCGGCGCACGCCCGCGCAGTGCAACGCGGGCAGACGCTCAGGATAGACCGACCGAACACCGCAACACAGGGAGACGCCCATGAACGTGCAGCAGGCACTCGACTACTCCAACCAGCCCTTTATCGCCATGTTCATCTACGGCGACCACGACGCCATGGAGGCGGAGCGCCGCCGCGGCGAGGAGGCGCTCAAGCTCCTCGAGACCGAGTACTTTGCAAACGACGACGCGGGCTTTGGCTTTGACGTGGTGACCGACCTCGCCGACCGCAACCGCGATCTTTGCGACCAGATCGGCGAGGCGCGCCTGCGCAATCTCCCGCCCGCAACGCTCGCCCGCTCGCTCTCCGACGCCGACACCTGCGCCGCCATCGGCAAGATGCAGGGCCGCGCCGCCTCGGCCGTCGCCCGCGAGGTGCGCGGCGACCGCGACGCCTTTGCCGTGGCCTACGTGCGCAAGCCCATCAAGGGCACGGTGCTCGGCATCGACATCGAGACCACGGGGCGCGCACCCGAGCGCGGGCACATCATCAACGTGGGCTGGGAGCTCATGGACCTCACGAGCACGGCCACACCGCGCGACGCCGAGGCGCACTACTGCGGGCTGCCGGACGTCTATCGCGAGGCCGGCGAGGTGCCCCTGAGCAACATCCACCACATCACCTGGGACGACATCGACGGCAAGGTTCCGTTCCGCGAGAACAAGGCGCTGCAGAAGCAGATCCTCAAGCTCATGAAAAAGTACCCCTACATGGCCCATAACGCCGCCTTTGAGGACTCGTGGTTCAAGATCCACCTCGAGGGCTATGCCGAGGCGCGCCGCGCCGGCAAGATCGTGGTGATCGATTCGCGCGACATCTGCCGCAAACTCGACTCCGAGGTGGCGACCCTCCCCCGCGAGAGCGCGCCGGCCTCGCTCGAGAACTGGGCGCGCCGCCGCGGCACGCTCGCCGCCGACGAGTCGGAGCAGCACCTGGGCCTCGACGACACCGACCTCATGCTCCGCACCGTGCAGGCCGAGTTCGCGCGCAAGGAGATGTTCGCCCAGTAAGCGGCCCATACGGCATCGCGCTACAATAGCGAGACAGCAGTTTTTCGACGCATCGCCTGATGCATCTTCCAATAAGGGGGAGCCCATATGCCCGCAAACCGCGACAACCGGGGCGCGCACTACCGCCGCGCCGATGGCACGTCTGCAACCAACCGCACCGGCGCGCGCCGCCCGCAGCAGCCTGCGTCCCGCGCGCCGTACGGCAGCCAGGCAGCAGGCCGTGCGCGCGCAAACCGCGCGACCGCCCCGCAATACACCCGCACCGTGGCCCCCAGCAGCTACGCGCAGGGGCGCCGGGGCGCATCCCCTGAGCCCAAACGCAAGAACCGCGCGGGCCTCATCGTCGGCATCGTCGTGCTCCTCGCGCTCATTGGCGGCGGCGCTGCGCTCGCGATGCACCTGCTCGGCGGGAGCGGCAGCTCGAGCACCGAGACCGCGACCAGAGCAGACTCGTCCTCAAAGAGCAGCGCCACCGAGAGCGGCGAGAGCACAGACGCCGCCTCGACCGCGACCGACGACCCCGGCGAGATCGTCATGGGCGTGAACGGCAGCGAGCACACCATCGTCCTCAAGGGCGAGGAGTATCTCGAGGCCGGGGCCCACGCGGCCGAGCCCACCGACGGCATCCTCAACAACAAGATCGAGACCACGGGCACGGTCGACACGTCCAAGGCGGGAACCTACACCGTGACCTACTCCGTCTCGGACTCCACGGGGCACCGCGCGAGCATCGAGCGCACGGTCGAGGTCGTGAACTCCATGGACAAGCAGCAGAACGGCATCCCCATCCTCATGTACCACGACGTGCACGAGGACGGCGACACCTCGCAGACCTACGACGCCAACAACATCTCAACCGCCGCACTCGACGAGCAGCTCGCCTATCTCACCTCGAACAACTTCTACTTCGCGTCGTTCCAGGAGGTCAAGGCGTTCGTTGAGGGCACGCACAGCCTGCCCGCCAAGAGCATCGTGCTCACCTTTGACGACGCGGCGGCCGGCTTTTTGGACCACGGCATCCCCGTGATCGAAAAGTACCAGGTGCCGGTGACGTCGTTCTGCATCGGCATGTACGACCAGGGCAACTCGGTGAGCAAGCGCAGCCGCTACGTTGAGTACGAGTCGCACTCCTACAAGATGCACCAGGGTGGCGGCAGCTCGGGCCACGGCGGCCTCATGACGTCGATGACCACCGACCAGATCCTCGAGGACCTGCAAAAGGAGGCCGAGGAGCTCCAGGCCAACAACGCCTTTGCCTACCCGTTCGGCGATGTGCCCGAGGCGGGCGTGGAGGCCGTTAAAAAGGCCGGGATCGCCTGCGGGTTCACCACCGTAAACGCCTGGGCCAAGATCGGCGACGACCCCGCGCAGCTCCCCCGCGTGCGCGTGAACGCCGGCGTGGACATCAACAGCTACGCCTCGTCGGTAACGGGTTAGCTGTCGAGAGCGGGCAGCACGTACCCCATGTCGACATGGGGTACTCCCCTGCTTAATGGACGCCCGCCGTTCGCGCGGCTAGTCGACGCTCTTCAATGCCTCGAGCATGTCGACGGTGCGCAGGCGGTGCTTGACCACAAAGTAGAGCGCCGCCACGACCGCGGCGACCACGATCACGGGCACGACAAAGCACGCGAGTCCGCACTCGGGGCTGAACATCACCTGCTCGGGCGGCACGGCGTTGATGATGTAGAGCTGCAGCACCCGGCCGAACGCCCAGCCCACGGGAACGCCGATGGCCGAGAGGATGATGGTCTCGCGGTAGATGTACATCGACACCTCGCGGGGAAAGAACCCGAGCACTTTGATGGTCGAGAGCTCGCGGATGCGCTCGCTCACGTTGATGGTCACGAGATTGAAGAGGATCACGATGGCGAGGAGCGCCGCGATGAGGATCAGGATCCCCATGATCTTATTGAGCGAGGCCACGATCACGTTGACCTGGTTGATGATCATGGTCGACTGCACCACGCCCTCAACGCCGTCGAGCGCCACGAACCGAGCGGCCATGTGCTGGGTCTTTTTGAGCGAGTTGTTGCGCAGGCACACCAGCTGGGCATTGGCCGTGGCGGTCTTGCCAAAGACCTTTTTGTAGGTGCGCTTGCCCATGAACATAAAGTGGTTCATGTACATCTCGCAGATGCCGTCCACGCGCACCTCGCGCTCGGTGCCCTCCGCATCTTTAAAGGTGAGCGTGTCGCCCACCGAGAGGCCGCAGAGGCTCGCAAAGCGCTCCGAGATCACCGCGCCGTCCCCCGTGAGCGAGAGCGCCTTGCCGCTCGCGCGGTCGCGCAGGTCCATGTAGCGCGAGAACTCCTTGACGTCGCTCGGAACGAGCAGGGTGAGCTCCTGCTCGTCGCCCTTGGAGCCGGCGGCCTTGGTAAGCGACTCGTAGGTGGCGGAGGCATGGCTCTTGACCGAGCTGCTCTTGAGCAGGCTGTCGATCTGGGCGCGCTCGCTCGCGTTCACGTGCGAGTTCTCGGCGACGATCAGGTCGTAACCGATGATCTCGCCGAACTGCTTGGCAGCGATGCCGCTGATGGAGTGCTGTACCGAAAAGCCCGCGAAGAGCATAGCGACGGCGCCCGCCACGCCGAAGATCGTCATCGCCGCGCGCTTTTTGTAGCGAAAGAGATTGCGCACGGTGACCTTGCCGGTAAAGCTCAGACGGCGCCAGACAAAGCCCACGCGCTCGAGCAGGACCTTGGAGCCGCTGGCGGGCGGCTTGGGCAAAAGGAGCGCGGCCGGCTTTTCGGCGACCTCGCTGCGGGCGGCGAGCCACGCGGGCACGACGGCCGCGAGAACGGCGAGCGCGTAGCAGGCAAGCGTCACGGGCAGATAAAAGTGCAGCTCTATGGCGGGCATGGTGAACTTGGCCGCGTAAGCGCCGTAGACGATATAGGGCAGGAGCGTATGGCCGAGCACAGCGCCGACGGTGCAACCCACGAGCGCCGCGGCCAGGCCGTAGACCACGAACTTTTTCTCCACGTCCGCATCGGAGTAGCCGAGAGCCTTGAGGGTGCCGGCGTTGATGCGCTCCTCGTCGACCATGCGCGTCATGGTGGTAGAGGCCACGAGCGCCGCCACGAGATAGAGGAAGTACGGAAAGATGTTCGCGAGCGAGTCGACGATCTCGGAGACCGAGTCGTAGGTCTTGTAGCCCTCGGCACCCGGGATCTCGCGGCGGTTGTAGACGCTATAGGTCGGGCACTCGAGCTCTGCCAGCGTTTCTTTGGCGTCGGCCAGGTCGTCCTCGGCATCGGCGATCTTCTGCTCGGCCTCGGGCGCGGACTCGTTATAGGCTGCCAGACCGTCCTGGTACTCGGACTCCTTATCGGCGAGGGTAGCCTTGGCCTCCTCGATCTTTGCCTTGCCCGACTCGTACTCGCCGCGCTTGGAGGCAAGCGTGGCGGCAGAGCTGCGCCAACTCGCAAGGCCCGTGTAGTAGGTGCTGAGCCCCTCGTTGTAGGCGGTAACACCCGCCTGGTAGGAGACGTAGCCGCGGTCGTACTCGGCCTGCTTGGCATCGAGCGTCTTCTTGGCGGCGGCGAGTTGTAAGGCCGAGGCGCCGATCTGCTGCGCGCTCTCGTCGAGCTTCTGCTTGGCTGCGGCAAGCTTGGTATCGATGCTCTCGAGCGTGGCGGCAAGCTCGCTCTGCTTGCTCTCGGCGGACTCGATGCCGCTCTCGATCTGGGTCTTTTGACCCTCGAGCTCGGCCTTTTGGGCAACGAGCGCCCGGTACTCTTCGCCCGGATTCTCTTTATCGAAGTTCGGATCCTGCTCAGCGGCCTCGATTGCGGCACTCACCTGCGTAAGACCGGAGTTTATAGCCTCGAGCTTGGTGTTGAGGTCTGCGATCGTTGCCGTGCACTGGTCAATCCCCGCCTGGAGCTGCTGCTTTTGCGCGGGTGCGGCGGCAACGGCCGTCTCGTACTCCTGCTGTTTGGCCGCGTACTGTTCTTGCGCGCTTGCGAGCTGCGCGGCCTTGGCGTTGTACTCCGACCAACCGCTCGCAAGTTGCGTCTTGGCGCTCTTGAGCTGGGTCTCGCTCGCGGAGAGCTTGGTGCGGCTCTCGTCGAGCGTCTTCTTGCCGCTCTCGAGCTTGGACCATGCGCTATCGAGCCGGGATTGCCCGTCCGCAAGCTGCTTGGCGGCGGAGACGAGCTGATCCTCCGAATCGGTGATGCTCGCGTGGGCGTCCGCGATCTGACGTGCCGCGTCGTCGAGCGTGTCCTTGGCGTCGGCGAGCTCGGTCTTGGCAGCCTGAATCTCTTCCTCGCCATCGTCGATGGCGTCTTGGTACTCGGCGCGCACGGCGGCCAGACGATGCTCGGGTTGGTTCTTGAGCAGTTTCTCGAGGTTCTTCTTATGCGCCTTCACACGGCTGAGATACTCCTCGCTAAACGGGTCGAGACCTTGAGTATCGGTATAAGAGAGGCGCGCGACCATGTGGTAGTCAACGTTGAACGCGCTCTCGCACACCACGGCATAGCCCTTGAGGTCGCCCGAGGCGGTCTGCGTCATGCCGCGGTTGAGGTTCGAGAGGATCTCGGATGAGTTGACCACGCCCACCACGCAAAAGCTGTGGCGCACGAGCGACTTGGCACCGCCCGCCGAAGCCTTCTCGGTGAATTTGATGGTCGAGCCCACCGGATAGTCCTTTGCCGTCTCGGCATCGACGGCGATCTCGTTGCGCGCGCTCGGCATGCGGCCGCTCGCGAGCTCGAACTCCGAGATCTTTTTGGGCATGGAGTACACGCGCACGGCGTCGTCGGTGTTGCGGATGCTCACGTCTTTGAGATAGCCGAATTCGATGGTATCGGCTCCGGACGCCTTTTTGATCTGCGCGGCGTCGTCATCGTCGATGCCCATCGAGCCGATGACGGTGATGTCGGCCGAGGCAAGGTTTCCCACATAGTGCTCGGCGGTGCTCCGCATGTCGGGACCGGCGACCTTGAGACCCACGAGCGCGAACGAGCCGAGGGCGATGAGCGCCGCGATCGAGACGAACCGCGCGCGCGACTTTTTGAACGTCAGGCGTATGTCGCGCCAGAGCATCTTCTTGGACATTTGAGCCATCTCCGCCCCCCCTACCACTCGATATCCGCGATGGCCTGCGGGTGCGGATTTATGTCGACGCTCGTCACGCGACCGTCGTGCATGCGGATCACCCGGTCGGCGATGGGCGCGATCGCGGAATTGTGCGTGACGATGATCACGGTCGATCCGTGCTTGCGGCTCATATCCTGCAGAATCTGCAGCACCTGCTTGCCCGTATTGTAGTCAAGCGCACCCGTGGGTTCGTCACAGAGCAGGATCTTTGGGTTCTTGGCCACAGCGCGGGCGATGGCCACGCGCTGCTGCTCGCCGCCCGAGAGCTGCGCCGGAAAGTTGTCGATGCGGTTTGAAAGGCCCACCATCTCGAGCGCGCGGACCGGGTCGATCGCGCCGCGCACGATCTCGCTCGCGAGCTCCACGTTCTCCTTGGCCGTGAGATTTTGCACCAGGTTGTAGAACTGGAACACAAAGCCCACGTCGTCGCGGCGGTAGCGCGTAAGACCCATGGCATCGCGCTGAGTGATGTCCGAGCCGTCGATGACGACCGACCCCTCGTCGCAGGTGTCCATGCCGCCGAGGATGTTCAGCACCGTCGATTTGCCCGCGCCCGAGGTGCCGAGCACGATGGCGAGTTCGCCGCGCTCCACCTCAAAGCTCACGCGGTCGTTGGCGCAGATGACGGTCTCGCCCATCTTGTAGCGCTTGGATTCGTTCTTTATCTCGATAAATGCCATGGCATCTCCCTGTTCGGCCCATCGACCCAGCGCGGTCGCGCCGGTTGGGACACCCGCGTTTTGCTAAAACAACACGTTGTTGATTTAAGTTGCATTCAGCGTAATAATCGAGATGGGCAACTTCAATAATCAAAACCGTACACAGTGTTGATTTAAGACGATTTGACAAATTGAACCGAGCAGAAGAGGCGCGTATGGCAGCCAAGCGAACCACCAAGACCGAGGCCAAGATCCGCTGCGCCCTCACCGAGCTGCTCCCGCAAAAGGGACTCGCGGGCATGACCGTAAGCGACGTCTGCCGCGTGGCCGGCATCAACCGCGGCACGTTCTACGCGCACTACACCGACAAGTTCGACCTCATGGACCAGCAGATCCAGCGCCTGGCCGACACACTCACGCAGATCGTCCTCGGCGACGGCGAGGGCACCGGCGAGACCGCGGCGGTCCTCGCACGCAAGGCCCCCGAAGCGAGCGACGATACCTGCGAGCTCTTTGCCAAGGAGCGCGTCGTCGCCTGCCTCACCTATGTGTATGAGAACTACGCGTTCATCGCCGCGCTCACGGCCAACGGCAGCGACACGCGCCTCAAGGACTTTGTAAAGGAGCTGATCGGCGAGCTCTTTGAGAAAAGCGCCGCCGCCCGCGGGCTCGAACTGCGCATCGAGCGCGACGATTACGGGCGCGAGATGCTGTTTTCGGGCATCACCTCGGTCTTTTGGCTCTGGCTCTCGAAGGGCTGCCCCGAGGCGCCCGAAGAGATCACCGAGATCGTCTGGACCCATAAATCGCTCTCCCCCGAGGAGCTCGCGAGCATCTAGCTACTTGAGCCACCCCGCCGTTTGGCCAGCGCGCCCCTTCGCTCGCGTAAAAATCCAAGAACGCTGTTGACATATGAGCATACGTTCATATTATAGGTGTCGATACACATGAACGATTGTTCATATGAAGGGAGATCGACATGAGCGATATGCCCGAGGGCCATCTCCAGACGCAGTGCTCGCCCGAGGACCTGCCCGACGAGGAGCTGCTCTACGACCTCGCCGACCTGTTCAAGGTCTTTAGCGACACCACGCGCATCAAGATCCTCTACACGCTCATGGGCCGCGAACTCTGCGTGGCGGACATCGCCGAGGCCACCGAAACCTCGCAGTCGGCCGTCTCGCACCAGCTCCGCACGCTCAAGAGCGCGCATCTCGTCAAGTTTCGCCGTGACGGCCGAAACGTCCTCTACTCGCTCGCCGACGACCACGTGTACACCATGCTCAACCAGGGCATGAGCCACATCTGCGAATAACGCGAACACGGTACCAGCGCGGCCACCATGCGCCGTAAACGATTTGGGAAAGGACCCCATCATGAAGAAGGCATTCAAACTCGACGAGATCGACTGCGCCAACTGCGCCCGCGAGCTCCAGGACGAGCTCGCCAAGCTCGACGGCGTCAAATCCGTCTCGGTGAACTTCATGACCCAAAAGCTCACCCTCGAGGCCGACGACGCCGAATTCGACGAGGTCCTCGATCGCGTGGTGGAGTTCACCGCCGACGCCGAGCCCGATTGCGAGATCATCCGCTAAGAGGCACAAGGCCGCATCGCCTGCGGCCTTTTCCACCGCAAACATATGAATGGTTGTTCACATATTCAGGAGGGAATCATGGCAACCGACGCAACAAAGAAGAAAAAGAAAAAGCGCCGCAAAAAGGAATCGCAGCAGCACAAGCTCCATCGCATCCTGCTCGCGCTCGCCATCTTCGCCGTGGTCTATGCGGCAGACGAGCTCGGCGCCCTCGCCGCGATCTTCGGCGAGTTGGGCGCGCTCTACGCGAGCTTTGCGCTGTTCCTGGTGCCGTTCTTCATCGCCGGCTACGACGTGCTCCAAAAGGCATTCAACAACATCCGCCGCGGCAAGGCCTTTGACGAGAGCTTCCTCATGGCCGTGGCGACCATCGGCGCATTTGCGATGATCTTCTTCCCCGACGCCGAGCCGCACATGGCCGAGGGCGCCGCCGTCATGCTCTTCTACCAGGTGGGCGAGCTGTTCCAGGCATACGCCGTTGGCAAGAGCCGCAAGTCCATCTCGGCCATGATGGATATCGCGCCCGACTTTGCCAACGTCGAGAACGGGGCCGGCGAGCTTGAGCAGGTCGACCCCGACGAGGTCGGCGTGGGCAGCGTCATCGTGGTCAAGCCCGGCGAGCGCGTGCCCATCGACGGCGTCGTGGTCGATGGCACCTCGCAGCTCGATACCGCAGCGCTCACCGGTGAGTCCGTGCCGCGCCATGTGGAGGCGGGCGGCGAGGTCATCTCGGGCTGCATCAACATGACGGGCGTGCTGCGCGTGCGCACCACCAAGCCCTTCGGCGAGTCCACCGTGAGCCGCATCCTCGAGCTCGTGGAGAACGCGAGCGAGAAGAAGGCCAGGACCGAGAACTTCATCACGCGCTTCGCCCGCGTCTACACGCCGGCCGTCACCGGCTCGGCCGTGGCGCTCGCCCTCATCGGCGGCGCTGTGACCGGAGCCTGGGCCGACTGGATCCTCCGCGGCCTCACCTTCCTCGTTGTGAGCTGCCCCTGCGCGCTCGTCATCTCGGTGCCGCTCAGCTTCTTCGGCGGCATCGGCGGCGCCTCCAAGATCGGTGTGCTCGTCAAGGGCTCCAACTACCTCGAGGCGCTCTCGGAGGTCGACACCGTGGTATTCGATAAGACCGGCACGCTCACCAAGGGCGAGTTCAAGGTCGTCGCCACGCACCCCGAGGCGCCCTTTACCAAAGAGAGCCTGATCGAGCTCGCCGCCCACGCCGAGGCTTTCTCCGACCACCCCATCGCCGTCTCCGTGCGCGAGGCCTATGCCGGCGCGCTCGACCCCAAGCGCGTGAGCGACTCGGGCAACGAGGCCGGCCACGGCGTCACGGCCACCATCGACGGCAAGAAGGTGCTGGTGGGCAACGACAAGCTCATGGCCCAGATCGGCCTTGCCGTGCCCGCCTGCGAAACCGTGGGGACCATCCTGCACGTGGCAGTCGATGGCGCCTACGCCGGCCACATCGTCATCGCCGACGTGGTGAAGGACGATGCCGCATCCGCAATCGCCGAGCTCAAGGCCGCCGGCATCCGCCGCACCGTCATGCTCACGGGCGACCGCGAGGAGGTCGCCGCCGACGTGGCCGCCAAGCTCGGGCTCAGCGAATACCACGCGGAGCTCCTGCCCGCCGACAAGGTCGAGCGCGTGGAGGGCCTGCTCGCCAGCGAGGACGCCAAGCGCAAGCTCGCCTTTGTGGGCGACGGCATCAACGATGCGCCGGTGCTCACCCGCGCCGACGTCGGCATCGCCATGGGCGCCATGGGGTCGGATGCCGCCATCGAGGCTGCCGACATCGTGCTCATGGACGACAAACCTTCCAACATCGCACATGCCATGCACATCGCCCGCAAGACCATGCGCATCGTGTGGCAGAACATCGTCTTCGCCCTCGGCGTCAAGCTCATCATCCTGGCCCTCGCGGCATTCGGCCTCGCCAACATGTGGCTCGCCGTGTTCGGCGACGTGGGCGTGGCTATCATCGCCATCCTCAACGCCATGCGCGCCATGAACGTCAAGGGCTGCTAGCTCACGGGCGAGCAGGACTGCCAGCAAACGGCACGTCTCCACGCCCCCGTATCTCCGCCCGACAGCAAAGGGCCCGGCTCGGAACGCATCCGAGTCGGGCCCTCTTCGTTTCACACGTTACGTGAGTACGTTTTAGGTCGAAAGGTTACGACCTTGAGCGGAGCCTTCGCAGGCCCTCGGCTATCGCGAGCAGACCGAGCGTGGCGCAGATGCTCACAGCGAGCAGCTGGGAGTCGCCCGTGGCGACCAGGCCCTGCGCCGAGGCTTTCTGCGATGCCTTCTTCTGTGCGTCGCTCGATGCGGGCTCGATAGTCTCGACCTTGTTGCTCACGACAATCCTCGCTATGCCATCCGCACCCTTGGCAAGCGTGACGTTCGCCGGCTTCTTGTGGCCCTTGGCAACCGAGATGGTGCCATCCGTGCCCACAGTAAAGGCAAACGGCGTGGAGTCGAACTCGTAGCCCTCGGGCGCCTTGGTCTCGGTGAGGGTATAGGTCTCCCCTGCCACGAGGTCGCGGAGGTCGTCCGCCGTCTTGCCACTCACCGTGAGCGTACCGTCGGCCGCCGTCACGAGCTTGCGCGTCTGGTCCTTGGTCCCACCGCGGCCCGTGGCAAACGCACCCTCCAGCGTGAACTCGGCGTTCGCGAGGATGCGCGTGGTGTCGTCCTCGTCAACCTTGCAGAGTTCCACGTGCACGGCATCGTCGGTCGCGCTCAGCGTATAGGCGCCGTCCTCGTTCGTGAGCTTCCAAGCGGTGGCTGCATCGGCAGGCGCGGCAGCGGTGTCGCCCTTCGCCACGTTGATGCTGCCGTCCTCGGCAACCGCGATAACCAGGTCCTGTTCGAGCAGCTTGTAACCCGCAGGAGCAACGAGCTCGCTCACGCGATAGGCGCTTCCCGCCACGAGCTTGCCGGCGAGCGATTCGGTGAATCCGCGCTTGCCGGTCGTGAGCACGATAGCCTCCGTGGCGCCGCCGGCAAAGGTCGACCCCTTGCCCTCGGGCGTCACGCTAAAGACAGCACCCGCCATTGCAGAGGCATCCGCCTCGTCGCTCGCGAGCTTCTGCAGGCGCAGGTCGATCACGGTATCGGTAGCCTCGATGGATACACCATCGTCGCCGACCGCATAGGCGTCAGTACCGGAAACCTTCTCGATCGTACCGTCAGCCTTGACCGTAAAGGTAAAGGCCGCCTCCTCGGTACTGCCGTTCACCGTGATGAGCCCGTAACCATCGGGAGATGCCGTCTCGGTGAGCGTGTAGGTGTTGCCGGCAACGAGCTCGCCCGCGATGGCGAGCGTGCCGTCCTCACCGGTCGTCAGCGACTTGACATCCGTGCTCGAACCGCTGGCAAAGTGATTGGCCTCGCCGTCCTCGTTCTCGCCCTCGGCGCACGCAAGCTCAAACGTTGCCCCGCCAAGTGCCTCGCCGTCCTGCGAAGCCTTCTTGACGGTGATGTTCGTCGGCGCATCGGCAGCGGTCACGGTAAAGAACCCGTCGTCAGTCACCGCATAGCCCGCAACCGCGGCCTCATCTGCATCGAGCGGCGTCACGGTGCCGTCCGTGGCAACGGTAAAGCGCAGCTTATAGCTCGAGCGCGTATAGCCCCAGGGAGCCACCGTCTCGGTGAGCTCGTAGACCGTCATGCCGTTCGCACGCAGCAGCGCGCGGTCGAACTCAGCCCAACCGGTAACGACGCCCTCGTCGGCATCCGCACCGTTATCGCTCTCGCCCTGGTTGCCGCTCGTGGTCACGGTCTTGGCCTCGGTGGATCCGTCGGCAAAAGTACCGTCGTCGACCGGCTCGAGCGTGAACGTAGCACCGGCGAGCCCGAGCAGCGCGTTCTCGGACGAGACCTTGCGCACCACAAGGCGCGTGGGGTCGTTGGTCACATCACCCGTGAACACCGCGAGCGTACCGTCAGAGGTCATCTGGTAGGCGGCCGGGATCTCGCCCGTCGCGATAAGCGAACCGTCCTCGCTCACAACAACCTCGAGCGCACCGGCAACGAGTTTGTAGCCCTCGGGCGCCTGGGTCTCGTGGATGAGATAGTGGCTGCCCACCACGAGCTTACCCGTGAGCTCGGCACTACCGCCGTGCCCGTCTTCCCCTGTGGTGAAGGAGATGGGATCGGTCTTGTCGTCGGCAAACGCGTAGCCATCCGCGGGCGTCACACTAAAGGTCGCGCCGGAAAGCGGCGTGCCCGTGGCATCCTGCTCGTCAAAGCCCTCGCTGCTGTACTTAACAAGGTCGAACGGCACGATCTTGTCGGTCACATCGATCTGGAGGCCGTTGGCGTTGATCTTGATCGTGCCATTGGCGCTGGTATCGGAGTAGAACCCGCTGACCAGACCGTCTTTACCCATCGAGAACCAATACGAACCGGTTATCTGCTGGTAACCCGCAGGAGCGGTCTCCTCGCTGAGGATATAGCTCTCCCCGCCGACGAGCTGAGCCTCGGGCACCTGGGCCACACCGGTCTCGTCCGTCACGATCTTGAGCTCGGTCGTGATGCCGTCAGCGAAGGTGCCCTCATAAGGCACGAGCTTGAAGGTCGCACCGGAAAGCGCTTTGCCGTCTTCGCTCTTCTTGGTCACGGCAAGCGTGATGGGTTCATCGACCGCCTTGAGCGTGAGGCCGTCATCGTCCAGCGCATAAGAATTCGCCGTAGCGCCCGCGACCTCGGTGATGGCACCGTTCTCGCCCACCGTGAAGGTCGCCGTGTCACCCGTGTGCTTATCGCCGATGATCTTGTAGCCGGCAGGAGCCGACACTTCCTTGATGGTATAGGTCTGGCCCTGGGCGAACTTGAGGTTCGCGAGCTCCGTGCAGCTCTGGCTGTAGAGCGTTTCCTCGGCCTTCAGCTCACCCGCGGCGTTGGCAAAGCGCCCGGTGATATCGAAGCGCGCGCCGTCGAGTTCATCGCCCGCCGCATTCACCTTCTTGAAGTCAAGCGCGATCGGCTCGTCCTTGAGCGTAAGGGTCTTGGCATCGGCGGCAAGCTCGTAGCTCGCACCGTTATCCACGCCAGCAACAGACGCCGCCGTGACCGTGCCGTCCGCGGCCACATGGATGGCGAAGCGTTCAGTGCTCTTTACGTAGCCATAGGGCGCCGTCTTCTCGCTCACGATGTAGTCGCCAGAAGCGGTGCGTGCGGCGCCATCGGCATCGGTGTAGGCCGTACCCTCGGCGAGTACACCCTCCACCCGCGCCGTTCCCTTGTCGGTCGATGCCGACGACACAGCGAAGTCGCGCGTCGTATCGGAGGCGGTAGCCGCTGCGGCATCGTCGATGAACGTGCCCTCCACGCTAAAGGTCGCGTTCACAAGCGCATTGCCGTCGGCATCCGTCTTCTTGAGCGCAAAGTTCACGGCCGTGTCCTTGGCAACCAGCGCGTGACCGTTCTCGTCAAGGCTCCAGCCGTCATGGCTCTCGCTCACAAACGCCAGCTTGCCGTCGGCAAGGGCCTTTACCTGCACGTCGGGCAGTTTGGCGTACCCTAGCGGATAGACGGTCTCGCTCACGGTGTAGGTCTCACCCACCACGAGCTTGCCCTCAAGGCTCGCGATCGCGTTGTCGCCCTCGGGCGTCACGGTGATCGAGCCCTGCGTAGCGGTCGCACCGTCCACGATCTTGCCGCTCACGGTAAAGCTCGCACCCAAAAGCGGGTTGTTCTCTGCGTCGCGCTTGAGAATCGACACCGAACTCAGCTCGTCGCTCTTGGAGACCTTCGTTACGCCGCCCTCGGTGGAAAGCGTCCAGCCGCTGGGCGTCGCGCCCACCACGGAAAGCGCGCCAGTCGCCTCGAGCTTGACCTTGAGGACCGCGGTCGAGGGCTCGACCGTATAACCCGCGGGCGCCACCGTCTCGGTGATGGTGTAGATGTTGCCCATGACCATCTGGCCGGCGAGGACATCGCCCTCGCTCTCAGGCTCGGCCTTACCGGTACCCGCAGCCGTCACGAGCGTCTTGATCGCATGACCGCCCGCAAAATCGCCTTCGACCGTAAAGGTCGCGCCCGAGAGCTTGGTCGATCCCGATCCGTTGGTCTTGTAGAGCTCAAGATCGCTCGGGTCGTTGGTAGCGGTGAGCGCCAAAGGCGTCGTCTGCGTTGCGGCGACATTCTGTGCGTCGATGGAGATGCTGTCGGTCGTGCACGTGCCATCTCCGCCGATCACGTAACCCGCGGTCGGCGTGTCCTCGACAAAGCGATACGTGCCCCACGGCAGGTTGGAGAGCAGGATGGTGCCCGAACCCGTAGCGTCGGCCGCCTTGACGACCCCCGTGATGGAGCCGTTCGCGTCAACCGTGGCCTCATAGGTCACGCCTGTCGTCAGCTTATCCGCGCCGGCAACTGCAACCCAGCTATCGCCCTCCTTCTTCTGCAACTTGAATACAGCTCCATCGAGCGCGCTCTGGGAGTCCTCGCTCGAAACCTTCTTGAGCGAGACGGAACCGTGCAGCGGCGTATTGGCGATACCACCGCTCTTAAAAGAAGCGTTGGTCCACGTAACGTCCTCATCGGTTCCGAGGTCGATACCGTGCTCCTGAGCGTCGTCGTCAATCGTCCACTCAGCAACCGTGGCCGCATCTCCCGCGCCCACGTCATAGCCTGTGTTGGACGTCTCGGTCAGGCGATAGCTGCCCTTTTTGAGGCCGGTCAGTTCGAGCTGACCGTCTGCCATGGCATCAGCCGTGGTTTCGACCTTGCCCATCATGGCCGCAAAGGCATAGTTCTTCCCCGACTTGACTTCACAGGTCAGGCTCGCGGCCTCTGCGGTATCGACGCCCTCGGCCCAGTACTCAAGCGTGAACGTGGCACCGTTCACGCCCGCACCCGTTTCGGAGTCGACCTTGGTGAGCTGAGCTGCCGCGTTGAACTCGGTGTTCTCGAACTCCTCGTAGCTATAGGCACTCTGCTTCTTCTCGCTCGTACCGTCGGAGCCCTGGATCTTAAAGACCTTGGTGGCCTGGGACTCAACCACATAAGGCGAGATGCCCGTCTCCTTAAAGAAGTAGTAGCCGTACGGCAGGCCGTCCATGGAGTCCACGAAGTACTTGCCCAGGACCGATACGCCCGTGGTCGCGTCGACGTCATAGATCACCTTGCAGGCATCGACCTTGGTCGCCCAGCTGTAGTTCCGGCCGGCAGCGTCCCTACGCGTGACCGTCGAGATACCCGTGGCCACACGCACCGGGTTTGAGCCGGCAGCGTCGTCGCACTTGTAAAGGTCGAACGTCATGCCCTCGAGATAGTTCTTGGTGCCGTTGTGCTTAAAGTACTTGGCAAGTTCCACATTGCCGCGGAACACCTCGTCGGTGACAGTCGCCGTCGGCACGTCACCGGCAAGGCTCTTGCCCGCAGCCGTCACCGTACCGTCCGCCTTGATGACCAGCGTGACGTCGCTTGCGCGCACGTGGCCCGCCGGCACCTTCGACTCGTGGATGCTGTACGTACCCGCCGGAATGCCCACGAGGTAGCCCGCGGCATCGCCCGCCATGCTGACGTACGCGCTCAGGTTGCTCTCGGCGTTATCGCCCTCGGGCACGCCCGCCTGGCTCACGTAGGTCGAGACGTTACCGTTCGCATCGCGCATCCAGATGCCGTAGGTCTTGCCGTTCGCACGGACCTTGAGCGTCACGTCGTTAAGCGCCTCGCCGGCAGAGCCGGTCGTAGCATCGCCGATCTTGTTCAGCGTGAACTTGGTGGCTGTGTTGGTGATGGTTTCGGCGGCAACGTCACCCGTCGCCTCGTCGACCGAAGCGTCATCCCCGTAGGTGGCGATAAAGCCGTTGGAACCTGCGCCGGTCTCGAGCACACGATACCGGTAGGTCACGCCCGCCTGATCGGATTTGGGCAGGTCGCTAAAGGTGAATGCCCAATGCGTGTCGTCGGTTTTGCTCCACGCAGCCTGCGCGGCCGTGCCATCCGCCTTGGTTGCGGCGACCCAGTTGCTGCCGTCCGTCGAGCGCTCAAGACGCAGGCTCACCGCTGTCTCCGCATCGGCAAAGGCGGGCGCAAGACCCGATCCAGCATCGTCCCACACCTTGGTGCCGCTCACCTTGACGGCATTGAGCGAGTTAGTGAACAGGGCGCTTGGTGCCGCGCCGTCCGCGCTCGAGCTGGCGGTCACGGCCACCAGGCGCACCGTGCCTCCCGCGACCGTCTTCGTGGCGTCCGCGATCTCGATGCCCGATGCGCTGTAGGAGCCCGTCACACGCTCCACCATGCGATAGGTATAGGGATGCCCCGCGGTGTCGCTCGCGGGCAGGTTCGAAAGCGTCGTACTCGCGCTCTCGCCAACGCCCTGCAAGACCACCGTGCGGAGCTTTGCGTTAAAGGTGCCGTCTTCGTTCAGCGCCGTGGCATCCGTCACGTTGCCGCCGCCGTACGTGGTGACCCAGCTCCAGCTGGCACCGCCATCAGTGCTGCGCTGCAGGGCATACTGAACCGACCAAGTGTCGCTCGTGGCCGAGGTTCCGGGACGCGTGTGCCAAGCGTTCTCCTGATCGTCCCACGTCTTGGTGAGCGCGAGGCTCATCGCCGTGAGCGTATTCGTCATGGTCGAGGTGTAGATGGTCTTGGCGCCGTCCGTGCTGCTCTGGGTACTCACAGTCGGGTTGTACGGGTAGTAGCCCGCATCGCCATAGCTTCCGCTCGAGTCGGGACCGGAGAGCTCGACCACAGTAGGAGTTGCGCTGTCTTTGTCGTAGACCAGGTACTTCTCGACCACGCGGTACTCCACCTTATAGGACGTATCGCCGCGCAGGACCGTGCTGGGCAGGTACTTCCAGGTCTCGCCCGTCCAGTCTTTGCCGCGCTCGTTGGGCTCAAGGAAGCCGACGGTCGAGCCGCCGCTCGGCAGCATGTAGCCCGAGAGCGTCTTGCCGTCGCCCACATCGAGCGTCGTCTGCGTCCAAGCAGTTGCGGAGCCGTTGCTCAAGAGGCTGCCGGCCTCGGTCCAGGCGCCGCTCGTTCCGGCAAGGCGCGCCTGCAGCTGATAGTAGAAGGTCGGACGCTGCGCCCAGCGGGCATCGTCGTCGCCCTGCCATACCTTTTTGGGCGTGACCTCGACCGTGAGGCCATTGGAGATATCGGGCAGTTTGGCTCCGTCTGCCGCCGTGGCCTTGCCGCCGTTTTTCACGATGTAGTAATCGGTGCTCGCAAGAGAGCTCTCGTTCTCGGACACCGTGTAGGTCCACTTCTTGCCGTTGGGGGCCCACATCTCGATATTCGAGATCGTATAGGTCCAGTTAGCGGTATCCGACGTGGTCCACTGCAGGTAATTCGCAGCGGTGGCATCCTTCGTCTGCAGCTCCACCACGCCGTCGGTAAGCGATGCGTCGGCGGTGCCATCGGCGTATGCGCGCTTGAGCGTGATCTCAACGCCGGTCGGGCGCGTGCCTGCGACGTTTTGCTGATCGAGCCAGATCTTGGTGCCACCCATCGAGATGCTCTGCGGCGTGTAGGTGTTCTTGAACGTCACATCGGGCGTCTCATCGTCGGCAATCGGTGTCGTCGTGGGCGCGGTGTAGACCGTCGCGCCGTCCGCGCCCTCGGTCTTGCCCACGCTCGCCAAATCGGCCGAGCGCTTGCCGCCCGTCACCGCATCGTCGGCAGCTGCGGCCTTATAGCCATCGCCGCCCGCCGCAACATCGCCGAGCGCCACCGTGGTCTCGTAGCCATCGACACCCGTCTCCACCACGTAGTAGACCCAGTAGTCGCCGTTGGGCGCGTACTTTTCAACATCGGTGAACGTGAGCTCGCCCACGCCGTCCGAAAGATCGGACGCCTTGAGCGTCTTTTGCGCCACGCGCGCCGACGCGCTCTTGGTGCCGTCGCCCTTCACGTAATAGCGGTAGAGCGAGAAGGTGGTGTCGGGCAGCGTGTCGTCCGTGTCGACCTTGTTGTAGATCTTCTTGACCGTGAGCTTGCCGGTCTCGGGCCCGTACGTGTTGGTAAAGGAATAGGCACCCGAGCCCATGGTCGACACGTAGACGTTATCGGGATCGCCCGTCTGGGATGTGTCCCACCCGTTGAGCTCCTCGATCTCAAAGCCGCCGGCCTTGTCGATCAGGCCATCGACCACCTCGATCGCGCGGTACTCGTAGCGGCGGCCGTTCTCATCGTACTTGGGAAGCTCGGTCGCACCGGCCTCACCCGTGGCATTGCCGCTCGCATCGACACCGTTCTTGCCGTAGTAGGAAAGCGCGAACTTGTAGCGGTTGGTCGAGACGGGCGTGAGATCGTTCGTGTAGGCCACGACGGTCTTGCCGTCGGCCACATCGCTGCCGCCGGCATCGGCAAGATCGCTCGATTTGACGCTGTAGCCCAGCTCGCTCGAATCCTTGACGAACGTAGGGCGCGACCAGGCCGTGGAGCTCCCCGCCAGACGACGCTGAAGGTAAATGGAGATATGGGGCAGGTCGGACACGGCAAAGTTGGTGGGCAAGTCCTTCCACAGCTTGATGCCGTCGGCCGCCACCTTGGAGCTGATACCGAAGTTGAACGTACCGTCCTCGCGCACCGCGGTGCTCGACGCCACCTCGCATGTATCGGCCACGTGCGTGCGCTCGGGATCGCTCTCGTTGTGCTCATCCCAGATCTTGTTGCCCTGCTCGTAGGCCGTGGCGTCGGCGTTGAGCGCGGTGGTGATCCACGGATCGGTGTAGTCGAGGCTCTTGAGCACCGATGCACTCACGTTAAGGCTCGCCACGGCGTAATAGAAGATCTCCTTGCCGTGTCCGTCGTACTTGGGCAGGTTCTTGATCGTCGCCTGCTCGTTGGTGACGCCGGCCGAGGTCTCAGAAGACGTCGCGCGCCAGCGATAGTTCTCGTAGCCGGTCACCACGTCGTAGCGAAGCACCACGGGCTTGCCGTCCGCATCGGTCTTGAGGCTGCCATCGGTGTTGTAGTCGTAGACGGTTTTGTAGACCGTGAGGAACAGGTCGGGGCGCTGGCCGAGCTCGCTCTTAACGTAATCGTCGTACCAACGCGTGCAGAAGGTGACGTCCTTGGTTCCCGAGCGCGTGTTGGTGAAGGTGTAGTTAAGCGTGTCCTTAAAGTGCCACTCCGAATCAAAGCCCTCGCTCGTATCGGTGTTGGAGCTCGTGTAATCACCGGCATTGGACATGCCCTCGGCGACCGTGTATTCGATGATGCCGCCGTACCGGTTGTACTTGGGGAGCGACACCACCGGATAGCTCGTGTTGTCGGTTGCGGTATCGATCTTAATGCGCAGCGACAAGCCGTCGGCAGAAACCGTGGCCGCATCCGCCGTAAGGGGCAAAAGCTCCTCCGCCGCGTCGTCCTCGGTGTCGTAGGTATAGAGCGCGAGCTTGTTGCCGCCCGTCACCTGCGCGTAGATGACGCCGTCATCCCCCACCTCGAACGAGACGTCACCGGAGGACGCCGTACCGACGGTGAAATACGACGCGGGACGCGAGCCCGCCTCGTGGCCGGAGTCCTGCCATTCCTTGTCGATCTTGAGCCAGACCTGGCCGAGCCTGCGGTTGTTGACCTCAAAGGCGTTGAGCGTCGAGTTGTAGCCGTAGGTCACCTCGTAGCAGAACCCCTGCGAGGCAGCGTCCGCATCCGTGAACATGCGCTCGTTGTAC
Source organism: Faecalibacterium prausnitzii (assembly GCA_963603165.1). Taxonomy (GTDB): domain Bacteria; phylum Actinomycetota; class Coriobacteriia; order Coriobacteriales; family Coriobacteriaceae; genus Collinsella. Next base: position 28,727 of record CAVCLY010000015.1, read on the forward strand.
GCATTCTTGCTGTTCGTCTCGCCCCAGTTGCGCAGCGCATCACCATAGGTCTCGGTATCCTGCAGGGCCTCGTCGCGCGTGACGACCGTCGAGGCCTCGGAACCCGCCTTGCCGTTGCCCAGCTCACGGATATAGAGGTCCTTGGAGTCGGCGCCCGCATCGAGCCCGCCGATGGCCACATAGACCTCGGCGTACCATCCGTTGGAGGCGTTAAGGGTCGCAGTCGTGATCAGCTGATCGGCGGCATAGCTCACCTTGCCGTCGGAGCTCGCCATGTCGTGCTTGGCATAGACGCCCACCTTCACCGGGACGCGCGACGACGTGTTGCCGCCATCGGTCCAGCTCTTGGTGACGTTCAGACGCGTGCTCTCGTCTCCCGTGGAGGGACGGTTGTACACCGTGGTGGCGTTCGTCTCGGCATTGTACGAGCTATCCGAATGGTAGTTGCCCGCACCCTCGAACACCATGTAGGTGTACTTGGAGCCGCTCTCGTTGTATTTGGGGAGATCGGTGAACTCCATGTGCCAGGCGCTTGTCTCCTGGTACTGGGCATACGTGCCGTCGATCGAGAACGCGGTCGGCGTGGCGTCGACGCGTCCGTCGAGCGTAAAGGTGCCGACGGTCTTGGATCCCGAGGTGCCTGTCTGCACCAGGCTCACCGTGATAGCGCTGCCCCACGTGGCATCCGCCTGCTCATAGACGATCTTTCCGCTCTCGTCGGTAACGGCATCGCCGTTCTCGTCGAGCTTTGCCCAGTACTTATCGATGCTTGCGTTCGCCGTGCTCTCGTAGCGGTTGGTGATGGTCGTAGCACCGGTCTTGGCGTCGACGGCCGTGCTCACGTTGAACCACACGGGGTCCTCGGCGCCGTTCTCGTCGGTGAAGTTGATGAGGAAGCTGTCGACGCTCCCGTCGGCGCCGGGCAGCACCCATACCTTGTTTTCGGTATCGCTCTCGACGTTGGTCTCGAACCAGCGGTACACGTACTCGTTGCCCTCGGCGTCGTAGCGCGGCAGGCCCCCGGCGGTGAGCTCCTTGGAAAGGCTCTCGGCATTCCACCCGGACAGCTCCTTCGTTACGCCGATATCGGACCAGCCGATGGGATCGCCCGACTCGTAGGTGTCGCCGTTGGGAACCCAGTTGCCGTCATCGTCCTTGGTCGCATGCGATTTGAGCAGGCGCTTGAGGGTGAAGGTGGCCTTTACGTCTTTGAGCTGATCCTGGTAGCTGCCGCAGATCCAGGTCTTGGTGGCCGTGGGCGTAACCGTATCGGTGCGGCGGTTGATGAGCGTTCCGTCGTTGTACACGCCACGATCGCCCGAGGGGCGCGTTTCTTTGGCCACGGTAGCGTTGGCGGTGGTGGTGCCGTCCACCTCGTAGTAGTTGGGTTTGGTGTCGGTACCCTTCTTCACCGAGCCATAGTCGGCGCTCGAGGTATCCGTCACGACGGCGCTGCCGTACAGGCGCTCATAGCCCGAGGGCGCATCCTCGCGCAGCGCATAGATATAGGGGTAGCCGTTGGGGTCGTACTTGGGAAGCGCGTTGTCGCCGAGCGCTTCCTTGAGCTTGGCACCCAAGTCGATGCCCTCGGCGCCCGCGGCCTGGTTGTCCGCGGCGCTGATGGTGAACTCAACAAACGAGCCGCCCACGCTCACCTGGGCCGCACGGCTCCAGTCGGACGTGCCGTCGTCGGCATAGCGCCACAGCGTATAGGTGGTGGCGGGGCGATCGGACGCATCGGTGTCGAGCCACTTCTTGGTGCTCGAATACTTGGTGGTGCCCGCGTGGGTGATAGTGACGGTGCCACCGCTGTAGGCGGCATCGGTCCTCGAGCCATACGAGACGGTTGCAGAGTTGTCGTACCAGACCTGGTAGGTGTCTTTGAGCGTGCCCCAGGTGCCATCGACAGTCGTGGTGTCGCGGCTCTCCTGCACCAGGCTGTATACGTTGGGCGTACCGTCAACGTAGTACAGCGGCAAGCGCATGGTGAGCACGCCGTCGCCGTCGGCATCCCATGTCGCCGTGGCAAAGCCGTCGTCGAGCATCTGCGAAAGCTTTATGTCGTCCGTGGCGCCGCCCGCGGTATGCAGAGTCTGGTATATCGCGAATTCACGCGCGAGCTCGTCGGCGCTGCGAAGATCTCCGTTCGCATCGTAGAGGTCGCTGCCGATGTTGAGCTTAAAGGTAAAGGTCACGGTCTCCATCAGAAGGATCGTCTCGACCTCGAACTCCTTGGCATACTTCTCGCGCTCGGTCTCGGGGACGGTCGACTCACGGAGCACCTGGTACCCGTAGGTTCCCGTGGCATCGGGATAGACCAGGGCCGAGTCCTCTACCGGCACGGCATCCGAGCCGGCGACTTCATGCTTGATGTAGTACGTGACGCTTTGGGTATCGGTCGTGGTCCAGTTGTAGACGGGCTCGCCCGTCTCGTCGTCGGTCGTGATATCGGTGAGCTCCTTGGTGGTCACCTTGGAGGGCAGCTTGTCGCTCGAGGTGGCAACGTACGTGCCCGAAGTCGAATCGTCGACGGTCACGAGCGGAAAGCCATAGGCCTCGAGTGAGTCGATATGCAGATCGGCCTTGGCCTCATCGGTGAGATTGACGCCGTCGGTCGTGAGCGCCTTTTTGGTCGCTCCCCCATCAAGCGAATAGTACAGGCGGTACTCGTTGCGCGCCTGCAGATCGGCCGCGCTCGGGCGCTCCGCACTGTTGTTATCGGCCCAGCGCGTGGTGAACTCCTGCGCCGAGGTGGCACCGGACACCTCGTATTTGATATCGCCCTTCTTGGGGTCGTCCGCATCGTCGGAGGTACCGTCGGCAGGCAAGGCCGCGGCTGCGACGCCCGAAGCGCTCTCTCCCGTGAGCAGGCCAAGCGCCATGGCAAGATCGCGTTTGGACGGAATCGTGAGCGCTGCCGTGCGCGCACTGCCGGACGCAAGGGTCTGCAGCGTCCAGGTCTCGTCGTGCTCTTCATCGCCCACCAGGGAGGAGCCAACGCTCACGTCCAGATCGATGACCGCATCGATCGAGGAGCTAAGCGTCTCGGGCACGCCGGTTTGCGTGTTCACGGGGTCGCACACGGTGATGACCAGCTTGCCCGCATAGACCTTGGCGGACCCGACTTTGACGGCACCCGCCTTGCCCGTCGCCGCGTCGCGCACATAGACCGCCAGCTCGCGATCGAGCCCGTTGGCGCTCAACTTGGAGCTCGCCAGATCGGCGGAGACCTTGGCGGGCAGCTCGACGGTAAAGGTGTCGCCCGCAACGAGCTTATTGTGCTCAGCAGCGCCGTCGCCCGTGCGCCCTGCCCCCGCGGTCGCGTCCAGTCGGGCGCGGATATTCAGGCTTGCGGGGAGCGCAGCCGGCAACACGACGTCCTCGAGCTCCGAAGCCGCGGTTCCATAGGTAGCGCTATCTTGCGCCTTGGTCTCGTTATTTGCAGATGCGATCTTCTGCGCGAGCGCGACCATGCTATCGTCCCAGCTCAGACCCTCGGAGCTGAGCACGAGGGCATCGGTGGCGGAGGTCCAATCGCGCGCGGTAAGCGTCACGTCGCCGTTCGCAGCCGTGCTTGCGTTGTCTGTCGAGGCGGAATCGCCCTCATCGGAAGTCGCATCGGCAGCGGTGTTTCCCGAGGGGTCGGTCGAAGCAGCCGAGGCCGAAGACGCACTCGCTGCCTCGGACGAAGAACCGGTGTCGGCCGAGCCGCTCGAAGTCGCGGACGAGGCGGCGTTCGATGACGAGTTCTCGCCCGACGCAGCGCCGGTCGCACTCGATTCCGACGTGCTCGAGCCGTCCCCCGATGCGCCATCCGTCCCGCTCGCCTCCGAGCCGTTGGCCGCGGCGAGCGCATCGGCGGCCTGCTGCCACTCGGCATCCGCACTCATCGACTCGGCGATAGCCGTCGAGACGCCGCCGCCGAGCAGCGCCTCCACGCACATCACGGCCGTGAGCACGCCGGCAATGGCGCGGTTGCAGCGACGGCGCCGGCGCTCACGCTTCCAGTGGGCGTTCCGATCCTCAACGATACTATTGTTCTGGGTGGCAGTCCGCCCCCCCATATCCCGGTGTTTCATGGGCAAACTCCCTTTCGCACGAATGCTTTGCATTATAGCGAAAAGCAGCCTGTCCGCAGGGGTGCGATAAGCTCAAGTCAGCAACGGCAAACAGGTCGGTTCACCTGTAAAAACGGCCGTCTACTCCCCTGCGCGTCCGAGATCGTAGGGAGTGGTCTGGTAGACGTAGTAGTTCAGCCAGTTGGTATAGAGGAGCTGTGCCTGCGCGCGCCACATGTTGAGCGGCGTCTGCGAGGGGTCGTCATTCGGAAAATAATGAGACGGCACCTCGGGGTCGATGCCGCGCGCAAGATCGCGTTCGTACTCGGACTTGAGGGTATCGCGGTCGTATTCGGGGTGGCCGAACACGAAAAAGCGGCGGCTGTCGCGCGACTTGACGATATAGAGGCCCACCTCGTCGGAGACGGCGACCGTCTCGAGCTCGTCGACGGCGTCCACGTCCTCGGCGCGCACCTCGGTGTTGCGCGAATGCACGGCAAAGAACCGATCGTCAAAGCCGCGCACGAGTGGGCTCTTGCACTTGATGAGCCTATGTTCGAACACACCCGAGGCTTTTTTGGGCAGCGGATGCTTCTGGATGCCGTAGTGGTGGTAGAGGCCGGCCTGCGCGCCCCAGCAGATATGCAGTGTGGAATGCACGTGCGTGGTCGACCAATCCATGATCTGGCAGAGCTCGGGCCAGTAGTCGACCTCCTCAAAAGGCATCTGCTCCACCGGCGCGCCGGTGATGATCAGGCCGTCGTAGTGCAGGTCGCGGATGTCGTCGAACGTGCGGTAGAAGGTCTCGAGATGCCCGGCCGAAACATGGCTCGCATCGTGGCTCGCGGTGCGGAGCAGGTCCACCTCAACCTGGAGCGGCGTGTTCGAGAGCTTGCGCATGATCTGCGTCTCGGTGGCGATCTTGGTGGGCATGAGATTGAGGATGCACACGCGCAGAGGACGGATATCCTGGTGCAGCGCGCGATACTCGGTCATGACGAAGATGTTCTCGCCCTCGAGCTCGGCGGTTGCGGGGAGGGCGTCGGGAATGCGGATGGGCATGCGTGTGGCTCCGTTTCGTGACAGGTAGGGTCAATGGTTGCACGCGCCCGCATACGCGTCAAGCAGCGCCCACGCCGCCCACGGCCGCTAGCCCTTGGCGGGAATCCCGTGCTCGGACAGAAAGTCGCGCAGGCGCCCGAAGCTCTCGGCCGAGAGGCAGTGCTCCATGTGGCAAGCCTCTTCGGTGGCGCACGCGGGTTCGACCCCGGCCTCGATCAGCAGGGCACGGAAGAACTCGTGACGCTCGAGCATGCGGCTTGCCACCTCCATGCCTGCCTCGGTCAGGCGCACATCGCGCTTGCCCATCTCCACGTACCCCGCCCGCTCGAGGTTGGCCATGGCCTTGGACACGCTCGCCTTGGTCACGCCGAGCATCTCGGCGATGTCAATGGAGCGGACCTTGTCGTGCTCGCGCGAGAGCATGAGGACGGCCTCAAGGTAGTCTTCACCGGATTCGTGCAGGGGCATGGCGGCGGCCTTTCTGGCAAAGCGCCGCCCATGAGCGACGCGCTTTTGTTAACCGCCGTTTACTCTACCCTAAAGTTGCCCGCGACTTACTAAAAACATACGCACGGCGACGCTCCCCTATACCAGACCGAAATGACGGCAGGCGTTCCAGATGCCATCGTCGTCCACATCGTCGGTCACGTAGTCGGCGGCCTCGAGCGTGGCGCCGTAGCCGCCGGCCATGGCCACGCTCGTGCCCACGGCCTCGAACATCGAGAGGTCGTTCTCGCCGTCGCCGAACGCGATGGCCTCCTCGGGCTCGATGCCAAAGCGCTCGCAGGTGGCGAGCACGCCCTCGCGCTTGCCACCCGTCTTGGGGATCACGTCGCAAAAGACGTCGGTCCAGCGCGTCGTCGCCACCGAATGGGTGCCAGCGATGGCGCGCTGCTCATCGGCCGGGTCGACGAACACGCAGAACTGGTAGACGGTCTTGTCGCCGATCGTGGAGAAATCGCCCACCTCGTAGGTGAGGTTGGCCTTGAGCTCGATCTCGTGCACACGCTCCGACATGCGGTTCACCATGGAGTCGTCCTCGAGCATCACCAGGCAGTCGTACTCCCCCGCCTGCGCGCGGTCGATGATCACGCGGGCATCGTCCCGCTCGATCGGGTTGCTCAGGTACACGCCCGCGGCATCGAAGCAGAGCGACCCCGAAAGGGTCACGTACGCGTCGAAGCCCTCGCGCAGGCACGGCTGGATCTGGTAGACGGGGCGCCCGCTCGCGATCACGACCTTGATGCCCCGCGCGCGCATGGCCTCGATCGCCGCCCAAGTGCTCTCGGGCACCTTGTGCGTCTTGAAGCTCACGAGCGTGCCGTCGATATCGAAAAACGCCGCTTTGATCATGATCGGTTCCCTTTCTTTGAGAAGCGTCGAGCCGCCCCGCACGCGGAGCTAGCCCTCGAGCCGCTCGCTTGCCTCGAGCCAGGCCATCTCGAGCTCATCGAGCGCGGCCCGGGCCTCATCGATCTTTGCCTGCTGCTCGCCGAGCGCCTGGTAGTTCGTGGGGTCGACCTCGGCCATGGCGGTCTCGGCCTCCTCGGCGCGCGTGCGCTGCGCCTCCATCTTGCGCTCGAGCGAGGCCACCTCGCGGCGGAGCTTCTGACGCTCGGCGTTCGAGAGTCCCGAGGGGCGCGCGGCCGGCTTGCCCGATGCGGACGCGTCCTCGCCCGTCTTGTCGGCCGAGAGTGCCGCCTTGGTGTCGCCCGCCCCCGTATCGGCGGCGTTCACGGCGCGCAGATACTGGTCGACGCCGCCCGGCATATGCGTGAGGCGCCCGTCGATGAGCGCGAACTGCTGGTCGCAGACGCGTTCCATGAGATAACGGTCGTGCGTCACCAGGATAAGCGTGCCCGGCCAGCCGTCGAGCAGGTCCTCCACGATCGCGAGCATATCGGTGTCGAGGTCGTTGCCCGGCTCGTCGAGGATCAGCACGTTCGGCTCGTCGAGGATGGTGAGCAGGAGCGAGAGCCGACGGCGCTGGCCGCCCGAGAGATCGCCGATGCGGCTCCAGAGCTGCTGCGTGGTGAACCCCAAGCGCTCGCAGAGCTTCTCGGGGCTCGTCTCCTTGCCATCGATCACGTAGTAGCGCTTGTAGCGCTTGAGCACGTCGCGGATGGGCTCGTCCCACATGGGGCGGAGCTCGTCGAGTTGCTGGCTGAGCACGCCGAAGCGCACCGTCTGGCCGATCTTGACGCGGCCGCGCGCGGGCTCGATCTTGCCCTGGATGACGTTCAGCAGCGTCGATTTGCCGGCGCCGTTTGCCCCGAGCAGACCAAAGCGATCGCCGGCGCCGATGAGCCAGGTGATGTCGTGGAGCACCTCGGTGGCGCCCGCAGCCGAACCGGCGGCCTCGGCACCGGCGCTCGCGTAGCCCGCGCTCACGTCGAGCACGTCGATGACCTGCTTGCCCAGGCGCGCCACGGCCAGGCGCTTGAGCTCGAGTTCGTCGCGCACCGGCGGCACGTCGGCGATGAGCTCACGCGCGGCCTCCACGCGGAACTTGGGCTTGGTGCTGCGCGCCTGCGCGCCGCGGCTCAGCCACGCGAGCTCCTTGCGCGCCATGTTGCGGCGGCGCTCCTCAGTGGCGGCGGCCATGCGGTCGCGCTCCACGCGTTGCAGGATATAGGCCGAGTAGCCGCCCTCGAACGGGTCGACGCGCCCGTCGTGAACCTCCCACATGTTGAGGCACACCTCGTCGAGGAACCAGCGGTCGTGCGTGACGATGAGAAGCGCCCCGCTCCCCCGCTGCCAGCGGCTCTTAAGATGGTCGGCCAACCAGTTGATGGTGCGCATATCCAGGTGGTTCGTGGGCTCGTCGAGCATGAGC
>CAVCLY010000016.1:0-32013 GCA_963603165.1 Faecalibacterium prausnitzii
GTGCGGTGGAAGCTCGTGATCTTGAGGCCGCAGGTGTCGCGGATATAGCTGTAGAGCGAGCCGTAGAGATCCTTGCGCTTGAGCCCGGGAATGAGATCGAGCGGCATGTAGGTGTACTCGATGACGATGGGCAGATTATCGATCTTGCGTACGCGGCATACGTAGTAGGCAAAGTCGTCCTCGCCAAGGCCGAGCTGTTCGGCCACGAACGAGGGTGGGTTCTCGATAGAGAAGGCAAAGACCTCCGAACTCACCTGCTTGTCGCGATGCTCAAGGCTAAAGCCCTGTGCGCGGTCGTTCTTGCCCTGAAAAAAGGCATTGCCGCAGCCGCCGGGGAGTTCCTTCACATAGGTGCCCGAGCCGCGGCGGCTTGCCACGAGGCCCAGTGACACGAGTTGCTCGAGAGCGCGCTTAATGGTGATCTTGCTCACGGCGTAGATGTCGCAGAGCTCGACGACCGTCGGCAGCTTCTCGCCGGGTTTGAGGTCGCCATCCTCAATACTGCGGCGTAAATCCGCAGCTATCGTCTCGTATTTTGGAATCATGCGACCTCCCTCAACAAAAAGATGCTCACCAAGTATAGCGCCGGGCATGAGCCGCTCAACGTATCGGTGAACGGTATCAATATTCCTGTGAACGGAAAACGCTTCACAATAGAAATAATAGCGCTATACTTTGCAACGACAAGCGCGACAGAAAAGCTTCTTAAAGCGAAACGGAGCGCTTCGGTTTCGTTTAACGACGTGCTGTTTTTCGTATCTTCCAATCACCACCAGAGAGGACCGAACCCATGGAGCAATACAAGCTGCCCGATGACTTCTTCTTCGGAGCGGCCATGTCGGGTCCGCAGACCGAGGGCCAGTGGAATCAGGGCGGCAAGCTCGAGAACCTGTGGGATACCTGGTCCATGGAGGAGCTCGGCGACTTCTACAACCGCGTGGGTTCCTACGGCGGCAACGATTTCATGGCCAAGTACAAAGAGGACCTGGCACTGCTCAAGTCGCTCGGCCTCGATTCGTACCGTACCTCCATCCAGTGGAGCCGCCTGCTCGACGCCGAGGGCAACCTCAATCCCGAGGGCGCCGCTTGGTACCACGAGCTTTTCCGCGCTTCCAAGGAGGCCGGCCTCGAGGTCTTCGTCAACCTCTACCACTTCGACATGCCCACCTATCTCTTCCGCCGCGGCGGCTGGGAGAGCCGCGAGGTCGTGGAGGCCTATGCCCACTACGCCGACGTGGCCTTCCACGAGTTCGGCCACGAGATCCGCTATTGGTTCACCTTCAACGAGCCGATCGTCGAGCCCGAGCAGCGCTACCAGGAGGGTGTGTGGTATCCCAAGCTGCACGACTTCGGCCGCGCCCGTACCGTGCAGTACCACATCTCGGTGGCCCATTCGCTCGCCGTGGCGAACTTCCGGCGCGCGTTCGCCGAGGGTGCGCTCCGCGATGACGCCAAGATCGGCATGATCAACTGCTTTACCCCGACCTACACCAAAGAGAACCCGAGCGCAGAGGACCTTGAGGCCGTGCGCATGACGAGCGGCATCAACAACCGCTGGTGGCTCGATCTCATCACCAAGGGCGAGCTTCCCCAAGACGTGCTCGACAGCCTCTCCGAGGGCGGTGTTGAGCTTCCGATTCGACCGGGCGATGCCGAGATCCTCAAAGAGGGCGTCGTCGACTGGCTCGGCTGCAATTACTACCACCCCACACGCGTCCAGGCGCCGGCCAACAAGGTCGACGAGTACGGTCTGCCGCACTTTGCCGACGAGTACGTGTGGCCCGACGCCGTCATGAACGAGAGCCGCGGCTGGGAGATCTACCCCCAGGGCCTCTACGACTTCGGCATGGACTGCGCCAAGAACTATCCCGACCTGGAATGGTTCGTCTCGGAGAGCGGCATCGGCATCATGGACGAGTACAAGCACCGCGACGAGGAGGGCCGCGTGATCGACCCCTACCGCGTCGACTTCGTGCGCGACCATCTCGCCGCCGTCGCCCGCGCCATCGACGACGGCGCCAAGTGCCGCGGCTACCACTACTGGGGCTTCATCGACAACTGGTCGTGGAGCAACGCCTTCAAGAACCGCTACGGCTTTGTGGAGGTCGACCTCATGGGCGGCTATGCGCGCCGCCCCAAGGAGTCCGCGGACTGGATCAAGAAAGTCGCCACCACGCACGTCGTGGAGTAGGTGCGCGCCGCTCGTTGCGGGCGGCTCCAACTTTTGGCACGTGTGGCCGGCTCGGAAGGGTGCCGGCCGTGCAATAGGACAAGGGCCAGATTCGACAGATGGGAGATATCATGGCCAACGAAAAGGGGCAGGCGTTCCTCGACAAATTCGCAGCGGTGTCTGCGAAGCTGGGCAATCAAGTCCACCTTCGCTCGCTGCGCGACGCCTTCGCCACGATCACCCCGCTCTACATTCTTGCGGGTATCGCGGTTCTGGTGAACAACGTCATCTTCGGCTACATCTGGGGCGACACCGGATTCTCGCCGAACGCTGAGCTGCTCGCCAACGTTCAGACCTGGGGTTCTGCGATCACCCTCGGCACGCTCAACGTGTCGGCACTGATCCTCGCGGGCCTTATCGGCTACTGCCTGGCCAAGAACGAGCGCTTCGACAACCCGCTGGCGTGCGTCGTCGTGGGCATCTCTTCGCTCGTCATCATGATGCCGCAGACCATCACGGCCAACCTCGCCTCCACGAGCGCCCTGCTCACCGATAAGGTGACGAGCGCCGAGGTCACGGGCGTGCTCTCAACCACCAACACGGGCACCAACGGCCTGTTCGGCGCGATCATCATCGGCCTTCTCGCCGTCACCCTCTTCATCAAGATCTCCGGCGTGGAGAAGCTCAAGGTCAACCTCGGCGAGGGCGTGCCCCCCGCGGTGTCCAACTCCTTCAACACCATGATCCCGATGCTGCTGGCCCTCTCGGTCTTCGCCCTCGCTTCCGCGCTCCTCGCGGTCTGCGCCGGCACCGACCTGCTCACCATCATCTCCACGTTCATCGCCACGCCGCTCAAGAGCATCATGAACGCCGGTCCGTGGGCTGTTATCTTCATCTACACCCTCGCTAACCTCCTGTTCTGCGTCGGTATCCACCAGTCCACCATCTCGGGTGCCACCGTCGAGCCGATCCTCACCATGCTGATCGTCGACAACATGGCCACCTATGCCGCTGGCGGCACCATCCCGGCCGACCACTACATGAACATGCAGATCGTCAACAGCTTCGCCCTCATGGGCGGCTCGGGCTGCACCTTCATGCTCCTGCTCGACACCTTCGTGTTCTCCAAGAACAAGACCAGCAAGACCGTTGCCAAGATGGCCATCCTTCCGGGCCTCTTCAACATCAACGAGCCGGTCATCTACGGTTACCCGATCGTCTACAACCTTCCGCTCATGATCCCGTTCGTGCTCATCCCCGATCTGTTCATCGGCATCACCTACGGCCTCACCTGCGCCGGCATCATCAGTCCCTGCATCGCTCAGGTGCCCTGGACCACGCCTCCCGTGCTCTCCGCGCTCCTCGCTACGGGCTTCGATTGGCGCGCCGCTGTGTGGCAGGTCATCGAGATCGCGCTCGGCATGGCTATCTACCTGCCCTTCATGCGCATCTCCGAGCGCGCTCAGGCCAAGCAGGTCGAGCTCGACGCCGCCGAGTAACTTCGCTCCCTATTCCTGTGGTGCGGCCCGCTGTACCGGCGGGCCGCCCGTCTTGTCTTTTGGGCCCGGGGTATAAACACATGCGTCCGGGTTGTATTTGGATAGTGCCCATCGGGCCGAATCAAGGAGGTTCACCATGAAGAAGATCATGCTGTGCTGCAACGCCGGTATGTCCACGAGCCTGCTCGTGCAGAAGATGCAGGCCGAGGTCGCCAACCGCGGCATCGACGTCGAGGTCGAGGCGCGCCCGCTCAACGAGGCGCACGACCACACCGGCGAGGCCGACATCATCCTGCTCGGCCCGCAGATCGGCTACACCAAGGGCGACTTCGAGAAAGAGGTCGAGGGCCGCATTCCCGTCGAGGTCATCCCCATGGTCGACTACGGCCGCATGAACGCCGCCGGCATCATCGACTTCGCGCTCAAGACGATCGGCTAGGAGGACTCTCGTGGAAGACGTCAACGAGCTGCAGGTGACCTGCTTCGAGATCATCAGCTACGTGGGTACCGCCAAGAGCTGCTTTATCGAGGCCGTGCAGAAGGCCAAGGCCGGCGACTACGAGGCCGCCGACGCGCTCATCAAGCAGGGCGACGAGGCCTACAACGGTGGTCACGACGTGCACATGGCGCTCCTGCAAAAGGAGGCCAACGGCGAGCGCGACGGCGCGGCGCCTCTGATCCTGCTGCATGCCGAGGACCAGATGGCCGGCACCGAGACCATCCGCGTGATGGCCACGGAGCTCATCGAGGTCCACAAGCAACTCCGCGAGCTCGCCGGCAAGTAGCCGACGTGCAATATACGGACTCGAGCGGTGCGGTTCGCCTTATGAGCGGGCCGCACCGCTTTTTCGTGCGGTTTTCGCAGCGTACGGGTAACGTCTGCCGAAATCTGCGGACGTATTCGCAGGTGTTCCGCCAAGGTGCGCCCCCGCGCGATAAAATGGTGCCAACTGTTGCGCCCGCGCGGCGGGCACGTACGAAAGGTGAATGTGCTTATGGAACCCCAGCGCTATTTCGTCGGTATCGATGTGGGCGGCACCTCCGTCAAAGAGGGCCTCTTCAACAAGGACGGCGAGCTGCTCGCGCGCGCGAGCGTTCCCACGCCGCCGCTCGTGGACGAGACCGGCTTTGCCGCGGTGACCGGCGGCATCGACCAGCTCGCCGCCGAGGCGCAGATCCCGCGCGCCTTCATCGCCGGCATCGGCCTGGCCGTTCCGTGCCCCATCCCGGCCTCGGGCGACGCCAAGGTCAAGGCGAACATCAACATCAAGCTGCCCGAGCTCAAACTCGCGATCGAGCAGCACTGCCCCGATGCGACCGTCAAGTTCGAGAACGACGCCAACGCGGCTGCCATGGGCGAGCTCTGGCAGGGGAGCGCTGCCGGGTATTCCAGCATGGTGTTCGTGACGCTCGGCACGGGCGTCGGCGGCGGCGTGGTCATCGACGGCAACATCGTCTCGGGTGTCGTGGGCGCCGGCGGCGAGATCGGCCACATGTGCCTCAACGCCGACGAGGTGCGCACCTGCGGCTGCGGCGGTCACGGCCATCTTGAGCAGTACTCCTCCGCCACGGGCGTGGTTTCCAACTACCTCAACGCCTGCAAGGAGGCCGGTGTGGAGCCCATCGAGCTCGACGGCCCGAGCGACTCGCGCCACGTGTTCCAGCTCGCCCGCGAGAAGGACGCCTGCGCCCTCGCCGCGACCGACGTGATGGTCGACTATCTCGGCCGCGCGCTCTCGCTCATCGGCTGCGTCGTCGACCCCGAGGTCTTCCTCATCGGCGGCGGCGCCTCCGCCTCGTCCGACGTGTACCTCGATGCCCTGCGCGAGTCGTACCGCCACTACGCCTTTGCCGCCGCGGCCGACACGCCCATCGAGGTCGCCAAGCTCGGCAACGACGCCGGCATCATCGGCGCCGCCTACGTGGCCCTCAAGGCCGCCAAGGCTTAAACGCCGCGCGCCTCTTCCATATGGCTGTTCGCACGCCGGTGCGGGGTTTGCGCCCCGCGCCGGCGTGCTACCATTGAGAACGTCTGAGTACACATCGCAAGTGGAGGAAATCCCATGGCAAACGTATACGTCTTCGGTCACCAGAGCCCCGACAACGACGCCATCATGAGCGCCGTCGTGCTGTCGCAGCTGCTCAACCAGGTTGAGTACGCCGGCAACACCTACGAGGCCTGCGCGCTCGGTGCCCTGCCCGCCGAGTCGGCCAAGCTTCTCGCCGATGCCGGTCTGCCTGAGCCCAAGCAGCTCGACGCCGTCGAGGCCGGTCAGCTCGTGCTCCTCACCGACCACAACGAGAGCGCCCAGTCCGTCGCGGGCCTCAAGGACGCCACCATCTTCGGCGTGGTCGACCATCACCGTATCGGCGACGTCGAGACCGCCGGTCCCCTCCACTACATCGCCCTGCCCTGGGGTTCCACCTGCACCATCGTGACCAAGATCGCCGAGGTCCTCGGCGTCGAGCTTTCCGACGCTCAGGCCAAGCTCCTGCTCTCGGCCATGATGACCGACACGCTCATGCTCAAGAGCCCCACCACCACCGAGGCCGACCGCACCATCGCCGCCAAGCTCGGTGAGCAGGTGGGCGTCGATCCCGTCAAGTTTGGCATGGAGGTCTTCCTCACCCGCCCGTCCGGCTCCTTCACCGCCGCCGAGATGGTCGGCAACGACATCAAGATGTTCGAGCCCGCGGGCCAGAAGCTCCTCATCGGCCAGTACGAGACCGTGGACAAGTCGCGTGCCCTCGGCATGATCGACGAGATCCGCGAGGCCATGCGCGCCTTCGCCGCCGAGAAGGGCGCCGACGGCATCGTGCTCTGCGTCACCGACATCATGGAGGAAGGCTCCCAGGTCCTGCTCGAGGGCGAGACCGCCGTGGCCCAGAAGGGCCTCGGCATCGCCGACGAGCACGACGGCGTTTGGATGCCCGGCGTGCTCTCCCGCAAAAAGCAGGTTGCCGCCCCGATCATGTCTGCTTAATAGTTCCGGCGTTTTACCAAACGCCGGAACTGGCCGACGCTGCGCGGGTCCCTGGCGGGCATATTGCCATTCAAACGGGTGGGCATGACCAGAAGGTCAATGCCCACCCGTTTTCATGTCAATCTGCTCCGCCAGGGGTCCGCTCGCTGACGTTGGTTTTCGATGCGGCGTCGCCGTTGTCGATGCCGCCCTTCCCGTCGTAATCTGACGTTCAGCCGTCAGTCGTGTATGCAAGCTGAGCATCTCTCCTCTTTCACATCGCCTTGTCTTGTCTGAGGGGTTTTCGCTGCAGCATGTTTTATCTGCGGCGTGCGGGCGGGCCGCGCCCGGTTTTCTCCTCCGATTTTTTGCTGCTCTCGTCGAGATGCGGGCAAAATCTCACATGCGATTCTGCGCATGGGCCAAGGGTCCCGGGTATTGTCGGGCCTCAACACGAGGAGCTGCGCCCTCAAGGGGAGCAGGGCATGTTCCCGTTCCGCTTCGCCCGTGTATAACCTGTGGTTCCGGTGGGGGATGGGCGCATAGGCGCGGGCCTGCCGGGTAGGCTGAATGCGACATACAACGCGTGAAGACGCGACCCGCTCCGCGCGGGCCGCGTTTTTGTTAGAGCGGCGGGGCGATTGCGACCCCGCGCGCCGGGGCCGCCCGGCTCAGAAGGAGGACGGCATGGACGCAACCCAGGCACGGGAACAACTATTCAACGCAAGGCAGCGCAAGCGCTTTGAGCGCCATGATATTTGGGAGCGCATCGCCGAGAACGGAACCATCTCGGCCGCGGTGATGGTGCTCGCGGCCGTTGCCGCCGTGATCTGCGCGAACACGAATGCCTACGAGGCGATCCATCACATCCTCGAGACGCCGCTCAGCGTAGGTATAGGCGCGCTCACCGCATCGATCTCGGTTGAGGCGTTCGTGAACGACTTCCTCATGGCGATCTTCTTTCTGCTTGTGGGCATCGAGCTTAAGTACGAGATGTGCGTGGGCGAGCTCAAGAACCCGCGCCGCGCGCTCTTGCCCATGCTTGCGGCCGTCGGCGGCGTGGTGGTTCCGGCCTGCATCTACGCGCTCTTCAACCGCGGCGGCGCCATCCAGGGCTGGGCGATCCCCATGGCCACCGACATCGCCTTCGCACTCGGCGTGCTCTCGCTTTTGGGCGACCGCGTGCCCGCGGGCGTGCGCGTGTTCTTCTCCACGCTCGCCATCGCCGACGACCTCATCTCCATTGCGGCTATCGCCATCTTCTACGGCCAGAGCCCCGATCCGTTCTGGCTCGCCGCGGCTGCGCTCGTGACGGCCGCGCTCGTGGCGCTCAACAAAACGCATCACTACCGCTTGGCACCCTATGTGCTCCTCGGCCTCCTGCTTTGGTTCTGCATGTTCCGCTCGGGCGTGCACGCTACGCTCGCCGGCGTGATCCTCGCCTTTACCGTGCCCGCTACCTGTGGCGTCAAGCTCAGTCATCTTACCGAATGGCTCGGCGAGTGCCTGCCCGAGCTCGAGGAGCGCTTTGACGAGCGCAACCATATTCTGGGCCAGCACGACTTTACGCACGCCACCACCAAGGTGGAACGCGTGATGCACCGCGTCACCCCGCCGCTCGTGCGCTTGGAGCGCCTGATCGACACGCCGGTGAACTTTGTGATCCTGCCGATCTTTGCCTTCGTGAACGCGCAGGTGCGCCTGGTCGGGGTCGATATGGGTGCGCTCCTGGCCGACCCGGTCACGCTCGGAACCTACCTCGGCATGCTTCTCGGCAAACCGATCGGCATCTTTGGCGTGACGTTCCTCTTGGTCAAGCTCGGCATCTGCGAGCTGCCGCACCGCGTGAGCTGGGCGCATATCGCCGGCGTGGGTATTTTGGGCGGCATCGGCTTTACTATGTCGATTCTTATTTCGGGCCTGGCGTTCCCCGGGGCGGAGTTCGAGATGCTCGCCGCTAAGGCCGCCATTCTCGGTGGCTCGGTCACTGCCGCCGTCATCGGCATGGTCTACATGGGCATCGTCTGCAAAAAGGCGCCAAAGTAGCGCCTGCTCTCTGATGTTGGCGGCTTTTCGCCTATGGTTGCGGGGCGCGCAGCGGCAAACCAGTTGTTCGCGTTCGACGAGCGCGGATTTGCGCAGGGCTATGCCGTGCCGGTGCAAGAAATGCTTGCAGTCTTCGTTCCAACTCCCGTTTGGTATTGGTTTTCGCCATGGCTTTCGTTCCAACTCCCGTTTGGTATTGGTTTTAGGGAGCCGAGCGAGTAGAGCGCCGTTTTTGGAAGTCATGACCTGCGGTTTCTTTGGAATAAAACACAGGGATACTTGCGAGTCCCCAAAAAACCAATACCAAACGGGAGTTGGTTTAACTGATACGGCCAAAACCGATACCAAACGGGGTTCGATTTCTGCCTCAGTGGGCGGCGGCCGTCGCGGAGGTTGCCAGATGACCCGAACCAAATGAAGAACTGCTAGTCGAAGAAGTCAGCGAGGCTTCGATAGCACGGCGGGCGACATGTCCTGCATGTCGGCGTACTTGGCGACGGTGCTGCGGCTTACATGGGACCTTCGGGCTATCTCGGCCCGCGTCACGCCGTCGGCGTCCATCGCGCGTATACCATTCTTCATGGCCAGGGGCACGGTCATCTTCTCCGTCCTTCCCGGGAGGGCTCGCCAAAGTCTCCGCCCGGGAAAACCATACGGCGAGGGCCGCACCCCGGTCCTCCGGGGCGCGGCCCTCTTGCTCAAACTGCTCAATTCTTTGTGCTCACGGTGCTCAGGAAATCGTGATCACGCGGACCATTTCTTAGCGAGCATCAACAGCCCGGCGCTCGAGGGGGCTGTTCTGGCGGTGTCCCAGGGTCGGATGGGCGCCGTTCGGCAGAACGACGCAGCCCGTTACTCCACCGTGCCGTAGGCAGCGGCCCAGCCGTGGGCGGCGAGGGCGGAGTTGATCTGGTCGCAGAGGCGCTGGCGGTCGTAGGTGCCGGGTGGCAGCAGGTTCACGATCTCCATGAGGTCGGGCGTAAGATCGAGGATCTCGGCCTGCACCACAAGATCGAGCCGCTCGACCATGGTGCGGTCGTAAAAGAGCCCGTCGACGAGCCTCTGCAGATCGCCGAACTCCTCTGCCCTGAATGCCCCGAGCCGCATGCGTCCTCCTCGCTGCCGTTTGACGTGAGGGTAAATGTAGCAGAACCCGGCCTTGCCGCCGGGCCCGCGGGCGAGACCGCTATACTTGAGCGAAGTGAAACGGGTCGCGCGGGCACCGTGCGCGGCACAATCCTATGTGCGAAAGGTCGCAGCATGCAGACGATCTACCAACAGATGACCGACTCCGAGCTCAGCGCCGCCATCGAGGCGCTCGAGGCAGAAGTTGCCGAGGTCCGCGCAAAGGGCCTTGCGCTCGACATGGCGCGCGGCAAGCCCTCGCCCGCGCAGGTCGATATCTCGCGCCCCCTGCTCTCGATTCTCGACGAGGATTCCGATCTGTTCGACGGCGGCGTGGACTGCTCGAACTACGGCTGCTTTGAGGGCATTCCCTCTGCGCGTAAGCTCGCGGGCGAGTTCCTCGGCTGCCCGGCCGACCAGACGCTCGTGCTCGGGTCGTCGAGCCTGCTCATCGAGCACGACATCGCCGGCATGTTCTGGCGCTGCGGCACCTGCGGCAACGCGCCGTGGTCGGAGTATGCTGCTGCGCACGCGGGCGATCCGGTCAAGTTCCTCTGCCCGGCTCCCGGCTACGATCGCCACTTCGGCATCACCGATGACCTCGGCATCAGGAACGTCGCCGTGCCCATGACGGCCGAGGGCCCCGATATGGACGAGGTCGAGCGCCTCGTGGCCGCTGACGATTCCATCAAGGGCATCTGGTGCGTGCCCAAGTACTCCAATCCCACGGGCATCACCTTTAGCGACGACGTGGTCCGCCGACTCGCCCAGATGAAGACCGCCGCCCCCGACTTTCGCATTTTCTGGGACAACGCCTACTGCGTGCACGATCTCTACGACGAGGGCGACGAGCTCGCGAACATCTTTGAGCTGGCACGCGCGGCCGGCAACGAGGATCGCGTGGTGGCCTTTGCCTCGACCTCCAAGATCACCTTCCCGGGTGCGGGCATCGGCTTTGTGGGCGCCTCGCCCGCGGTCATCGCCGAGTTCGCGGCGCGCCTTAAGGCGGGCCTCATCAGCGCCGACAAGCTCAACCAGCTGCGCCACGTGCGCTTTATGCCCACGCTCGCCGACGTGAACGCGCACATGAGGCGCCATGCCGAGTTCCTGCGCCCGCGTTTTGAGGCCGTCGAGTGTAAGCTCTCCGAGGGCCTGGGCAACACCGGCTGCGCCACCTGGACGCACCCGCGCGGCGGCTACTTTGTGAGTTTCGACGGTCCCGCGGGTTCCGCCAAGCGCGTGGGCGCCCTCTGCGCTGAGCTGGGCGTCAAGCTCACCCCGGCGGGCGCGACCTTCCCCTACGGCGACGACCCGTCCGATACCAACATCCGCATCGCGCCGAGCTACCCCTCGGTGGAGGAGCTCGAGGCGGCGCTCGACGTGCTCGTGCTCTCCGTAAAATATGTGGCGGCCGAGCTCGCCCGCGAGGAGCGCGCGTAGGCGGGTATAACCGCACGACCATGATCATGTTCGGCCGGTCGCCTTCGCTTGGCGCGAGCGCGGCCGGCTGTCTATTCGAGAGGAGCTCACATGGAGCTGGGCATCAAGACCGACCCCAAGCCCGAGTGCTACACCATCGCCGTTGCCGGCGAGATCGATATCTCCAACGCCGACCATCTGCGCAATGCCGTCGACATGGCCTTTGAGCAGCCGACCGAGCGCGTTGAGCTCGATCTGGCGCAGGTGAGCTACATCGACTCCACGGGCATCGGCGTGCTCGTGGGCGCGGCGCACCACGCGGCCGACCACAACAAGGGCTTTGCTGTGGTGAACGCCCAGCCGGGCGTTATGCGCGTGGTGCAGCTCTTGGGCGTCGACCAAGATATCGACGTGCGCGCGGCCGAGTAGGGCGGCACGCCCCGCAGCGCGCGACAAAACCCACGCGCTGCCTGCGCAGTTTTCGTCTTTGTATCCAGCCCGGGCGCTCCATGCGTTCGGGCTGTACAATAATGCGGTCTTATCAACGAGTTCCGGCCGAATGGCGCGGTGCGGGCTCGGTTCATAAATCGAGCCTTGGAGGTATTTGTGTTCGGTATTGGAGAAGGCGAGCTGGCGATCATCGTGGTCTTCGGCTTTTTGCTGTTCGGCCCCGACAAGCTGCCCGCCATGGGACGCACCATCGGCCGCGCGATCCGTCAGTTCCGCGAGACGCAGGAGAAGATGCAGGCCGTCGTGCAGACCGAGATCATCGATCCGGTACAGGATGCCATGGGCGATTCGGTACGTCCGACCAAGGACGACGACGATGACGACTGGGACGACGACGATGACGATTTTGCCCCGGTCGACGACGCGGATGCGGATGACGACGAGGCGTCCGAGAAAAAGCCCGCGCGCAAGGAGACCTTTGCCGAGCGTCGTGCCCGCCTGGCCGCCGAGAAGGCCGCGGCCGAGGGCGATGTCGCCGATGGCGAGGACGCCGACGATGATGGTGCCGAAGAGGTAGCCGAGTCCGATGCCGACGCCGACTCCGACTCTGACACTGCCGATGCCACCGACGATGCCGAGCGACCCGAGCCCGAGCATGAGCCCGAGCCCGAGCCCGAGCATGAGCCGACCGAGGACGAGCGCGTGGCGAGCCTCTATGCCCGCCGTCCGCGCCGCCGCACGGCCGAGCCGGCTGCCGCCGCCCCGGAGCCCGATCCCGCCACGTCGGACGGCGCCGAGACCGAGACCGAAGGCGCAGACGCCTCGGATGCCGAGCCCGCGGAAGGGGGCGATGAGTAATGCCCGTCGGACCCGCACGCATGCCGCTCATGGACCATCTCGGCGAGCTCCGCCGCCGCCTGACGATCATCATCGTCTCGGTCTTTGCAGCCTCCATCGTCCTCTACTTTGCCACGCCCGTCGTGCTCGACATCCTCAAGGACCCCATACGCGAGTTCGTCCCCGACGGCAAGTTCTACATCACCACCACGCTGGGCGGCTTTGCCCTGCGCTTCGGCATCTCCATCAAGGTCGGCGTGGTCATGTGCACGCCGCTGATCATCTGGCAGATCCTCGGCTTCTTCTTGCCGGCGCTGCGTCCCAACGAGCGCAAGTGGGTCGTGCCCACGGTCCTCGCCGCGGCGGCGCTCTTCTTCCTCGGCGCGATCTTTTGCTACTTCATCATCATCCCGGCGGGCTTTGAGTGGCTGATCGGCGAGACCAACGCCGTCGCGACCGCCCTGCCCGATCTTGAGA
Source organism: Faecalibacterium prausnitzii (assembly GCA_963603165.1). Taxonomy (GTDB): domain Bacteria; phylum Actinomycetota; class Coriobacteriia; order Coriobacteriales; family Coriobacteriaceae; genus Collinsella. Next base: position 12,987 of record CAVCLY010000016.1, read on the forward strand.
ACTACATCAACATGGAGCTGCTCTTCATGATCGGCTTCGGTATCGCGTTCGAGCTCCCGCTCATCATCTTCTATCTCTGCGTGTTCCACATCGTCAGCTACGCCGCGTTCCGCTCGGCCTGGCGCTACGTCTACGTGGGCCTCATGGTGGTCTCGGCCATGATCACCCCCGACGGATCGCCCGTCACGCTCGGCCTCATGTTCGGCGCGCTCATCTCGCTCTACGAGATCTCGCTCGCCGTCGCGCGCGTGGTCGTCGTTGCCCGCGACGGCAAAGAGGGCCTCTTCGAGAGCCGTCTGGCGTTTCTTGCCGACGACGAGGACGACGAGGGCTAGCCGCCCATGCACGAGGTCGGTATCGTTCGCGAGATCCTGAATACCGTAGAAGACGCGGCGCGCGGGGCCAATGCTTCGTGCGTCGTTTCTGTATCGCTGCGGATCGGCGAGATGTGCGAGGTCGTTCCCGAGGCGCTCGACTTTGCGTGGGAGACGCTCCGGGCGGAGCGCCCACTCGCGTCCTGCGCGGAGTTGCGTGTCGAGACCGTCTTGCCGGCAAGCGCCTGCCGCGATTGCGGGGCGGAGTTCGACCACGACCGGTTCCACTGCCGTTGCCCCGAATGCGGCAGCGCGAACACGCGCCTTCTGCACGGCCGCGAGCTCGAGATCACATCTTTGGAGATAGAGGAGTAACCATGGCAGAGAAGACCATCGACATCGCAAGCCCCATCCTGTCAAGGAACGAGCGCCTGGCGGCCGCGCTGCGCGAGCGCTTTGCCCAGAGCGGCACCTACGTGGTGAACGTGCTCTCGAGCCCCGGCTCGGGCAAGACCACGACGATTCTCGGCACCAACGAGCGCCTGCGCGACAAGCACGGGCTGCGCTGCGCGGTGATCGAGGGCGACATCGCCTCGGACGTGGATGCCATCACCATGAAGGAAGCCGGCATGCCCGCGATCCAGATCAACACTGGCGGCCTCTGCCATCTTGAGGGCAACATGATCAGCGAGGCCATCGATGCGTTCGACGAGAACATCGGCCTCGAGAACATCGACGTCATCTTTATCGAGAACGTGGGCAATCTCGTGTGCCCGGTCGATTTCGACCTGGGTGAGAATCTCTCGATCATGATCCTTTCGGTGCCCGAGGGCGACGATAAGCCGCTCAAGTACCCGGGGATCTTTCAGCATGCGGGCGCGCAGCTGCTCAACAAGATCGATGTGGCCGCGGCGTTCGACTTTGACCTGGCGTTCTACAACGAGACGCTCGATGGGCTGAACCCCACGGCGCCTCGCTTTAGCGTGAGCGCGCGCAAGGGCGAGGGCATGGACGCGTGGTGCGACTGGCTTGCCGGAGAGATCGAGGCCGCACGGAGCTAGGGTCCACTCGGCCGCAGGCGCATCTTATTTTTTGTGGTGAGCGCATACCCCCGCGCAAGGTGTGGTAGGTTTCAAACCGTTATTCCGCGCTTGCGGGCCGGACGATAAGGGCGCAAGTCGCTCGCCGAGATGGCGGGCGCGGCCGAAACCGAGATACGTTAGGGAGCCTCACCATGAAGCTCATCATCGCCGAGAAGAACGACGCCGCGCGCCAGATCGCCGAGCGTCTTGCCACGGGCAAACCCCAAAAAGACAAGGTCTACAACACCGCGATCTATCGCTTTGACTGGAAGGGCGAGGAGTGCGTGACCATCGGCTTGGCCGGTCATATCCTGGCGCCCGATTTTTGCGAGTCGATCCTCTTCGATAAAAAAGAGGGCTGGTACTCGGTGACCGAGGAGGGCGAGGTCCTGCCGGCCGATGTGCCCGACGGTCTCGCGCGTCCGCCGTATGAGAGCAAGCGCCGCCCGTATCTTGCCAACGGCATCTCCATCAAGGGCTGGAAGCTCGAGAGCCTGCCGTATCTCACCTGGGCGCCCATCGTTAAGGTGCCGGCCGAGAAGGAGCTCATCCGCGCACTCAAGAACCTCGCCAAAAAGTCCGACTCCGTGGTGATCGCCACCGACTTCGACCGCGAGGGCGAGCTGATCGGCTCCGACGCGCTCAACAAGGTGCGCGAGGTGGCGCCCGACCTGCCGGTGAGCCGTGCTCAGTACTCGTCGTTCACCAAGGCCGAGATCACCGCGGCATTCGACAATCTCGTTTCGCTCGACCAGAACCTGGCCGACGCCGGCGAGAGCCGCCAGCACATCGACCTCATCTGGGGCGCGGTGCTCACGCGCTATCTCACGCTCGCCAAGTTCGGCGGCTTTGGCAACGTTCGCTCCGCCGGCCGCGTGCAGACCCCGACGCTCGCCCTCGTGGTCGAGCGCGAGCGCGAGCGCATGGCGTTCAAGCCCGAGGACTACTGGCAGATCCAGGGCTTTGCCTCTGCCGAGGGCGCCTTGGAGGACGAGCGCTTCAAGATCAGCCACAAGACCGCGCGCTTTACCGACAGCGAGGCCGCGACCACGGCGTTCTCGCACGTTGAGGGCGCCACGACGGGCACGGTCGTGAGTGTTGCGCGCAAGTCGCGCAAGCAGCAGCCGCCCACGCCGTTCTCCACCACGTCGCTGCAGGCCGCGGCGGCCTCGATCGGCATCAGCCCGGCGCGCACCATGCGCATCGCCGAGTCGCTCTACATGGCGGGTCTCATCAGCTACCCGCGTGTCGATAACACGGTCTACCCGCGCACGCTCGATCTGGGCGGCGTGGTCTCGGATCTTGCGAGCATCAACCCGGCGCTCGCGCCCGTGTGCAAAAAGGTTCTGGCCGGCCCCATGAAGCCCACGCGCGGCAAGGTCGAGACCACCGACCATCCGCCGATCTATCCCACGGGCGAGGGCAACCCCTCCGCGCTCGACGGCGGCCAGAAGAAGCTCTACGACCTCATCGCGCGCCGCTTCTTGGCTACGCTCATGGGGCCTGCGACCATCGAGAACACCAAGCTCTCCATCGACGTTGCCGGCGAGCCGTTCGTTGCCTCGGGCGACGTTTTGGTCGATGCGGGGTTCCGCGAGGCGTACCCCTACGGCCTCAAGCGCGACGAGCAGCTGCCGCCGCTCAACGAGGGCGATACCGTGGATGTGCACGACATCAAGCTCGAGGCCAAGCAGACCGAGCCGCCCGCGCGCTACAGCCAGGGCAAGCTCGTGCAGGAGATGGAAAAGCGCGGCCTCGGCACCAAGTCGACGCGTGCGAGCATCATCGAGCGCCTCTACGCCGTGCGCTATCTTAAGAACGACCCCGTCGAGCCGAGCCAGCTCGGCATCGCGGTCATCGACGCGCTGACCAAGTTCGCCCCGCGCATCACGAGCCCCGACATGACGGCCGAGCTCGATCAAGACATGACGCGCGTGGAGCACGGCGAGGACACCGAGGAACACGTGGTCATGCACTCGCGTGCGCTGCTCGCGGGGATCATCGACCAGCTGCTCGACCATACGCAGGAGCTCGGAGACGCCATCAGCGACGCCGTGACCGCCGATGCCCGCGTGGGCGCGTGCCCCAAGTGCGGCAAGGACCTGGTGATGAAGACGAGCGCCAAGACGCGCGGGAGCTTTATCGGCTGCATGGGGTGGCCCGATTGCGACGTGACCTACCCGGTGCCGAGTGGCGTTAAGGTGAGCCCGCTCGAGGGCGAGGCTGCCGTGTGCCCCGAGTGCGGGGCGCCGCGGATCAAGTGCCAGCCGTTCCGCCAAAAGGCCTTTGAGCTCTGCGTGAACCCCAAGTGCAAGACCAACTACGAGCCCGATCTCAAGGTGGGGGAGTGCAAGGTTTGCGCCGAGGCCGGGCGCGAGGGCGATCTGATCGCGCACAAGTCGGAGCGGAGCGGCAAGCGCTTTATCCGCTGCACTAACTATGACGACTGCGGCGTGAGCTATCCCTTGCCCGCGCGCGGCAAGCTCGAGGCCACGGGCGAGACCTGCCCCGACTGCGGTGCGCCGATCGTGGTGGTCAATACCGCGCGCGGTCCCTGGCGCATCTGCGTGAACATGGACTGCCCGAGCAAGGAGAAAAAGCCGGCCCGCGGCCGCGCGGCAGGCGGTAAGAAGGCGGCTGCTTCCAAGAAGACCTCAACGGCTAAGAAGTCCACCGCCAAGAAGTCGACGACCAAGAAGACGGCCGCTAAGAAAACGGCCGCCAAAAAGTCGACAGCGACTAAAAAGACTGCGGCCAAGAAGGCGACAACTGAGTAAATAGCCAGCTCTGCCTGCGAAAACCCACCACCGATCATTCAACCCGCGTGTCCAGCTTTAATTCCGCAAAGCAGGGCACGCGGGCTTTGCTGTGAGTGAGGGCGATGCGTCACGGTGATCCCGTACCGTAATGCGTACCGTAATAGGTTTGATTTTCGCTCGCACAAGAACGCGAGACCGCGCGCTGGGTGGGAGCCGCGCTTGCATCAGGGGCTATTCTCGTCACTTGTAACAACGGGCAAAGACCTAAAGCGGTTGTAATACGTGCCGATCTTCTCGAACTTAAACGTACGTGCCATTTGATTATCTTCTTTCCTCTGAGCTTGGGTTTTTCTGCTTTGGTAGAATTGATTGCGTGACGAACCCCAAGGCGGGCGGCTTTTGGCTTTACCTTGCCGCCCGCTTTGGGCATCCGCTTAGCGCTCGGGCCGTGCCTTCGGCTTGGGCGCTTTTTTCGGCCTGCGCATATCTTCCGTGGCATCGTCCATGCGCGTTTTGGCTCCGCTCCAAAACTCGAAGCGGTCAAGGTCTGCGGTAACGGTGTAGGAAATGGTATAGTTGTTCATGGTGATTGCCTTTCTATTTCTGATTGCAATTACTTTGGTTAGCGCGTGAGGTGTGGGCAACACGGGGGTTTTGTGGTTTAGTTCGCCCCCGTGTTGCCCCTGCGCTAGAGCAGCGCGGCGAGGAGCTTTAGCAGCGTTTCATACAGCTTGCTTGCTAGTATGACGTGCTGCACCTTCTCGCCGTCCTTGTACTCCACGCAGACGGTCACGCGCTTTATCTCGTCCAACTTAATCACCCTTTCTGCTAGCCCTTCGGCTTGCTGGTTGCTAGCCACGAGCGCCCCGCCCTTTGCGGCGCTTGTCCTCGTGGCGTGTTGAGTTTTGCTAGGCAGAGAACGAGACGCGAAGGCTCCAGCGATTGGCACTTGCCGCCCACTTGCGCGTACCGGTAACCACTTCCCCGGTTTTGGTGTTGCGCATGATTGCTCGCGAATCGTGGTACTCGGGCATTCTCCAACCCGCAGCACATGCCGCATTTCTGCGGGCGCATTGAGTGCTCAAGCTTGCTTTGTAGGCCTCCGCTGCATTCATGGTCAATTTCCTTTCTACGATTGACCTTGCCTTTTGGTAGCGGATTGAGTGCTACCATTGAGGACACGGGGCGGTGACTTGCTACGGTCTAGCCGACTCCGTGAACCTTTACAGGGTGAGAAGTGGCCTCCGTTTTTAGGGGGCTATTTCTTTTTTCGCTTTAACTCCCTGCCTATCTCGTATCCCAATCGGAATACTTCGGCCAACAACAGGAGCAATTGAATAAGTGTGCTAGCGTCCATGCCGTACTCTCCTTGCTATGGGGAGTCGGCTCCTTGCCCCGCGCCCTCAATGGGGGCGCTCTGTATCCGGTTTTCAAGGTTGCTAGCCACGAACGCCCCGCCCTTTGCGGTGGCTGTCCTCGTTGCGCGGGCTCGTGTCCGCGCCGTTCCGGGGCGTATGGGGAGATGCGCGTATGAGGGGAAGTCCGAAGATGTTGCGCTGTGCATCGTTGCTGGCGCGGGAGATGACACGCTGGCGCGGGAGATACAGGGAAAGCTCGACCCAGGGAAAGGCTGCAGCGAGATGCCAAATCCTCAAATCCCACCCATCGCGCCCCTTCGATTTTTCCGTACGACAAATCGGGTGCGTTAACGGTAAAAATTACGGAACGGGGGACCTTCGATATCGCCGCACGTGATGGAAGGGGTTATCGAGACGCGTTAGCTCGATCGCGCCAGCCGGAGTCGGCGCTGTCAGTGTGTCCGACCGGCGTTGTAGGATGTAGTCGAACCCGATAAGATGGAGCAATCGGGCGGCATATGCAGGAGGTCTACCATGCTCGGCGCAATTCTTGAACTTGTGTGCGCTTTAGGGATGCTCGTCCTGATCGCTGTGATCGTGGGGCTTTGGGCGCTGCCTTATCTCATCATCGCCGAGGCGCTCATCATCGCCTGGATCGTCTGGTTCTGGCATTTGCGCAACAAGCACCGCATGTAGCCATTCTGGTGTTTGCGCCGCCTCATTTTTTACGCCGAGATGATGCGCGGTAGGGGAATGTCGTGTGCGTCTTGGGGCAGCGTTTGCACGCGCTGTTCAGCAAAGGCGACGCCGACTACCGCGCATGTTGCGCTCAGCTGGGGCAGATAACGGTCATAGCAGCCGCCGCCATAGCCCAGGCGATACCCGTGGCTCTCGAAGGCAACGAGCGGTACGACAATGAGGTCGATCGAGCGCGGGTCAACAAGGGGAAAGCGGTCCTGGTCGATGTCCTCGCATGCAAAGGCGTGCGTGGGCTCAGAGATGAACGGAGCTGAGCCGGTGTTGAAGTCTTGCTCGGTGACCGCGCGCATCTGCATGCGCTGGCCGTTGGTTTCTGCAGCGAGCATGGCGGGAAAGGCAACGCGCATGCCTCGTCCGTAAGCACGGCGGACGAAGGGGAGAAGATCGACTTCGCTGCCCATGGCGGCGTAGACGGCGACCGTGCGCACGCGTGCGCTTTGGACGAGCTGCCAGAGCTCACGGCAGATGTTCTCGGACTTGGTTTTGCGCACGCTGGAGGGGATAGCGCTGCGAAGGCCGATCATCTCTTTTCGCAATTCCCGCTTGGTCGGTATCGTCATATTCGCCCCCATCCTTTGTGCGTGCGTCCGGTGCGGAACAACTGTAGCAAAGCGCAGCAAAAAGTTGCCATCGCCAACTATGGCGGAGATTTGAAGCTCTAAAGTTACCGTGGCCTACCTCGGGGTCCGAGAGTAGATTAAACGTTGTTCAACAACAGTGCGCCCGCGGTGCGGTACGGAGCCGTGCCGGGGCGCTGGCAAGCTGAGAGAAAGGAACCCGCCCATGTTCAGCATTTCCAAGACCCACTCCCTGCTCGTTGCCGCTGGTGCCGTCCTCGGTGTCGTCGTGCCCCGTGCCCTCGCCTCTGAGCCCGCCCACAAGCTCGCTGTGAACACCGTTGCCGCCGGCATGCGCGTCAAGTCGGGTTACCAGGATATCGTCGAGCAGGCCAAGGCTCAGGTCGACGATATTGTTTCCGAGGCCGAGTATCTCAACAGCGACGACGCCTGCGAGGTCGAGGTCGTCGAGGGCGGCAAGGCCGAGTAAACTCGCCGGGCCATACGCTTGCACACAGCTGCGGTCGCCCTCTTTGGCGCCGCAGCTGTTCTGTATGGGGCCCGCGGGATGCATCCCGTTGCCCACGGTCGATTGCTATGGCCGCGCGGGCGGACATGCTGCCCAAGGGCATGTTGCGGCGGTGCGGCCTGCACTGCCTGCGCCTGCTCGGCCGAACGGAGCGATTCCGCCGCGCGAGCGCCCTTTGTCATGCCGGCACAAGCGCCGGGCGCCATTTGCCCATTGCCGCAAACCAGATCTCGAGTCGAGATAGAGGAAGTCTTATCTATGCGCTACACCATCGAACATGAGGTTCCCGGTCGCGTTCGCGTCAAGCTCGCCGGCCGTGTGCCCGAGGCCGATCTCGATGCGCTCAACCGCGTGCTCCTGGCGAGCCCCGCTATCGAACGCGCCACGATATACCCGCGCACGGGGTCGCTCGCCGTTCGCTTTGAGGCAGCTCGGCGTGCCGAGGCGCTGGCCGCCATCGCTGCCGTCGACGCCGCCGCCGTGGACGGCGCGCGCCAGGACTGCACCATCGCGCTCGCTCCGCGCACGAACAGCCTTCTGCTCGACATCGCCACGCTGCTCGGCGGCTACGTGGCGCGCCGCTGGTTTTTGCCGGCGCCGCTCTCGACCGTCTACACCGTCTGGAGCTACCGCGACTTTTTGTGGGCCGGCCTTAAGTCGCTCCTGAACGGCCGCCTTGACGTACCCGTGCTCGACGCCTCGGCCATCGGCATCAACTTCATCAAGGGCGACTTCAAGACCGCCGGCTCGACCATGCTGCTCCTGAATCTCGGCGAGCTGCTCGAGGACTACACGCGCGCGCAGAGCCAGAACCAGCTCATCTACTCGCTCCTCGATGTGCCCGATTACGCGCAGCTCATCCCTTGCGGCGACCCCGAGGTCCGTGGTGCGGAGGAGCGGAGCGTGCCGGCCTCGGAGCTCAAGGCGGGCGACCTCATCGTCGTGCGCACGGGCATGCCGGTGCCGGTCGACGGCACGGTGGAGTGGGGCTGCGCCATGGTCAACCAGTCCACGCTCACCGGCGAGCCGCTCGCCGTGGAGCGCGGCGTGGGCGACGACGTCTTTGCCGGTACCGCCGTTGAGGACGGCGAGGCCTACGTGCGCGTGCGCGCCGCGGCGAACGACACCAAGGTGCGCTCGATCGTGAGCCTGGTGGAGCAGTCCGAGGCCCTCAAGGCCGAGGGGCTCAGCCGCCGCGAGCGTCTGGCCGACAAGATCGTGCCGTGGAACTTCGCCCTCGCGGCCGGCGTGTGGCTCACGACGCGCGACCTCGTTCGCACGAGCGGCGCGCTTATGGTCGACTACTCCTGCGCACTCAAGCTCACGGGCGCCATCTCGGTCCTCACCGCCATGAGCCAGAGCGCCAAGGAGGGCTTTACCGTCAAGGGCTCCAAGCACTTTGAGGCGTTTGCCCAGGCAGACACCATCGTGTTCGACAAGACGGGCACGCTCACCGCGGCGGCTCCGCAGGTAGCCGAGATCATTGCGCTCGACGGCTGGAACCGCACGCAGGTGCTCCGTTTCTCGGCCTGTCTCGAGGAACATTTTCCGCATCCGGTGGCCCGCGCCGTGGTCAACGCCGCAGCCGACAAGGGGCTCAAGCATCGCGAACGCCACGCCGAGGTGGAGTACCTGGTGGCGCACGGCATCGCGAGCTCGCTCGACGGCAAGCGCGCCGTCATCGGCTCTGAGCACTTTGTGGTGGAGGACGAGGGCGTGAGGATCGCCGACGAGGTGCGCGCCCGGATCGCCGAGACCATGGACGGCCTCTCCAAGCTCTACCTGGCGGTCGACGACGAGCTCAAGGGCGTCATCGGGATCGAAGACCCGCTCAAACCCGGCGTGCCCGAGGCTCTGCGCGAGCTGCATGAGCTCGGCTTTGAGCACATCGTCATGCTCACCGGCGACAACGAGAATGCCGCGTGCCGCATTGCCGCGGCAGCGGGCATCGACGAGTTCCGTGCCGATCTTTTGCCCGAGGACAAGCACACCGTGGTGGAACAGATGCGCGCTGCCGGCCGCAAGGTCGTCATGGTGGGCGACGGCGTCAACGATTCGCCGGCGCTCTCGGCAGCGAACGTCGGCGTGGCTATGGGCTCGGGCACTGCGATCGCCAAGGAGGTGGCCGACATCACCCTGACCGACGGCGATCTCACCTCGCTCGTGGTTTTGCGTCGCCTTTCCATGGGGCTCGAGGAGCGCATGGACGACTCGTTCCGTCAGGTGATCGCGCTCAACTCCGCGCTCCTGGCGGGTGGCGTTGCCGGTGTTATCGCGCCGCAGGTGAGCTCGCTCATCCATAACGGGTCGACGGTGTTCCTGAGCGCGCGCAACTCGCGGAGCTACGACGTGGCACCTAAGGCCGCCCTGCCGCTAGGGGAGTAGCGTCTCTCGGCATCGGCGCTTGGTTCGGTCTCGACTGGGCAAGGCTGACGGAACAGGTGGGTTGTTGCTTGCTGCCCGGTGCCGAACGCTCTGCGCGTATGCAGGGCAGCAGAATATCGAGTTGCATGAAAAAGACCGGATACCGTGCAGATGCGGTATCCGGTCTTTTGCTGTTCCGCTCAACCTGCATGCGAGCCGAGCTTGCGTTCGGGCCGCGCTCGGAACGCGATCCGCCCACCTCGCGCCAGCTCCTACTCGAACAGATTCACGATCTTGAGGCCGGCCTCGCTCGCCTCGAGCAGCTCGCGCCCGCCGAAGACGCAGAGCGGCGACTCCTCGGCGATGCGTGCGATGTCCTGCCCGAGTTCGCGCAGGCGCTCGGGTGTGCAGGCGAGCATGTCGGCGCGCATCTTCGCGCGCTGGTCGGGATCCTGCCCGGCAAGATAGGCGGTGTTCCGGCGCTTGGTGAGCGCGTAGGGCTTGGTCGGCGCATCGATGCCGCTCACGCAGCTCACGATAAAGCCCTCAAAGGCCTGCTCATCGGGTTCGAACGCCGAGAGCCAGGAGCCGGCATGCTCGATGCGCTCCTGCGAGGGGTCGACGGCCGGGTCGCGGTAGGTGTAGAACGCTGCCCGACGCGTGCCCGACGCGCGGAAGCCGCAACCGTAGGCGCCGCCCTTCACGCGGATCTCGTTCCACAGGTAGTCGTAGGAGAGCGCGTTGGCGGCCACGGCCCAGGTGCCGTCGGGCTCAAGGCCCAGGCGGCGCGGGTCGATCGCGCGCGCGGCAAAGCAGATGTCGCTCGGGATCACAAAGCCCTCGCAGGCGCGCTGCGGCTCGGGCAGCACGAGCGCGGGCGCGTTCCCGGTGCGCGGGTTGAGCCCGAGGTCGCCGGCGCAGGCCCAGTAGCGCTCGTAGTCGGCGTCGGTGCCGGTAAAGCTCGCAAGGGCGTCGGTGCTGCAGAAGATGCGCCCGCAAAGATCCGCGAGCTTGGCGCAGAGTTCATCGGCGCGCTCGTCGAAGTGCTCGAGCAGGTCGCGCACGAAGAGATAGAAGTCAACGCCCGAGAGGCGCTCGCAGAGCGCAGATGCAGGCGAGGTGTAGCTCAGCACGCGTGAGAGCGCGGCGTTGTGGCCGGCATTGATAAAGCTCTGCTCCGCGCCGATGCGGGCCTGCGTGAGCACATCGCGCATGCGGTCGGTATCGGCAAAGACGGTCGAGCTCCAGACCTCGCGCGGGATGCTCGCCAGGGCCTCGATCTTCTCGCTCAGGGCGCCGGCCGACACAACCAGGTAGGCGCGGGCGGCATCCGGGTCGGGCTGCGTCATGACCTCGGTCGAGAAGCTCAAGAAGCCGAGTTCGCCGGCAATGAGATTATCGAGCTCGTCGGCCGTGTGCGCGGCGGTGGGGAGCTGCTTGAGCAGGCGGCAGAGCACCGTAACGTAGGGGATCTCGTCGGCCGCCACGCCGTCGAGGCTGAAGTATTGCAGTGCATAGGCGAGGCGGTTGGTGGGGATGCCGTGGCGCAGGCACGGGATGGGCGCGCAGGTGTCGACCACAAGCGGCTGCTCGGGGTGCGCCTCGCCGATATCGGACACGCGCAGGCGGGGGAGCGTTGCCTTGTCCTCGGGCGTGTCCTCGGCCTCCTGGGCTGCGCGCAAGCGGGCGCACTCTGCGTCGATCTGGCTGAGCTCATCGCAGCTGAGCCCGGCGAGCTTGGCCGCGAGCTCGTCTTCTTCGGACGTCTCGCCATCCTCGGCGGCTTCGGCCGCGGTCGCGACCGGCACGAGCTCCACGAGCGCGTTGTGGTCGCTCTCGAACGTGAGCTCGCGCAGCAGGTCCTCAAAGTAGGTGCCCGCGAGCTCCTCGCGCAGCTCCGCGTAGACGGGGCCGTACTTGAGCGCGAGCGTGGCGGCGTCGTCGTCGTAGAGCCAGGTCGAGAGCGCGTCGCACGCGATCGCCACGCCGTCGGCCACGCCGTAATCGCGCTGGCGCAGGTCGTATTCGTTGCTGCTGATCACGGCCTCGAGGCGCTCGCGCGGAATGCCCGTCTCGCAGAGCTCGCGGCACACGTCCTCGACGACCCCGCGGAGCTTTTCCGCGGCACCCTCGCCTGCGTTCTGCAGGATGATCAGCTCGTAGGGCTGCAGGCTCTCGGCCGCGGTGTAGCTCACCACGTTGCCGCCGATGCCGGCCGCGAGGATCGTCTTTTTAAGCGGTGCCTCGTTGGAGCCGAGCAGTGCCTCGAACAGGATGTCGGCCGCGATGGTGCGCTTGCGGTCGAGTGCGCTGCCGATCACGTAGCCCAGGCCCACCTGGGCGTTCTCGGGCGTGGTCTGCATCTTGACCGTGGCATGCTCGCACACGACGGGCGCCTGCGCGGCGAGCTCGTTGGGGGCAAGCTCGCGCTCGTCCGCACCGGCGGCGCGAGCCTCCTGGAGCTTTTCGGCCGCCGCGTAGCCCTGCGTGAGGAACTCCTCGTTCAGGTGGGCGAGCGCCCGCTCGATATCGAGGTCGCCGTAGAGGGTGATGTAGCTGTTGGCCAGGTTGTAGTGGCGTGCGTGCGTGTTCAGGAACTCCTCGTAGCTGAGCTCGGGGATCCGGCGCGGGTCGCCGCCGCTCTCATGTGCGTAGGCGGTGTCGGGAAAGAGCTCGGCGCACATGCGGTCGTCGAGTACGCTCATGGGGTCGGAGAGCGCGCCCTTCATCTCGTTGAAGACCACGCCGTTGTAGCGCAGGCGCGTCGGCTCGCCCGACTCGCCGCGGTCGAGCTCGAGATGCCATCCCTCCTGCTCGAAGATGGTCTTCTTGGTGTAGATTGCGGGGTTCAGCACCGCGTCCATGTACACGTCCATGAGATTGTAGAGATCCTGCTCGTTGGTGGTGGCCACCGGGTAGACCGTCTTGTCGGAGTAGGTCATGGCGTTGAGGAACGTCTGCATGGAGCTCTTGATGAGGTCCACGAACGGTTCCTTGACGGGAAAGCGCTTGGATCCGCAGAGCACCGAGTGCTCGAGGATATGGAAGACGCCGGTGGAGTTGGCGGGCGGCGTCTTAAAGGCGATGGCAAAGGCCTTGTTCTCGTCGTCGCAGGCAAGATAGAGCAAGCGCGCGCCCGAGGCCGTGTGCCTGAGCACATAGGCGCAGGCGTCGAGCTCGGCCACCTCCTCGCGGCGTTCTACGGCAAAGCCATGGAGCTCGCTGCCGGGCTTGAGCAGGGAATTCGCTATGGTGCGGGGATCGGTCATGGGTATCTCCTCGGGGTATCGTCTCAAACAGCTCTGAGTATACCCATGGCACCCGTTTGGAACTGCGGTCGATCCGGCTCGAGTCCGACGGCGTCATGCGAGCCGAGGGCGTCCGGCGCGGACGGCGCGGTGCCTGCCGGGCGCCTGCACGGCTCCGCGCCCTGCCTGCCCGCGCCCCCTCGACGGCCCCGGGTTCTCCCGTCGCGTGCGTGCCCTGCGCTCCCGTGCGTGCTACAGTAAGCGGGTTTGTTGCCGGGGTGTTTCGGGCAGAGCGAAAGAGGGATGCGCCGTGTCGGGTGAGTCGCAGAACATGCAGCTACAAGAGATGCCTGATGGGGTGGATGCCACGGCGCGCGCCGAGCGCCGTGCCGCCCGCGATGCCTCGAATGCGCGACACGGTCGCGCGTTTATCGTCGGCGCCCTCGTGACGCTCGCGGGCGGCGCTTTTTGGGGTCTCTCGGGCACGTGCGCGAGCTTTCTCTTTGCCAACTACCGCATCGATACCCTCTGGCTCCTGAGCGTGCGTCAGGTGTTCTCGGGCCTGCTCTTTATGGTCGTGGTGGCCGCGCGCCATCGCGCGGAGTTCCGCGCCCTGTGGACCTGTCGCGCCGATCGCCGCCAGCTGCTCCTTTTTGCGGGGCTCGGTCTCTGGTTCAACCAGTTCTGCTATCTGAGTGCTGTGCGCCTCACCAACGCGGGCACGGCTACCGTCATGCAGTGCCTGCAGCTGCTCGTCATCATGGCGGTGACCTGCGTGCAGGCGCGCCGTCGCCCGCGCCGTCGCGAGGTGCTCGGCGTGGCGCTCGCTCTGGCGGGCACCTTCCTCATCGCCACGGGCGGCAATCCCGGTTCGCTCACCATGACGCCCGCGGGCTTTATCGCGGGTATCATGTGCGGCATCTCGGCGGCGGGTCTCGCCATTCTGCCGGCAAAGATCCTGCCCAAGTACGGCAGTCCCGTGGTCACCGGCAGCGGCATGCTCATCGCGGGCATCACGAGCAGCATGATCGTGCAGCCGTGGCGGAGCGTCCCCACGCTCGACCCCACGGGCATCGGCGCCCTAGCCATCCTCATCTTCGTGGGGTCGTTCCTCGCCTTCCTGCTCTATCTGCAGGGCGTCAAAGAGATCGGCTCCATGCCGGCGAGCCTGATAGGCACGGTCGAACCCGTTTCGGCGACCATCACGAGCGCGCTCGTGCTCGGCACGGTGTTCGTACCCACCGACCTCGTGGGGTTCGCGCTCATCATCGCGATGGTGTTCCTCACGGTATAGGATAGATGGCGCAGTGTCGGTCGCGCCCACACTGCCCGCACGAACGGGGCGGGTTGCCCAGGATGGCGACCCCCGACGTCCCGCGCACCTGAAAGGATTTCGCTATGAAGTACTTCGGCACCGACGGATTCCGCGGCGAGGCCAACTGCGACCTCACCGTTGAGCACGCGTTCAAGATCGGGCGCTACGTGGGGTGGTATTACGGCGCGCGCACGGGCGAGAAGGCCCGCGTGGTCGTGGGCAAGGACACGCGCCGCTCGAGCTACATGTTCGAATCGGCGCTGGTGAGCGGCTTGGTGGCGAGCGGTGCCGACGCCTATCTGCTGCACGTGATCCCCACGCCCGGTGTGGCCTACGAGACCGTGGACGGCTGCTTTGACTGCGGCATCATGATCAGCGCGAGCCATAACCCCTATACCGACAACGGCATCAAGCTCGTGAACGCCGAGGGCTACAAGATGCAGGACGACGTCCTCGAGCTCATCGAGGGCTACATCGACGGCGCCTGCGAGGTGCCGCTCGCCACGGGCGACGAGATCGGCTGCACGGTCGATTACATGCAGGGCCGCAACCGCTATATCGCGTTCCTCATCGCGAGCGCCAACTTCTCGCTCCAGGGCGTCAAGGTGGGCCTCGACTGCGCGAACGGCGCGGCGAGCTCGGTCGCCAAGCCCGTGTTCGACGCGCTCGGTGCCGACGTGCGCGTGATCGACAACACGCCTGACGGCTTCAACATCAATGTCGACTGCGGCTCCACGCATATCGACCGCCTGCGCCGCCATGTGGTCGAGCAGGGCCTCGACGTGGGGTTCGCCTACGACGGCGACGCCGACCGCTGCCTTGCGGTGGACGAGCGCGGCCGCCTGGTCGACGGCGACAAGATCCTCTATGTCTGCGGCGTCTATCTCAACAAGCACGGTCGCCTCTCGGGCGCGACCGTGGTGCCGACGGTCACCAACAACATGGGCCTTGCCAAATCGCTCGAGCCGCACGGGATCCGCTGCGTGACCTCCGATGTGGGCGACAAGAACGTGTTCGCCAAGATGCGCGAGGGCGGCTACAGCCTGGGCGGCGAGGCCACCGGCCACACGATCTTCGGCGATATCGAGTCGGCGGGCGACGGCATCATGACGAGCCTGCGCGTGATGGAGGTCATCCGTGCCGAGCGCGAGACATTGAGCCAGCTCGCGGCCCCGTGCAAGCTGTTCCCCCAGGCGCATGCCGCCGTGCGCGTGGACGACAAGGATGCCGCCGTCGAGCGCCTCTCGGTGCGTCTGGCGCGCGACGAGGCCGAAAAACTCTTGGGCGACGCCGGCCGCGTGCTCGTGCGCAAGAGCGGCACCGAGCCCGTGGTGCGCGTGCTCGCCGAGGCCGCCGACGAGCAGCTCGCCGAGCGCGCCTGCCAGATGATCGCCGAGGCGCTCGCGTAGGCGATCGTGTGGTTGCCCGAGAGCCGGCGCCTCTTTGGGCGCCCGCTCCGCTACAGCTCGTAGAGCTCGCTGAACTTGGCCTCGAGATAGCGGCAGTAGTAGCTTGCGTCGAACGGCATGCCGCAGGTGCTCTGAATGAGCTCCGGGGCGTCCTTGGCGCGGCCCCACTGCCAGACGTGCTCACCGAGCCATGCGCGCAGCGGCTCGAGGTCGCCCGCGGCGCAGGCGGCCTTGAGGTCCACGCCGTCGCGGCAGAGCGCCGGCACGAACTGCGCGTCGTAGGCGCTGCCGAGCGCATAGGTGGGAAAGTACCCGAACGAGCCGCATGACCAGTGCGTGTCCTGCAGCGCCCCCTGTGTGTCGTTCGGCACCTCGATGCCGAGATATTCGCGCATGCAGCGGCTCCAGAGCTCGGGAACGTCGGCTGCCGTGGCCTCGCCGGCAAAGAGCAGGCGCTCGATCTCGTAGCGCACCATGACATGCAGCGGATAGGTGAGCTCGTCGGCCTCGGTGCGGATGAGCGAGGGCTGGGCGATGTTCGCGGCGCGGTAGAGCTCATCCTCGCTCACGCTGCCGTAGACCTCGGGCGCGTGGCGGCGGAGCACGGCGAGGAGCGGCCCTGCGAACTCGCGGCTGCGGCCCACCATGTTCTCAAAAAACCGGCTCTGGCTCTCGTGGATGCCCATAGAGGTGCCGCCCTCAAGGCAGGTGCGCGCATAGCTCGGGTTCACGCCGAGCTCATAGAGGGCATGCCCCGACTCGTGGATGATGCTGAACACGTTCGAGAGGCAGTCGTTCTCGTAGATATGCGTGACCACGCGCGCGTCGCCGGGGGCAAGCCCCTCCGAGAACGGGTGCTCGGTGTAGGCGAGGGCCGAGTCATCCTCGGCTAGCCCCACCAGGTGCATGAGATCGAGCGAGATCGCGCGCTGTGCGGCTTCGCTCACGTGCGCGTCCATAAAGGCTGGGCGCTCCTGCGGGCCGCGTTCGCCGATTGCGTGCACGAGCGGCACAACGGTGTCTTTGACCTGCTCGCAAAAGGCGTCGAACGAGGCTGCCGTGAGCCCGCGCTCGTACTGGTCGAGCCAGACGTCGTACGGGTCGCGCGCGGGGTCCATGAGACTCGCCTGGCGCTTGAGCGAGCCCACGATCTTGTCCACATAGGGCGCGAACGCCGCCCAGTCGTTCGCGAGCTTGGCCTTGTGCCAGCAGGCGTTGGCCTCGCAGGTGAGGCGCGTCCATGCGGCGGCCTCCTCGCTGGGGATGACGAGCGCCTCGCGCTGGTCGCGCCCGAGCACACGCGCCTCGTCGGCAAGCTGCGCGTCGGCGAGCTTGCCCGAGGCGACCGCGCGGCGGGCGGCCTTGACCTTGGCGCGCGAGCTGTCCTTGGTGAGCAGCTTGTGGTGCTCGCCGGCAAGCGTCGCCATGGCCTTGCCGCGGGCCTCGGCGCCGTTTGCGGGCGCCACGGTCTCGCCATCGAACTCCGCGATCTTGAGCAGGTACTCGCGCACCCAGAGCTTCTGCTCGAGCTTGCGGAGCTTGGCCGCTGCCTTCTCGGCGTCGCGCTTCTTCATCGTGGACCCGTGCTTCTTGTCCTTTTTAGCCATCGTCTCTCCTCGCTGTCGATTGCTGCCTGCCAGTGTATCCGTTGCACGTGCGACTTGCCGGCGGCGGGTGCTATGTTTGAGGTTGCGCAACGAGAGATAGGGGAGAGATGCAAGTCAAAGACTGGTCATACGAGGAGTTTCCGGAGTTCGCGGAGCCTGTTCAGGGGGCGCGACATGTTGCCACGACGGGGCGCGAGATGGGCGTGGAGTACCGGCGCGACGTGGTCTATGTGACGCGCGAGACGGGCGATCTACATCTGCAGATCCTGGTGCCGTCCTCGCGTGAGCTGCGCTTTGCGCGCGCGGGCGAGACGCCATGCGCGGACACTGCGCTCGCCTCGGGGTTCCCGTGCTTGGTCTATGTGCAGGGTTCGGCCTGGAAGGCGCAGAATTGCTATCGCGACCTGCCCCAGCTCGCCCAGCTCGCGCGCCACGGGTTCGTTGTGGCGGTCGTGGAGTACCGTGATTCGTCGCAGGCGAGCTATCCCGCTCAGATCCACGACGCCCAGCGTGCCGTGCGCTTCGTGCATGAGCATGCGGACGAGCTCGATGTGGACGTGAGCCGCATCTTTGTGGGCGGCAATTCCTCGGGCGGGCACACGGCCGTGTTCTCGGTGCTGGTTCCCGACGAGCGGGGCGAGATGCTGCGGGACACGGCGCCCGTGCGCGGCGTGATCGACTGGTACGGCGCGGTGAGCCTCATGCACGAGGACGGCTATCCCACCACGGTCGACCACGGGTTGCCCACGAGCCCCGAGGGCATGATGATGGGCGGCGTCAACCTGCGCGAGCACCCGGAACTTTGCGCCGAGGGCACGGCGATCACGCACATCGCACCCGAGACGCCGCTCTGCCCGATCCTTATCGTGCACGGCACCAAGGACCGCACGGTGGGCGCCGTCAATTCGGCGGAGCTCTACCGGCACCTGCGCGCCTGCGGGCATGCGGCCGAGCTTATTCTCGTCGACGGTGCCGACCACGGCGGCACGGAGTTCTTCATGCCCGAGCTGGTCGATATCTACGAGGACTTTTTGAGCAGGTAGGGGCTGTGCCCGGTTGTATGCGCGGGCGCTGCCGTACTTCCCTGCGTTCGGGTCTTGGTTCCCTTGGGCCGGCCGTTCTGGCTCCTGACGGAGGGATTCCCGTGCTCAGCGGGACATGTTCAGGCGGGTCTGCGAGATGCTCGGTTGAGCCCGCGAATCATGCCGCAGCGCCTGAGCGGTGCCGGGTCCACTCCGCGCTGTGCAGGGTTTAAGCGGCTCGCGCACCTGTCTGCCCGCCTGTGCTATCCTTCTTGCCAGTGCGTTGACGGAGAGGGTTTGGCCCGCTGCGTCGCCGGCAAGAGAGGGAAGGTCACCGGGCTGAGAGCCTTCCTGCGGCGGCAAGGACCATGCGTTCACTCCCGAGCTGCTGCCTGAACGGGCGTTCGCGCAAAGCCTGCGCGGGCCTGAGTAGGGGAGCCGCCTGCCCTGGCGACAAGGGGCAAAAGGGGGTATGCCGGGCAGAACATCCGGCAGCCAATCAAGGTGGTACCGCGGAATTCAACCGTCCTTGGGATCTGTTCCCAAGGACGGTTTTTTTATTGAGAAAGGATGATCGATGAGTCTGATCGACGATCTGGCTGCGCTCGAGGGCAAGGTCAAAGAGATGATCGAGTCGGCCGACACGGCCGACAAGCTCGAGGAGGCGCGCGTGGCGCTGCTCGGCCGCAAGGGCGAGCTCACGG
>CAVCLY010000017.1:0-31682 GCA_963603165.1 Faecalibacterium prausnitzii
GTCATGACGGCCGACGTCAGCAACCTCAGCGGCTTCGACTTCTTCCGCTACCGCATGACGCAGTTCACGATGGGCGTCAGCATCGACCTCGCCGACTCCCTGGGCGAGATCGACCCCGCCCGCCGCGAGGAGCTCATCGCCTTCGCGCGTTCGCTCGGCACCGACACCTCGGCCCTGCTGCCGGCCCTGTTCGCCGGCAAGTCGGTGCGCTCCAAGTTCGACAAGGCGGCCGGCGAGCTGTCGCTCGAGGACCTCGACTGGCTCTTCCGCTACCTCTACTGCGAGACGGGCTCCTTCAGCAGGATGTGCCCCAAGAGCCAGAACCTGAGTGTGCCCATCTCCTTCGTGCCCATCTCGTCGTCGCTCGGCTTTGAGGACGTCACGCTGTTCCAGGACCTCATCACGAGCCTTCTGAAGGAGCCCGGCACCGAGGCCGAGCTCTACATCGACTTCCACGGCCTGCCCACCGAGGCGGCCGGCGTCTGCGCGAGTACCCTCTACTCGCTCTCCGACGACCCCAACGCGCGCATTCACATCGCGGGCAGCGCGAGCGTTCACAACGCCGACCTGCCGGGTTTCTCCTGGGTCGACATGCAGCAGCGCCACTACCGCATCGACAAGCTCATGGCGGGCATCCGTTCGTTCCTCAACAACGGCAAGACCGATATCCTGCGCTCCTACTGGGAGGAGGCCAAGCTCGCCAACCCCAAGCTCCAGAACCGCTACGTGGACGAGATCCTCATGGCCATGGGCTACGTGGACGCCGGCATCTCGCTGTGCAACATCGACGAGCTCATGCTCGGACTTCTGTCCTTGCGCCGGCTTCTCAACCATCCCGAACAGGCGCCCGAGCCCTCCCAGGAAGAAGACGCCTTTGTGGTCATGATGCTGAGAGAGAGCGTGCTTGCCGACTATGGCGCGCTCATGGACGACTCCGCCGAGGAGCTTGACCCCTTTGAGCTGGTGAAGTGGGGCTTTAGCAAGAAGTTCTTCCAGCAGGTCATCACCATCATCGAATCGCTGATCCCGGCACAGCTGATCGCCCGCGGCGTGATCTACCCGGCCACCACCGACGAGGAGGTTCTGGCCTACAAGAAGGCCATCAACCTGCACTACTGGGACGGTCTGCCCTCCCAGCGCTGGTCGTTCAGGGACCTCGATCACTACTTCGTCAAGTTCTATGGGCGCTTTGCCGTTGACTACCGCAACCGCGCGATTCCGCCCAACACGCAGTACGCCCGCATTCGCGTGGCCTCGGTCTTCGGCAACTCGCTCGAGCGGAGCAATGTCTTGCCGGCTCATTCCCTGCTCACCGACGAGGATCTGCTGGCCGATATCCTCGAGCGCTACTACAGCCTCGGCGCCTTTCGCAACAGCGTGAACCATGCCGAGCGCCTTGACGATGCGGCCACCTCGCTCGAGTCCGTTTCGCCCATTTGGAAGCAGGCCGAGAGGCTCATCGGCGGCTTTATCGAGTGCTACGAGAAGGTGCTGGCCACCATAGGCGACGGGCGCCCCGACGACCTCAAGCCGCTCGTGCAGGAAGAGTTCAAGGAGTACTTTTTCGAGCACGGGCCCAAGAGCGACCCGGAGTACAACACGGTCGTGGGCTTTACCCCCAGCAATCGCGCCAGGCCGCGGCGTCGCAACTCCGACGGGCCCGACCAGGGCGGCGACGGCGCCAGCCGCAGCGGCACCGGCAGCAACGGTGGCAACCGTCGAGGGGGCGGCGGTGGCGGAAATCGCCGTAGGAACAGCGGAAACCGCGGAGGCAACGGCGGTCGCCAGAGTTCCACGACCGTGCCGGTGCCGGGTTCGGCGGCCGGCGAGACCGTGACCGTCACGGTTTCCGTGCCCAAGTCGACTGTCGACGAGCTCAAATCGAACAAGTCCAAGAAGGGCGAGCTCGTCGTTCGCCTCTCCTTTGAGTAAGGGAGCGCGCGTGGCAAACAAGAAGGCGTCGCGGGCCGTGGCCCTGCGCAAAGAGATCTGGGTCATCGCGGTGCCGGCCATCGTCGAGAGCCTGTTCAACACGTTCTCGTCGATCATCGACTCCCGCATGATCTCGCGCGTGGGAACAAAGGCCATCGCGGCCATCAGCGTCACCAACCAGCCGCGGCTGTTCGTCTACTGCGTGTTCTTTGCGATGAACACCGCGCTCTCCGCGCTCGTGGCCCACTCCGTGGGTGCCAAGGACCGCCGCCGCGCCAACGGCCTCTTGGTCACGGCCATGTTGCTCACGCTCGTGGCGTCCATCGTGCTGGGGCTTCTCTGCGTGGCCTTTGCCGAGCCCATCATGCAGGTCTGCTCCGGCCAAGCCGACACGATGGCGCTCAGCGTGAGCTACTTCCGCATCCTCATGGGCGCCACGGTCCTCAACACGGCGTTCATGCTGATCAACGCCTCGCTGCGCGGCTGCGGCTGCACCAAGGTCACGATGCAGACCAACATCGCCTCCACACTCGTCCATATCGCGCTGAACTACCTCATCATCGAGGGGCGCTTTGGGTTCCCGCAGCTCGGTGTCATCGGAGCAGGCATCTCCACCGTGGTGGGCTGGGTCGTGGCCTTGGGCATCAGCCTCTACAAGCTGGGCGATGCCGACCAGTTCGTGAGCCTGCCCTACATCGTGCGCGAGCGCGTGCGGGCCAGCGCCGAGGCCGCCCGCGAGCTTTTTGCGCTGTGGAGGAACATCTGCCTCGAGAACCTGCTCACGCGCGTGGGCTACCTGCTCGCCTCCATCATGACGGCACGCACGGGCTCGCTCGACACCTCCATCTACCACGTCACCCTCAATCTCATGAATGTGAACTTTGCCATCGGCGACGGCCTGCAGGTGGCCTCTGTGGCGCTCGTGGGCAAGTCGGTGGGAAAGGGCGACGTGAGCGACGTACGCCTCTACACCAAGACGATCTTCATGGCCGGCATGGGCTGCTCGTTCGTGCTCGCGTTGCTCTATGCGGCGGGCGGCAACTTCTACTACGGCCTCTTCTCCGATCAGGCCGAGTTCGTGGCCCGCGGCTGCATCGCCGGCATCATCGTGGCGGTCATGACGCCGTTCCAGATTCCGCAGATCATCTTTAACGGCGTGCTCAAGTGCATGGACTGCACCAAGCAGACGCTCTATATCACCATCTTTACGGTGACGTTCCTCAACGTGGTGCTCGACTACGTGCTGTGCTTTGCGCTCGGCTTTGGCCTGTGGGGCATCATGGGCGCCACGTTCGTTACCCAGGCGAGCCGCGCCATCTTGCTCGAGCTCGTCTACCGCAAACGCCTGCCCCAGCTCGAGGCGGAGGTGGCGTGATCGGCGCGGCTGCACGACCGTTTGCGCTATGCGACCGTTCGCTAACGTTCTCGCTCAAGCGTTCGGCAGGGTCCGTTCCCGGGGTTTGCGATGGCTTTGCAAATAGGGTCCTGGAATCACTCTGCGCCCAATCTGTCGATGTTGGTCCCGGGATGAGCATAGCGCCCGGCGCCGTTAGGGGAGAGCGTCCGTTCATGCGACTCCCCATCGCTCATTTTCCTTACGGCCGCACGTGATATTGCTGCATAAAGACGCCCTCGCTCCTGCCGGGGCGAGGGCATTGGATAGTCGGGGTTGCCGTATGCCGGTGCGATGATCTAGCGCTTCGACTGGCGACGGTGGTTAAGGGCCACGCCTGCGGCCATGATGGCCGCGCCTGCGACGACAAGGATCCCGATACCGAAGATGGTGCTGTCGCCGGTAACGGCGAGGCCGCTTTTCTTTGCAGCGCTCTTGCTGGGCGTTCGTGTCGTTGCCTTGCCGGTTGAGGAGCTGTTATCGGTGCCTGCGTTCTTGCTGTTGTTGCCGTTTGCGTTGCTATTGTCGGTATCGGACGTATCGCCGCTCCCGTTGTCGTCCGTTTTGTCGCCCTTGTTGTCGTCCGTTTTGCCGCCGTTATCTTTTTTGTTGGAATCGTCGTCCTTCTTTGGGTCGTCGTCGGCATCGCCGGAGTCAAGACCGCTGATCGTGCCGGTGCTGCCCTGCGTGCCGTTCTCGGTTTCGATCTTGGTGCTCGTGTTGTAGTAGCCCTTCATGCGCGGGGCTCGATACCTGATCTCGGTGTCGGACCACGTAAGGCCGCTTACAACGGGGGAGCTGCCGTTCATGTTCACGAAGAGCTGGCCCTCTTTGCTGCCAAAGCCGGAGCCGTGGATGGTGTACCAGGCATATTCATTGTCATCGGGGTCGGTCTCCATGTCGAACAGGCCCGTGTAGACCGTGTTCTTATCGGCGCTGATCGCAGCGTCGATAATGCTTGCGTCGACCGTGCCGCCGGTTGAGCAGTAACCCGCGAGCGTATTCAGCTTGCGCGTGGCCTTCCACATGATGCCAACGAGCTTTTGCGGGCGCACGCTCTTGTGCAGCTTGCTGTACGAACCGTTGGTCTGGTCCATGCGGTACGAGATGTTCGCGAGCATGCCCGTTACGAGCGGTGCTGCCATCGACGTGCCGCTCATGAACCCGTAGTGCCAGTACGCGTTGCCGAGGCCCACGGTGTCGATCGAGAGGCTGCAGTTCGTTGGGAAATCTGCCGCACTCTTTCCGCTGCAAATGGCAACCTCGATGTAGCTCTTGGCGCCTTCTCCAAAGATCCTGATTTTGCTTTGCGTGGTGCTGCAGACTTTTTGGAGGTTGAGCGAAAGCGAGGTCCAGTTGCCGTTTGGAAGGGAGCCGGCTTCCTTGCCCGTCTTGCTCCATCCACCGAGGGCGTTAACCTCGAGCCATGCGTCGCCGAGTGTTAGATTGTCGAGCTTTAATGCGAGTCCGACCTCGCTGGCGTTCTGCGCGTCGGCGGTGTTGATTGGGATTTGCAGGACAATCCTGGTATTGGTCGTTGCCTCTGCGCTGTGACCGACTGCCTGCCTGATTTGCGAGCCCGAAATGCTCATGTAGCCGCCCACATCGTCAAAGCCGCCGGTACTGGTGTAGCTTGACGTGAGCGCAGTCCCGCTGTCGTTTGTCACCTTGAGCGTGTTTGAATTCGTAAACGTTTCGTACGTCGAAGAGCGGTCCTTCATGGCGCTTGGCAGGTACTGTCCGCATTTGTACGTGCTGTTAGTGAGGGTGGTGGACATGATCGAGCTTCCCGGGGCGAAGATCTGCGTGTTGGTGGCCCCGTAGTTACTGAAGCTCGAAGGCGCACCGGTCATGTCGAGCGAGTTGACGTAGATTGCGCCCCCATTGCGGACGATGTTCGCCTTTCCCAAGTACCACTTGCTGTCGAGATCGACGCCGCTGTTGCCCGAGGCAAAGACCGAGGCAACGCCGTACTGGTAGCTCAGGTCCGAGACGCACATGATAAAGGTCGCGTCGTGTTTGAACTTCACGTCTTTGCTCGGTGTCCATGAGTTGTTGACCACGCGCAGGCCGCCGCTGCTCGGATCGTTTTCGAGTGCGGCTGCAACCTTTTTGAGGTAGTTATAGGCGTCCACCGCAGAGGCCGTTGTGAGGTCACCCCTGGAGTCGGCTGCTTTTACGGAGATGAGTTTTGCGCCGTGCGACACGCCGCTTACACCATAACCGTTGGTTTGGGCGGCGATGATGCCGGCAACGTGCGTGCCGTGGCCGTTGTTGTCACGGACACCTTCAGTCGGATCCATGGAATTGTAGCCGTAGCGGTTGCCGCCGGTTTGGCTGAGATAGGGCCTCATGTCGAGCATGGATTCCGAGAGGTCGGGGTGCGAATAGTCGATACCGGAATCAACAACCGCGATGACGCCGGCGGAGTTTACGGGCGAGGCGTTCCAGGAGGAGTCGCCGATACTCGCGAGCGTGTTATAGAGGCTCTTGGCATAGCGAACGTTGCTGTTGTAGGCCCATTGATACCCGGTGGCGTCAGCGGATTTTGTAATATCGGTAGGGGCTGCAGGGGTGAAGTAGCTCGCTGCCTTCGAGCCGTTAGCACCGCTTGAGGTTGTCGCAGCGGCCGCAGCGCTCGAGCTCAATGCAGAGATCTCGGCAGTGTTCTGCGAGTTGGCGCTTTGGCCGTTATCGGCCTCCTCACGCGCAGCGCCCTCGCTCGTTCCGTCGGTGTCTACTGCGGAGCTTTCGTTGCTCTCCTGCGTGGCAGCTTCGTCGACCTGGTTTTCCGTTTCGGTATCGGCGTCCGTTGTTTCCCCCTCACCCGCAACGTCGTTTTTCTCACTGTTTGCTGTGGCAGATTCAGATTCGCCCAGATCATCGATGGTGTACTTGTAGTTAGGGCTGGCGTCGAGGACGCACGGGTCGTCAGCCTCTTTAAGTGCCTGCAGCATCTCCTCGGTGGTGGCGGTTTTGCTGGCGACGAGCCAAACGTCAACGTTCACGTTGCTTGTGGTGACGATGCCGTCTTTGATATCGAGGCGCGTTTTCGCGTTCTTGAGCGCGTCCTTTGAAATGGTGCTACCCGACGCTTTCTCGTATTCGGCACCGGTCGTCTCGTAGACGAGCTCCGGTTCTCCGATCTCGATTGCGCTTGTGTTGCCGGCGTTTCCGCTACCCACGACGTCGCCGCAGTAGGTAACGAGAATCTCGCCCTTGTTCTCGTCCTCATCGGCGCCGTCTACGTAGTCACCGCTCGCGAGCATCTCGTCGATGTCGTCATACCAGGGCTCCTGGTCGTCGGAGCCGGTCGACTCGTCGGAGTTGTCCGCTCCCGTGCCGGTGGCGGCGGGGACGTATTCGTCTTCGGTATTTGCGAAGGCCTGGGCGGGCATGCCGCTCGCGATCATGCAGATGGCAGAGGCGGCAATGCCGAGGCGATAGAGGCCAGATTTAAGCGAGAGTCTCATGGTTCCTCCCGGATGATGTGTTGCTGTAGCTCGTGGCGGGCCAAAGGCCCAAAGTCACTATATAAATTTAGCGGAACGCCATGGGCCCTCATGCCGGCCGCGCTTAACTTCTCGTTAATGAACCATGTCGTCAGCAGCGCGTTAACGGGCAGTTCAGGTAATCATGACAACAATCGACTGGTTAATCAGTACAATTCTTATTTGTATATCGCTGCTTTCTACCTTTCTAATTGGGGGACCAACCATGGCAACTGATCCCATCACCCTCACGCGTCGTGCACTCTTTACCGTGGGCGGACTCATGGCGGCGAGCTTTGCGCTTCCGCCCGTTCCCGACGAGCCCGGTAAGTTCTATCTGTTCGGACCGACCGAGGCTGCAGCAGAGGACAAGATCCAGACGTTCAGCGTCAACATCGCCTCCGAGACAACGGTCCAATTCAAGGTGTTTGACGTCGCCAAGAACATTACGAATGCCGGCGACCCGGGCGTCGAGGGCGTGTTCATCAAAGTCACGCCGCTCGAGGAAAAAGTGAAGAGCCTGCCCGCCACAACGATCGTGACCGATTCCAACGGTTTTGCCATGATGGATATCGGCGCTTATTGTCCCGAGGTCAACGAGGACGCGCCTCGCTACCAATGCGCGGTCATGATTGAGATTCGAAAGGACGGCCACAAGCCCACCAAAATCTATCAGAGGCTCGTAACGGGAGCGACTCTCTACGCCTTGCCCTGCCCCTCTATGAGCGAGAGCGAGGAGAAGAGGCCGCATTTTAGGGCCGTCGGATTTGCCGGTTGGGATGTCCAGTACACGAACAATACGTTCCTGTACTCAAAGATCAAGAACAACTACATCAATATCACCGCTCAGGTGCGCGTTGACGAAGACCCGAACGACGTGTCTGTCGAATTTTGGCGTTGGCATGCGTCCGATGCCGAAGTGAAAAAGGGCGAATTCAATCCGACGGAAAAAGAGGGTGAGCGGACGAGGCTCGGTGTCAAGAACATCGGAAAATCGGGAAAACGCTGTGACAGCGCTTCCGACACTGCCGATGAGAAGAAGGTGACCGAGAAGTACTGGGAGGTTTCCATACGCGAACCCTATCTGAACAGCGCGTACAACCTTTCTTTTGCCTCTACGGATGATCGCCTGGTCGTCCGTGTCGTGAGCAAAAAATACGGCTCCTCGGGCATCATCACCTACGCTGAGTTCGCCCCCATGCCGTTCACGACGGCGAAGCAGGGCGACATCAGCCCCTTCCCGAGCTTCACGGACGGAACATTTAATATGGACATTCCCGGTGTGAACCCGCTTGTGGGCGAGGGAAATGGAATGCATATCTCGTTCGATACGCCCAGGTGGCCTTTCTTCGGTATGTTTTCTACGACCGGTTACGGGATGGTGGGAGGCGGCACTGCAAAGCGATTTGCGAGCAGGTACAACGCGCAAACGGGCAAGGTCGAAAAATGGTTCGGTGATGTTCCTCGTAATACGGCGAAGTTGGGCTATGCCGAATTGACCGGGCTCTGGAAGAGCAGGTTCAAGGAGCAGTATGACGTGCTCGGAACCGAGAAGGTGACGAGCTACATAAATAAAGTCCTGGGCATTAATTTTGAAGCAGCCAATGTAAACGGTGTGAACCAAAATGTCAGAGTGGATGGCGACAGGCTGGTTCTCGACAACAACGTCCGTGGGGGCGACGAAGAGGCCGACGACCACGCCAACAACGACAACAACGCCAACAGAGTCAGCGACGTCACTCGTCTCGAGGGCGATAACAGCGCCTACCACATGGCTGGAGATTCCAATGTGAGCGGAAGCGTCGCCCCCGCAGCTATTGGCCGCAACGGCCTCTTTAAGCTCGTGGATGGCGAAGGTGAGGGGGGGCTTGATGATTGGGAGCAGCTGGGCAAGAATCTGATCGCCGATAACGACAACGACGATGTTCTGAAGAAGGGCTGTCGTTGGATTCCCAGGCTCTACCTCATGCTGGCGGCCCAGGCCTATCTGGACTTCACGCTCGACAGAGACAGTGAAACTAAAACATGGAATCGCTGGATCGGCGGGCTCAACGTTGTCGGCGGTGCGACGGGATCGTTTTCCTATAACTTCTTGTTTGCCGTCGGGGCTGTTCCGTGCTATTTCGAGGTGGCGCTATCCGGATCGGCTTACGGCTTTTTCCGCGCTGCATTTAGCTTTCCGTATTCCGATTCGGATGTTGGCAGCGTGTTCGACGGTTTCTTTTCGAACGCCACGTTTGAGAACGAGAGCAGTCGTCTTGGCGCGATGCTTTCGGTTGGTATTAGCGGTGCCATCGCTGCCGGCGTGCAAAACTGCTGCAATATCGGCTTTCGCGGGGGAGTCAACATCTCGTTTTGCTTTAGCCTCTGGGAGCAGGCGCTGCTCGCCCAAGATAAGCTACCGTTCAGGTTCAAGATTAATCTCGGCGCGAGCTGCAGCTTCACCGTACAGCTCCTTTTGTTTCACTTCACGTATGACTTTGTCAAAGTCAACAAGACGCTGTATGACTCCGCGGAAGCCTACAAAAAGCAATCCGCCTTCAAGGGCGCTACAAACTCTTCTCTCTTTGAGTCGGCATTCACGAACGATTCGTCCGGGTATCAGGGGAGGAGCTTGCCGGCCGAGCTCAATCTCCGCGATGAGCGTCTGATGTCGACGGCTACGGAGAGCGGAGAAGGAGCGGCTGCCTATAGGGATAAGTTCAAAGATGGCATCTCACTGGCTACGCTCGCCGAGATTGCGGATAAGGGCAAAGGAGCCATGCAGGAGGACGAGTACCTCGGGTTCGCTGCCGTAACGGCCGAGCAGTTCGAGTCGGTTTGCGAGTACGAGGTGTCCGCCGAATCGGGCGCGAGCCTTTCCGCGCTGGATGACGATGGATACGAGCTGCAGCCGGAGTTCGAGACGATCGACAACGGCAATGGCTCCTTTACGTTCGTGCGCACCTATCCCGATCTTGTCGCGAATGATGCGGAGGGCGGCATCTCGGTCGCTTCGCTCGGCGATGACGATTCGGATTCTGGCGCTCTTTCCGATACCGGTTCCGCTGACGATGAGTTGAGCAACCTGCCCGCAGGTTGGAAGCAGATGCCGGTGAGCGCAGACCCCGGTTATTCCTATGAATCCACGGGCGATAAGCTTGTCGGTGGCGGTTCCGGCACTTCGAGCCTTTCCGGTATCGGCGACGAGGGTGTCAAATGCGCCTCTGCTCAAATCCTCGAAAAAGTTTATTGCGACGGTCGTCCGAAGTTCGTGCGCGTGAGCGGTATCGATGCGTCGGGCAAGAGTGCTACCAAGACGGCGATGTTCCGCATCTCTACCGTTAAGTATGGCGAAACGTATCTCCCGCGTCTCTCGGTGCAGTACAAGAACGATGGCGCATGGAGCAAAGTCCGTCCTATCGATTTCAAGCTTCCGACCAGTTTGGAAAGCGAAGGGATAACCCGCGCCACCTTGAGCGACTATGATTTTGACGTGGACGAGTTCTGCATCAAGGGCAAGGATGGTTCGGAGCGTCATTACGTGGCCATCTCGCTGCTTTCGGGTGTGCTCGAGAGCAATGAGAACATCGGCTTCGAAGAAGTTGCGACAAAGCCCGTCACCTCGGTGTTCATTTTCGGCCCACAGATGGGATACAACCCGGATGACTCCGCTGCCGTTGTCAACACGTGGAAATACGCCCCCGTTGTCCGTGAGGCCATCTCGTGGATGACGCTCGGCAACGAGAACGGCATGAAGACGTATGGTGGCCATAAGTACCTGACCTATGCCCCGGTCGTTTCTGCTCAGGCCTCTACTGTCAACAGCAGGGACGTCTCTACGATCGTTATCAGCGGTGCGTATCTGTACAGACAGGTGGCCGAGAACGCAACTAAGAACAAGATCTTCAGCGATGATACGAAGTCGCAGATCCGCATCTTCACCACTTCGACGAGCGTGTCGACGTATACGTGGAATGGCACGATCGCGGAGCTCTTTAACGCCCAGGGTCTGTTGAATACCGGTCTCAACCTTACCGATGGTCCTGCCGAGGGCGTGGAGTCCCTCAGCAGCGGCGTGACCAATGTGTGCATGGGCGAAAACGAATGGACGTGGTATGCCGATACGTTCTTTGGCTATTCTGCCAACGAGTCCTCGGGTATTTTCGGCGTGCACCACGAGCGCGAGTACAAGAACGGGTTTACCGACTATAGCTCGGGCAATGTGTACAGAGCCGGAGACAAGGACGCATCCAAGATCTGCTATCCGCTCGACTCCAAGGTCAAGAGGCTGCGTCTGTGGAACGGTCACAATGCTTTCTTTGCGCTCAAGAGCGTTGGTTCGGGCGATGATGAGCATAAGGAGCTGAATGTCTTTAAGCTCCCGACTCCAAACAAAGACAATAGCTACACCGAACGGCTTATCGATAAGGCCATTACCGACGCCGGACTGGTTGGCGCCGAGGAGAGCACCCCTGTTGAGTTCTTTGTCACCAACGACGGCGGCATGCTGCTGTATCACGAGAACTCTCAGCCTGACGAGGGCGGGACGGTTCCGATCGTGGACGGTTGCGGCAGTTTTGCGGAGGGCAATCTCAAGGCGACTTACCGCATCAAGGCTCTTCGTGCCATCGAGTCCGAGGGCAAAACGCTCTTCACCAAGCCGTTCGTGCTTGCGGAGTGCGACACGCCGATCGACGGTATCGTTGCTACGGCCGCTGCCGACGAGGCAACCGACATCATGTACATGCACATTACGGAATTCAAGTTGAGCCAAGCGGAATATCGCTATGTGACCATTCCGTGCGTGGCTGCTGCCACTCCGACGTCCTTTGTCGCCGATGAGGACTACGCCACCGCGGGCAAGGAGTGCACCTTTAAGCTCGAGCTTCGAAATGACGGCAACACGCTGCTCTATGGTGCGCATGTCTCGCTGCTCGATGGGGACGACAACAACAAGGTTCTCGTCGACGAGCTCGAGATAAAGTTCAGCAAAGAGAACATCGTATGCACAAGCGATGCTAAGGCCGACGAGAGCGACGAGACCGCAACCAAGGTCTTGTTCGAGAGCGGATATTCGGATTCCAATCATATCCTCGCAAAGGATGATGGACTCAACGTTGTCGCGCCGGGCAAGAGTGCGAGGGTCAAGTTCACGTACAAGGTCCCGGATGATTGGAGCGGCACGCGCAATATCGTCGTCAAGACCAATAAGATCAGCTACGCCAACCCCATCACGGGTGAGACTGCCACTACGGCATCGCTGATGAGTAAGGGCGAAGATGGAGTCCCGTCGTTTGCTGCTGCGGCATCGCTTTCGGATCTTGCTTCCGGCACCGAGACGAAGCAGGAAAAGGTCGGCACGCAGGATCAGGACGTCAAAGCACGGGTGACCACGATCTCGGGTCTTGCCACCATCGAAGATCTCGGTAATCGTGTGGAGTTTACCGAGGTCGACGACAGCGGCTCCAACAACGGTTCGGGTGGTTCGAACGGCGGCTCCAACGGAGCTTCTGGCGCCAACGGCAAATCCGGCAAGGCCGGCATGCCCGATACCGGCGACATCATGGGTATGGCGTCGCTTGCGGCCGGAGCGCTCGGTGCCGGCATGGTTGCCTATAGCAAGCGCCGCGCGCAGGTTGCGGCCGAGGAGGCCGCGGCCAAGGCCGAGAAAGAAGCGTCCGCCGACGAACCGTCAGACGAGGCATAGGGGGTCTCAAAGACTTATGGGCTCGCCGGTGAACTCCGGTTCTCCGGCGAGCCTTCCCGCGCATAGAAGCGCCTCTTTGCCTGCTCCCTTGGAGCTGTGGCAAAGAGGCGCTTTTGCGTTGTGATAGGGCGGAGATCGAGTACCTGTGCTATGAATACCCCATGCCCAATCGTTCCGCGCGGGCGCGGTGGACATGGGGCGCGATATAGAAGGCTACTTTTTCTTGCGCTTGCTCACGATACCGGCAGCCGCGGCGAGGATGCCAAGAGCGACTAACAGGCCGACGATGAGGAGCGTGCGATCGCCGGTGGCAGCGAGAGCATCAGAGCCTTTGCTCGTAGCGGTTGTCACGGCTGCGGACTTGGAACCGGCGCCATCCTTGTTCCCGTCGGCCTGCTCGTCCTTCTTAGAGCCGTCAGTATCGGATTTACCGCCGTCGTCCGTGCCATCTTTTTTGCCGTCGCTCTTCTTTTTCCAGGTGGCTACGAGCTCGAGGTCGCCGGTCACCGGGCTCGAAAAGTCGTAGACCTCTCCATCGAGCGTCCAGCAAACAAAGTCGTAGCCGTCGCGCGTGGGGGCATCGGGTTTAGTGGCCGTCTCTCCATCGACGACGGTCTGGGTGGTCACCGTAGATCCGCCCGTGCTGTCGAAAACAACGGTATGGGCCTGTTTGGAATCATCGTTCTTGAGCCAGTGAGCATAGAGCGTGAGGTCGGATGTCACGCTCGAAGAGAAGTCGTAGCTCTTGTCGTTCTTGGTGAACCAACCCTTGAACGTGTAGCCGGCGCGCGTGGGGGCGGCGGGCTTCTCGACGCATGAGCCGTGCCTTACGGCCTTGCTCCTTACGGCGCTGCCGCCGGTGGAGTCGAACGTCACGATGTGGGCAATCGAGTCATCGTCCTTGGTGGACCACTGGGCATACAGTTTTACATCCTCGGTCACCTTTTCGGTAAAGGTGTAGGCGGTGCCGTCCTCAAGGGCCCAGCCCTCGAACGTAAAGTCCTGCAAAGTCGGGTCGGCAGGCTTTTTGGCCTGCTCGCCGTCGTTGACCCACAGAGGTTCGACTTTGGAGCCGTCGGCGGTGTCGAACGTTATCTCATGCTGGATCGTGTACTTGCGCGATGCAACCTTGCTCGAAGTCCAGTCTTTGAGAAACGCTTTGAGCTTGAGCGTACAGCTGTGCGCGATCTTGATCGCGTCGCCATCGTACTCGGCGCTGTTCTCGTCGGGGTCGCTGTCGTCGGTGGTGTAGCGAATCGTGGCGTTATCGGTATCACACGAGAGCGTAATGCTTTGCGCCCCCTTGTACGTTCCCGAGGCGAGCGAAGCCATCGGAGTCGCGACGGTGTTGGGAGCGGCTACGTTGATTTTGACGGTCACCTTGTTGGAGATGAGCCCGCCCTCTCCCAGGTTGTCGTTGGTGTCAACGTAATCGGGCCAGGTGACGGTACCCTCGGCGATGAGCGTCTGTTCATCTGTTGCGGTTTTATCGAAGTCGCCGATCGAGGTCCAGGTGATGTCGTACATCTCGGTCTCACCGCACTTGTAGGTGACCTCAACTTGGTCGGGAAGATCCCAAGCCCACGTCGGATGATCGGCGTCCTGCTCCTCGTATGCCTTCAAGGCCCGGTCGAAGCCAAGGTTGATATCGTTGAGCTCGGCGAGCGAGGGCTCCTCGTAGGGGCCTGTGTTGGGGAACTCGATGCAGAGACGCGGATCGTCGCCGTCAACGTAGTAGGCGGCGGCGTCGACGTCGTTGCCCTTGTATGTAACCTTGATGCTCTGGGGGAAGTAGTATTTAGCCCCAGATTCGGTTGCGGCGGAGCTGAGCGAGAGCGTTGCGGTGTAGTTGGTCATGTGCGTGGCCTTGCCATCCTGGTCGCCTTCGGGCGCCCAGGTGATCTTTGCCCCGTCGGTACCAGGCGCAAAGTAGGAGGTCACCTCGACTGACTTTGAGGAGTCGCCGGCTGTGGCCCATATCCTGGCGGTTTTGGCGAGCTTTCCATGTGCCATGGGCTCGTCCATATCGGTGACGTTGAGCTTGCTCACCGTCGGGTTGTAGATGGCGTTGACGGTCGTATCGGCCACGACCTGCGGGAGCGTGAGAGTCGCGTCGGTCCCTAGGTCGTTGCCGTTCTCGTCCTGCCATTTTTCGAACACGTAGCCCTCGCGATACGGGGCGGTGAGGGTCGCGTCCTTTCCGTCCTCGACATCGTGGACGTCGCTGTCCTTGCTGCCGTGGTGGCCCTCGGCTGCGGTGTCGGCGTATGCCACCGTGACTTTATGCGTCACGATCGGCTGCGTGTCGTCGATAACGTATTCGACGGTTCGCGTTTGAGAATAGATCTGCCCGCCGGTGACGTATTTGGTAGCCCTGATATCGATCTTGTAGGAGACCTGCCCACCAGGGTTCTTCTCGAGCAAAAGCCCGTCTGCGGGCCAAGACTCTTGGGTGCGGTATCGGTACCATCGATTATCTTCTTCGTCATATTTAGAGAGGTTATAGAACATATACGTATCGTCGGTTGCGCAGCTGGCCGTGAGCTTCAGTTTGTCATCGACGAACTTATCGCCGTTGTCCGTCGTGGAGTAGCTTCCCTCTTCGGGATCGACGATCGGCGTGTCGACCGTCTCGGCCTCCTCTTCGGTCACCGTTATCTCGACGCCGATTGTCTTTAGATTGTCCGGGACGATCACCGATTTGCTGCCGACGGGGAAGTGCATGGTCATCTTGCCGCTCTCGGGCCTCACGACCTTGCCGTCTTGGATGAGCGTCTTGTAGTCGTCCTGATCGGCGCGGCCCGTTCCCACGTTGATGGTGACGGTGGTGCCGGCGTTCGTTCTGGCGCGCACCTTTGTCGGGATCAGGTTGAGAAAGACCGCTTCCGTCGTCTTGTTCGCCACGGTCATTGAGAGGCCGTATACCTTGGTCACAGTTGGGTTGTCGCTGGTGTACGGCCCGCCTTCAAGAGCCAGCGTGCCCGAGGCGTCGACATTCACGGATTGAATGCCGACGTCCTTGCCGCCGATCTTAACCGCTACGTCGTCCTTTGCGAGCTTGAGTGCAAAGGCAAGGTCGGCATCCAGATCCTGGGCGACCGACGTGGCCACCAGGTAATCGGTGGTGAACTTGGCGTTGCCCGTGGCCGCGATATAGCCCTGCGCGTACTTCATCTGCCAGGCGACCGCGACCTCTTTGCTCTTGGTCTCGCCGCTCGCCGTCTTCCACGAGATCGTGCCCTTCTTCGGCAGCGCCTTGAGCGGTGTCGGGGCGTCAACCGAGAGCGTCACGTCGCTCGTGCGCGTGACGTACGTGGCCTTGAGGTCCACGTCGTTCTGCGGCATCTTGAGCTTGAGCGTGGGACTCTTGAGGCTGCTCGCGGGGATGTAGTCCGAGAAGGGGTCGAGTCCCGAGGTGCCCTCGGCGGTCCAGCATTTAAAGACCTTGGTGGTGTCGGAGCTTGCCCCGTTGACCGTCACCTGCGTATTGGCGGTGTATCGTCCCACGACATTGCCGTTTACCTTGAGCTCGAACTCTTTGGTGGCGTGGCGCTGCCACATGTCGCCATCGTGGTCGGAGCCGTAGCTCACGTAGTAGCCGTCGATGTCGATGAAGAATGAGTCCTCGGTCTCGTTGTTGATGCTCTTGCCGATCATGCGGTCGCCGGTGATGCCGGTGCGCACACCGATCTTGGAGCCCTTCTTAACGCCGCCCGTGATGTAGGCCTTGGCGGTCGCGCCCGCGTTCTCGCGCAGCATGACGTCGTCGGCCAGAGGCTTCTTTTTGCCGCGGTAGTTATCTTTGACGAGGCAGACGCCGGTCATCTTGATGTCGTAGCTGTGCCACACGAAGACCCCGCCGCCCTCGTAGCCGTTCTCGGCGAGGTTGCAGGTGTTTTTCGTGATGGTGGAGCCGTCGATGACGTTATCGTCGTTGCAGTCGTAGATGCCGCCGCCCTCGTACTTGCAGGTGTTGTCGGTGATGGTGCAATTGCGGAGGGTGGTGTTTTCCTGGTCGAGCTCGATGCCGCCGCCGTCGTATTCCGAGTGGTTGCCCGAGATGATGACGTTTTCGATCAGGCCTTCGTTCTTGCCCGATTTCTGGTCAACGTGGATGCCGCCTCCGCTCTGGTCGCGCTTGGACGTGGTCTTTCCCGACTCGAACGAGGTGTTCTTCGAGATCGATGCGGTGGGGGTGCTGTCCGTAGAGGAGATCTTGAAGTATGTCGAATCAAAGTAGACGCCGCCGCCGGCCCCCGCCCTGTTCGTGGAGATCGATGCGTTGGAATTCATGTTGATCGTCGTCTTGGTCTCGGTCGAGTACACGCCGCCGCCGTGTTCGGCTGCGTAGTTGTTGCAGATCGATGAGTAGGCCTCCATGTTGATGGTCGCGTACTTATCCCTCACGTACACGCCGGCGCCGTGCCTTCCCGATTTGTTGTGCTCGATCTTGGCGCCGTTTTTCATGTTCAGGGTCGAGCCCCACTCCATGGTCACGCCGCCGCCGTTATCGGCCGATCTGTCGGGATGGGTCCCGTTGCATCCGCCCACCGTGACGCCTTCCAGGGTCACCTCGGCATATTCGCCGACGAGGATTCCGCTGTGGCGGTCGGCGCTTTGGTTGGTGACGAGTCCGCCCGAGATGATATCTTGCTTCTGTTCGGCCCCGTTCTCGGGATCATAGCCCTCGTACGTGATCATGTAGGCACGGCTCGACGTGAGCGTGAGCTTGGAGTTGGATTTGAGTGTGATGGTGTCGGAGTTGCCGGAGTTCTTGATCGTTTGGGCATGCATGTCGATGGTGAGCTGCTTGCCCTCGCCGATGGTCAGGTTGTTGACGGTCCAGTCCGCATCCATGACGATGGTCGGGTGCGCATCGGCGCAGCCGGCTGCAACGGCCTCGTCGATGGTGGCGTAGTTCGTGATGTTGCCGGATGAGTCGACCGAATGGGCAACGGGCTCTCCGTCGGCCAGGGCCGGGGCGGGAGCGGCGAGAAGCGCGACCGAAAAGAAGGTTGCCGCGAGCGCGAGGCTTCCGAAAACGGTCCGAGCGAGAGTCGTTCTATCTTTGAGCATATGTTCCCCTGCTATCGTGAACACCGGCGCGAGCGTGCGGTTTTGAGAAAGATATGAACAATGGTAGCGGGTTGTGCCGTACGGCCGGTATCCGGATCGCGATGCGCTCTAAAAAAGCTGCTCATCGCTGAGCGGCAGGGTTGGCGCCGGCACCCGTCCCGTGGCATTCGGCTCGATACGGAGACTTCTTTTGCAAGATGCGATGCCGTGTCGTCATCGTGTTGGGAGGCACTAAACTAAGGAATGCTTGTCTGCGCGTCCGGGGAGGGACCGTCTTGGCGCAAAAACACGATCTTCTCGATGACATCATCGATATCAGCAAGGGCTTGGGCTCGCTCAAGGACCCGCTCGGCAGCGTGAGCGACGTGCTCGCGGGCACTGCCGCCGAGCGCGAGAGCTGGAACCCCGCCGACTACAAGGAGCGCCCGCGCGTCAACACGATCCCGTGCCTCAAGTGCCGAAACTCCAAGAGCGGTTGCACCGCGTGCTTGGACGTGTGCCCGGTGGACGCCATCGAGTTCGAGGAAGATGACGAGATCTCGATCCTCGACACCTGCCGCAAGTGCGGCCTCTGCGTTGCCGCCTGCCCGGTGGAGGCGTTCATCTCGCCGAGCATCTCGCCTAAGCGCCTGTATGACCAGATCGCCCGCGCGGCCGCCTCGCACGAGACCGCCTATGTTGCCTGCACCCGCGCGCTCAAGCGCACCCCGCGCGAGAACGAGGTCGTCGTCGCGTGCCTGGGCGACATTCCGCGCGAGGTTTGGTTCTCCATCCTCACCGACTTCCGCAACGTGAGCGCCTACCTGCCGCTCGGCATCTGCGACAAGTGCCGCAACACCGCCGGCGAGGAGATGCTCGGCAACGCGATCGCCGACGCCGAGGAGTGGTCGGGCCATGCGCTCGGCCTCGAGGTGGAGCGCGATGCGCTCAAGTGCAAAAAGCGCCGCGAGTTCGAGCGCAAGGAGTTCATGCAGGGCCTCGCCAAGACGACCGGCCTCTCCGTGACCAAGCTCAACCCGGCCACGGCTGCCGTCATGTCGGTGGCGCAGCGCCTGCAAAAGCACACCGAGCGCATCTCAAAGCTCGAGGACCAGCTCAACAAGGCCGTGGGCACCTCGACTGCCCAGCGCCGCCGCGTGCTCAAGGAGCGCCGCCAGCTCGTGCTTTCGGCTCTGCAGGAGCACCCCAAGCGCGCCAAACGCGTTCAGCTCGAGCGCCCGAGCTGCGATAACGCAGCCTGCACGCTCTGCGGTGAGTGCGTGGAGGCCTGCCCGGTCCACGCCTGCGACCTCACGGGGTCGGGCGCGTTCTCGGTGGAGCCCACCTACTGCCTCGGCTGCGGTCTGTGCGCCGAGGTCTGCGATGCGCATGCCCTGCGTATGGAGCACGTCGATGCCGAGGACCTTGTGGTCGTGGACCCCGATGCCGAGAAGAAGGCCGCGGAGCGTGCCGCCGCCCGCGAGAAGAGCGAGAAGCTGAAGGCCGAGGCCAAAAAGAAGCTCGACTCCGCCCTCGATCGCGTGGAGAAGCTCGCCGAGTAGCGGCGGCGCTCGGCCGGTGGCGCGTTTTGGAGCTGCGGGCTCTTCCGCGCTGCCCCGTTTGGCCGGGCGGTCTTGACGTTCGCGGTGTGAGCTTTGAGTTGCGCAGCGGCAGTCGGCCGGACGTCGGTGGATGCGGGCGAGTGCCGCTGCTCGACGCTCCTCTGCATCTGTTGCCATGCCGTCTGCGAGCGGCGCTTGCCGCTGTCGTTTGCCGCACGTATCACGTGGCGTTACCGCGCAAGCGCCGCCGCGGCTTCGCGCCCGGTCGCATCCACGCGCTATACTGACGGGGTTCACTCAAAAGCAAAGAAGGAGCACCTGTGTCCCTTTCCATCGGAATCGTCGGCCTGCCCAACGTGGGCAAGTCGACTCTCTTTACCGCCCTCACCAAAAAGACCGGTCTGGCCGCCAACTACCCGTTCGCCACGATCGACCCCAACGTCGGCATCGTCGACGTGCCCGATGAGCGCCTGCAGGCGCTCGCCGACATCGTCAACCCGGGGCGCATCGTGCCGGCCACGGTTGAGTTCGTCGACATCGCCGGCCTGGTCAAGGGTGCCAACGAGGGCGAGGGCCTCGGCAACCAGTTCCTCGCCAACATCCGCGAGACCGACGCCATCTGCGAGGTCGTGCGCTACTTCAAGGACCCCAACGTCATGCGCGAGGTGGGCCGCACGGGCGAGTTCGTCGACCCGGCCGCCGACGCCGACACGATCATGACCGAGCTCATCCTGGCCGACCTCGGCACGCTCGAGAAGCAGCTCCCCAAGCTCGAGAAGGAGTCCAAGCGCGACAAGGAGCTTGCGCCCAAGTTCGAGGTGGCCCGCCGCCTCGTGGACTGGCTGAACGACGGGAACCGCGCCGCCACCATGGAGATGACGCCCGAGGAGCGCGCCGCCGCCAAGGGGCTCTTCCTCCTCACCATGAAGCCGATCCTCTACGTGGCGAACGTCGACGAGGACATGCTCGACGACGACCTTGCGCCCATCGACGGCGTGAAGCCGCTGCCGATCTGCGCCAAGGTCGAGGCCGAGCTCTCGGAGCTCGACCCCGAGGACGCTGCCGAGTATCTCGAGAGCCTGGGTCTTGAGCAGCCCGGCCTCGACGCGCTCGCTCAGGCCGCCTACAAGCTGTTGGGCCTGCAGAGCTTCTTCACCGCGGGCGAGATGGAGGTCAAGGCCTGGACCGTGCGCCAGGGCGCCACGGCACCGCAGGCGGCCGGCGTGATCCACACCGACTTCGAGCGCGGCTTCATCAAGGCCGAGGTCATCGGCTACGACGACTACGTGGAGCTCAAGGGCGAGCAGGGGGCCAAGGCCGCCGGCAAGCTCCGCATCGAGGGCAAGGACTACGTCATGGCCGACGGCGACGTGGTGCACTTCCGCTTTAACGTGTAGAGAACGCGCTGGAACACCTGCGTGGCGTAGCGCCCGTCCCTCCGTGCGGTGGGGCGGGCGCTTTTGTGCGGCAGGGAATTCGGTGTGGCGGGCTGGTCGGCGGTCGACGGGCGTCTTCGTGCGCCGACGGTGTCCGACGCCGCAAGGGGGGGCGGCAGTTGGCGGGCACTGCCTGACGGGACAACGCGGTCGCCAGCCGACGAGCGCAGGTTCGCTTGCCGGTTTTGTTTTTGGCCGCGATCTCCTGCGTGCAACGGTGCGACCCGATGGGGTAGAACAAGGTGCAAGTACATGAGCCGGGATGCCGGCAAGAGATAGGAGCAGTCATGACTGCTGAAGAAAAGGTTTCGAACGCCGGTAAGGTCGCGCTCGTTCTCGAGGGCGGCAGCTTTCGCGGTCAGTTCACATGCGGTGTGCTCGACGTACTGCTCGAGCACGGCGTCGAGGGGATCTCGGCCTGCTACGGCGTGTCGGCCGGGGCGCTGAACGGCCTCAACTACAAATCCAAGCAGATCGGGCGCGGTTGCCGCGTGAATCTCGCCTTCTGCAACGACGGCCGCTACGTGGGCGCGCGCTCCCTCGCCACGACGGGCAGCATCGTCGGTTACGACTTTTTGCTCAACGACGTACAAGATAAGCTCGATCCCTTTGACAACAATGCCTTTTTGGCAAACCCGCTGCGACTCTTCGTGGCGGTCACCGACGTCGTGTTCGGTACGGCCGACTATCTCGAGGTGCGCGACCCCGTGCTCGATATCGACTACGTGCGCGCCTCGACCTCGTTGCCGCTCGTGACGCCCTCGGTCGATACGAACGGCCACCGCTACGTCGACGGCGGCGTTGCCGATTCGGTGCCGGTGGAGCACGTGCTCGAGGAGGCGGGATTCGATCGCGCGATCGTGGTGCTCACGCAGGACCGCTCATATGTAAAGGCACCCTACGAGTTCACCGCCGCCGCGCACGC
This sequence comes from Faecalibacterium prausnitzii, assembly GCA_963603165.1. Classification (GTDB taxonomy): domain Bacteria; phylum Actinomycetota; class Coriobacteriia; order Coriobacteriales; family Coriobacteriaceae; genus Collinsella. The sequence continues at coordinate 21,484 of CAVCLY010000017.1, forward strand.
CGCCTACAACGACTACCCCTATCTGTTGCAGGCGCTCGAGACGCGCCATGAGCGCTACAACGAGCAGCGCGCGCATATCTGGGGCTACGAGAACGAGGGTCGCGCGCTCGTGGTGGCGCCGCAAAAGCCCGTGGAGGTGGGGCATGTGGAGCACGACGCGGCCAAGCTCCTCGATCTCTATATCCAGGGTAGGGCGGAGGCTACGCGCCTGCTGCCCAAGATCCAGGAGTTCGTGAGCCGCTAATCTATAAGAGCGCGAGGCCGGTGCCGCCCGTTTGCGCGCCTGCATTCGAACTCGTGGCGAACATGTGCAGATGAGCCCCGGGCATCGAGAAAGTTCTTTGAAACCCTCGATGCCCGGGGTACTATTGACGGGTTACTTGCAGAGCCCCGTGAATCTCTGTAACAACACGTACTATCCATGGAGGAGTCTAAGTGATTTCGAAATCGACTCACTACGCCAAGCAGGGCGAGGTCCAGCGCAACTGGGTTCTCGTCGATGCCGACGGTGCCGTTCTGGGCCGTCTTGCCACCCAGATCGCCATGATCCTGCGCGGCAAGAACAAGCCTCAGTTCACGCCCAACAGCGACTGCGGTGACTTCGTTGTCGTCATCAACGCCGATAAGGTCCAGCTTACCGGCAACAAGGCCGACAGCAAGGTTTACTACCGTCACTCCGGCTACAACGGCGGTCTCAAGGCCGAGAGCTTCCGCGCGGCTATGGAGAAGCATCCTGAGCAGGTCATCGAGCGCGCCGTTCGCGGCATGCTCCCCAAGACCACCCTCGGACGCAAGCAGATGACCAAGCTCAAGGTCTATGCCGGCCCCGAGCATCCGCATGCTGCCCAGAACCCCGAGAAGATTGAGCTGGAGGCTTAAAGATGGCTGATAACACCGTCGTTTACCAGGGTACCGGCCGTCGCAAGAACGCCGTCGCCCGTGTTCGTCTCGTCCCCGGCACCGGCAAGGTGACCATTAACAAGCGCGACGCCGAGCAGTACTTCGGCCGCAAGCAGCTCGTTGAGAACGCCCTTGCTCCCTTCAAGGTGACCGATACCGCCGGTCAGTTCGACGTCATCGCTCTTTGCGACGGCGGCGGCATCTCCGGTCAGTCCGGCGCCCTCCGTCTGGGCATCGCCCGCGCTCTCCTGAACGCCGGCGACTACCGTGCCGACCTCAAGAAGGCCGGTTTCCTCACGCGCGATGCGCGCGTCGTCGAGCGCAAGAAGGCCGGTCTCAAGAAGGCTCGCCGCGCTCCCCAGTTCTCCAAGCGCTAAGCTTCTTTCTTCTTTCGAAGAAACAATCAAAAGCGGGGTCTACCGAGTGTTCGGTGGCTCCGCTTTTTTAGGTTCATACCGACAAGGAGTTGAACAATGCCTCAGAACATCTTCGGTACCGATGGCGTGCGCGGCGTGGCGAACGCCGATCTTAACTGCGACCTCGCCTTTAGGCTCGGCCGCGCGGCGACCAAGTTCCTGGGTCCCGACATCTGTGTGGGCCGCGACACGCGTCTTTCGGGCACCATGCTCGAGAGCGCGCTCACGGCGGGCATCATGGCCGAGGGCGGCCGCCCGCACTGCTGCGGCGTCATCCCCACGCCGGCCGTGGCGCTGCTCACGGTTGAGTCCGAGCTCGATGGCGGCATCGTCATCTCGGCTTCGCACAACCCGCCCGAGTTCAACGGCATCAAGTTCTTCTCTGCCAAGGGCATGAAGCTCCCCGACGCGCTCGAGGAGGAGATCTCGGCTTGGGTCATGTCCGACGAGGCGCTTGCCGCCGATGCGCTCCCGACTGGTGCGGGCGTGGGCCATATCGTCAAGATGAAGGACGCCCGCGAGCGCTATATCGACCATGCGGTCAAGACGCTCGACGGCGTCTCGCTCGAGGGGCTCGTGGTGGCCGTTGATTGCGGGCATGGCGCCTCGTGTGCGACCACGCCGGTGGCGCTCCAGCGCCTGGGTGCCACGGTGCATGCCATCAACACCGACTACAACGGTTGCGACATCAACGTCGAGTGCGGCTCCACGCATCTGCAGCCGCTTCGCGAGCTCGTGGCCCGCACGGGTGCCGACCTCGGACTCGCCCACGACGGCGACGCCGACCGCGTGCTCTTCGTCGATTCGGAAGGTAACGAGATCGATGGCGACTATATCCTCGCCATCTGCGGTTCCGACCTTGCTGCCCGCGGCAAGCTCACCAACTCCGAGCTGGTCTCGACGGTCATGTGCAACCTCGGCTTTTCCACGGCCATGAAACGCGCCGGCTTCGACGTGGTGCAGACGGCCGTAGGCGACCGCTACGTGCTCGAGCGCATGATCGCCGATGGCGCCGTGCTCGGCGGCGAGCAGTCAGGCCATATCATCTTCCTCGAGCACAACACCACCGGCGACGGCCTCGTGACGGCGCTCCAGTTGCTCTCGGTTATCAAGCGCACCGGGCGCTCGCTCAAGGACCTCGCCGGCTGCATGTGCAAGTTCCCGCAGGTGCTCGTCAACGTGCACTCCGAGAACAAGGCGGGGCTCGACGACTGCGCTCCCGTGTGGGACGCCGTTCGCGCTGCGGAGGACGAGTTGGGCGATCGCGGCCGCGTGCTCGTGCGCCCCTCGGGCACCGAGCCTTTGGTGCGCGTGATGGCCGAGGCCGAGACCATCGAGCTCACGCAGTCCGTGGTCGATCGAATCGTGGCGGTTGTGGAGCGCGAGCTCCCCTAGGTGCTAAAATGTTGCGTGCAAACAACTGTGTGAACATCCTAGGGGGATCATGTTCAAAAGTGTTTTGAGGTCGATCGGCAGGCATGGGCGGAGCGCGACGCTCCTCGCTCCGCTTGCCGGTACCGTCATTCCGCTCTCGGACGTGAACGACCAGACTTTTGCGGCAGGTCTCTTGGGCCAGGGCGTGGCGATCGTGCCCTCCGGCAACAAGGTCGTGGCCCCGGCAAACTGCAAGATCAGCGCCATCTTTCCCACCGGCCATGCGGTTGCCCTCGCCACCGAGGACGGGCTCGATGTGCTCATCCACGTGGGGCTCGAGACCGTCAAACTCGACGGCAAGCACTTTACTGTGCATGTTTCCGTGGGTGACGAGGTGGCCCAGGGCGAGACGATCATCGAGTTCGACCGCGAGGCAATTGCGGGCGAGGGCTATGACGTGACCGCGCCGATTATCATCTGCAACTCCGTTGAGTTCTCGAGCATCAAGGGAAACGTCGGAGCCGAGATCGCGGAGCTCGATCAGCTGATCGTCGCCAAAGAGCGCTAACGAGCGTGGATAGACGAGGTGGTTCTAAATCGTGAACCACCGCAAAACATCGCGGGCTTCCCTTGCTTGGGGGGAGTCCGCGATGGCATTATGAGGGTGCTGGAGCGCATGGCTCCGGTCGGCGTGGACGGGCAGGGGCCTCGACGCGTCCGAACATAACGACATCTTTAGAGCGGTCTCGCCCTGGTGGCCGCAGTCACGTAGGGATGGCTCGACGGAGCCGCAAGCGGGACTGCGAATCCCGCGATCGAGAAAGGATGCGTTATGAAGATCATCAAGGCAAAAGATTACGACGACATGAGCCGCAAGGCCGCGAACATCATCTCGGCCAAAGTTATCCTCGAGCCCGATTGCGTGCTCGGTCTTGCTACCGGCAGCACGCCGATCGGCGTCTATCGTCAGCTCGCCAAATGGTGCGATAAGGGCGATGTCGACTTCTCTGAGGTCAAGACCTATAACCTCGACGAGTACCGCGGTCTTTCGCACGATGATCCGCAGAGCTATCACTACTTCATGCGCGAGAACTTCTTTGACCACATCAACATCGATCTTGCGAACACGCACGTGCCCGACGGCTCCAATCCCGATGCTGAGGCCGCCTGCAGCGAGTACGACAAGCTCGTCGCCGCGGCCGGCTACCCCGATCTGCAGCTGCTCGGTATCGGCAACAACGGGCATATCGGCTTTAACGAGCCGGACGATCATTTTTCCGCCGGCACGCACTGCGTGGACCTCACCGAGAGCACGATCGAGGCCAATAGCAGGCTCTTCGATAAGATCGAGGACGTTCCGCGCCAGGCGTACACCATGGGCACGCAGACCATCATGTACGCGCGCATGATCCTGATCATCGCGAGCGGTGCCGCTAAGGCGCAGGCTGTACACGACATGTGCTATGGCCCCGTGACGCCCGAGTGCCCGGCGTCGATCCTGCAGTTGCATACCAACTGCGTGGTCGTGGCCGACGAAGAGGCGCTCTCGCTCTGCGAGTAGGCTGATGCAGAAGTCGGTTCGGCGCCTTGTGCGGCGGACGGGCTTGCTCCCGCATTCGGCTGCGCTCGGCGCGGCGCCGGAACCCGTTCGTTCCGCTTTTTATAATTACCTTGCATGCAGGGCCTTGGAGTGCATCTAAGGCCCTGTTTTCGTATGGGCGTATCCCAGGAATACACGGCGGGCAATCAAGGAATTCGTATTCAGGGTCCTGTTTCGGTATGTGTTTACCCCCTCATAACAAATACAGGTATGGTGTTGATAATTAATGTGTATACCAGTTGCACCTGTTACGAACCTTACCGGAGTCTGTGGAAAACTGAAATATTACGGCTATCACATTATTTAGCGCAGCTATGTTATAAAAACCGCAGGCGGCGGCTATACTCGGGCAGTGATTTGCGAATTAATTCAAAATAGAAGTGCTTATATACTCTGAATGGGGAGCTTGCCTCGTGCTGAGTTACTAAAGCGAATAAAAGCACGAAGGGATAGCAATAATCGAACATAAAAGATGCTGGGGGGCATCTTGTTCGATCCTTGTTTGAACCTTACACGACATGCGTTTTCTCAGATTGGCCTGCAAGGGCAGGACTCCTCGTACCGTACGTTTGGCCAGGGACTATGGAGGAGAAGGCTATGGAACGGTTGCTGCCAGAAGATCCGCCTGTGGATGTCGAGGGCATACGAGCTGCGCGGGCGGACCCTCTGCCGATGGGTGTGAGTTTTACCGTGCATCGCGACAAGCTCGTGCGCGATCTGGTGATGCAGGGAAGGCGTGCGGGGATCGTCGTGGTATATGCGCCGCGTGGCTTTGGTAAGACGGCGCTGGCTCTTCAGTATGTCGAGGAAATCCGGACGGACCCCGCGCGCGGCTGGGCCCAGATGGTCGAAGCCGAGGGTGCGCTTGCCGAAGAGTTAGCGATCCAGCTCGACGAGATAGAGATGACGGCGCCCTCGGCGATGCGGCCCTTTGTGGCGATCGACAACGTTCCGTGCTTCTCACCGAGCGAAACGGCCGTTTTTGCCGAGCGGCTGAGGGACATGCGATCGCACGGCTTTGAGTTCCTGCTCACATGCGACCCATCGAACCGTGAGCTCGTGCGCTCTTTGGGAGACTCGGTCAAGATCAATGCGCAAAAGCTCAAGGTGCAGCCGCGGGAGTACTCGGACTGGGCACGCATCTACACTATTTCGAACCAGCTCGATATCTATACCCTCACGCAGGGGATTCCCGCTTTGGTGGCCACGCTGCAGGCATCGGTCGAAAAGACGGAGGGCGCAGAGAGCCTGCTCGAGACGGCGATAGTCGATACGTACGGGAGCATGCTCGTCGACCTTGCGGATTCAAACCGGCATTTGCTCAAACTCGTCTGCCTCATGCTGCTCGTGGGCGAGGGGAGCGTGGCCGAGCTTGAGCGCTGCGGGGTGAGTGCGCAGATCGAGGAGCTGAGCGCGCTCACGCGTGATTATCCGGCTTTTGGCTATGAGCCGACGAGCGGGACGTTTTGCTGCTTGGGATGCGAGGAGGATGCGCGTGTGCGCGTGCGCGAGATGGCGCTCGCGCTCTATCCGGGTCTTGAGGCGCGGGCTGCGCGCGTGCACATGCGGGCGGGGCGCGTCGACCGTGCCGTGGCGCTTGCGGAGCGCTTTATGGATGAGGACGGGGCGCGTGGGCTGATCGCGCAGTTTCCGCTCCCGATCGTGCTCGCGGGGCACGCCGCATTCGTGCGTGCCGCTGTCGCTCTGCTTGTGGATTCTGGCGTGTCCTTTGAGGGGAGCATGGGATTGCTTGTGGCCTACCATGGCGCAAGTCTGGTCTCGGGCGACCTGAGAGCCGCTCGGGCTTCGGCTCGCCTGCTGCGCATGCAGGCCGAGAAGATCGCGGACGAGGTGAGCGATGGAGACTGGCAAGAGCTCGTTGCCCTCAACGCCGTCTGGTCGAGCTGCCGCGGAATCGAGTTGCCGGATGTAGCCTGTCGGCAAGAGGGGAGGCGTGCGTCTCCGGCCACCCGTGCGCTTGAGGCGCATGTGCAGGCTGAGCGCGATCTTGTGGGGGCATCCGGCCTAACCGATGCTCTCGACGGGTTCTCGGCGGTGCCGTCGAGCGTGAACGAGCTCGAGATCCCGCAAGTGCTGCTTCAGATGGATCGCCTGCTCGCAGAGGTGTTCGACGGGAATTTTGAGGGTATTGACGAGCGCGACCGGATGCTTGCCGAGCTTGAGCCCGTGTTGCGCCGCAGACGCTTATCTCCCGTGCTCGACCGCTTGCGCATGGTCGTATCGATGCGTCGTCTGTTCTCGGGCGTGCCGGTGGTTGACGAGCGCGCGTTCGTCGATGCGGGCAATGCGGCGATCAGGACTTCCAACACCGATATGCAGCTGCTCTGCATGCTCCTGGAGGGATGGGGCGCAGTCGGTTTGGGTCAGGCGGTGAACGCACGTTTTCGGGCTCAGCAGGTGTTCAAGCTCGCGAGCGAGCAGGCGACGTTCCTGCGTGATTGCGCGGAGTTGCTCGAGAAGACGGCGATGCTCGTCTGCACCTCGCGCGTTGCGGTTAAAGAGGAGGCCGAGCTGCTCGATCTTTCCGAGGACGGCGTCAGTCCCTCGAGCGCGTGGTGCACGGCGCTCCATCTCTCGCAGGCGCGCTATGACTCGGAGCTCGCGGCCTGGTATTCGATGCATAAGCGCGAGCTGCTCGAGCCGCAAATGCGGGTGGTCGCGCGTAAGGCCATGCACGATCTTGGCACCGGCTCCGATTCTCTGCGGCGCCTGATGCCGCATGAGGTCCGCGAGCGCTACTCCTTTGAGGAGGAAGAAAAGGCGCCTTCGCCGATTGAGATGATGCTCGACGATTCGGGTGAGTCGGATCTTGGGGTGGTGAGTCTGAGCTTGTTCGGCGGGTTCACGGCCGAGCGCAACGGGCATGTGGTCACGGACGCTCGCTGGCAGCGTAAGAAGTGCACGGTGCTTGCCGCGCGCCTGGCTCTGGCGCAAGGCTCGTTTGTGACGCGTAAGATACTCACCGAGGAGCTTTGGCCCAGGGCCGTCTACACCCGTGCACGGGAATACCTGTACGTTTCACTCTCGTCGCTCCGTGGGGCGCTCGGACAGGTAACCGGCGGTCCCTGCTATGTACTCGTGCAGGGCGATGGCGTGGCGCTCAACACGGAATATGTGACCTCGGATGTGAGTCAGTTCGAACGTTTGGCGCGGACGATCCTGCTCAAGAAGACGGGCGTGTCATCGCCGCAGCTCGTGGAACTCTGCCTCAAGATGGAGCAACTGTATCGCGGACCGCTCTTTGTGCCGAACAGCGGGGATGCGGACTATTTTGTGCGCATGCGGCGACGGCTGCAGAACAAGTTCGTCGACTGCATGGTGCGCGGCATCAACGCGGCTATAGATGAGGGCGATATAGCCTCGGCGGCATGGCTCGTTGAGGCGGCGCTCAAACAGGAGCCGACGCGCGAGGACCTGGTACGCGCGGCCATGACGGTCTATGACCTCGGCGGCCGCAGGCGCGAGGTGGTCGAGCTCTATACCTCGCATCTGAACGTGCTCGAGCGCGAGGTGCAGAGCCTGCCCGATCCCGAGACGCGCAAGAGCTACGAGGCGATTATCGAGCGCGTGAAGGAGCGCGGGATCATTTAGCGTGCAAGAGGGAGGTATCGCTTGAGGGCATCCGAGGGATCCTTGGGGCCGGCCGATATTCGGCCGCTGCCGTCGGGCATGCCGTGGATTTCGGGCACTCAAGAAAAAAAGAGCCGAGTCCCCGTTGGAGGGGGCTCGGCTCTTGTGGCGTGTGCTTTTGCGCCTAGGGAAGCGCGCTTAGACGAGCTTGATCTTTTCGATATCGTCACGCTTGCTCTCGCGATAGATCGAGAACTTGCGGCCGATGACCTGAACGACCTCGGCGTGGCAGCGCTCGGCGAGCTCGTCTGCGGCCTCGCGTGCCGTGAGGGCCGAGCCGTCGAGCACGGAGCATTTGATGAGCTCATGGGCCTCGAGGGATTCGTTCGCCTGCTCGACGACACCATCGTTGACATCGGACTTGCCGATGATGACGACGGGGTTGAGATGGTGGGCCAGGCTACGGAGCTGCCTGATCTGGCGTCCTGACAATGCCATGTGTGCTCGCTTTCTGCGCGATCGCGCGAAATGTAGTGCGTGTGCGTTTGAACCCTGCAACGATAGCGCAGGCAGGGGGCGCGCATCCCCCGAGCGGTCGCAGTTCGCAAAGAATGCGGATTGCAGGTGCGAGATGCGGGAGATTGGGAAGGCGGGTGGTACCCTTGTGGGCGATTTGATTGCGAGGGTGCATGGACGATGCCGGGAACAACGGGGCGCACGCCCCGATCAACGCCACGCGCGCCGCGCTCGAGGCTGCGCATACGCGTGACGTTGATCGTGCGCGTACGGCTCGGGCCGCGGCTTCGGGAACGGCGCGGGGTGGGGCGCGTTCCCCACGTTTGCGTCGCGAGCAGGAGATGCGGGCGACGTTTCGCATAAAGCCCCTGGCGGTTCTGCTGGGCTGCGGTCTCGCCCTTCTTTTTATCGTGGTTGTCGGTGGGGCGTTGCGCTCGGCGTTTCTCTATGAAGAGACACCGGCCGAGGTTGCCGAACGTGAGCTCGCCGATCACGAGAGCGCGTCCGATGCAGAGTTCTGCTCAGCGGAGTTGGACGATACGTGCGAGTTCGGGGGCTATATCTACCGCCTTGAGTCCGCGGAAGACGGGCGATATCGCTTTGTGCGCATGCCGGCTATGGACGAGTCGTCGGAGTCGGTGCTCGTCGAGGGCGAGGGCAAGCCGCTCGCCTTTGCCCTCAAGAACGGCACGTTCTATATCTTGCTGCAGCGCGGCAGCTCATGGCACATGAAGAGCTTGGTTCTGGGCGATGGCTCGCTTCCGGTCTCCTTTGCCAAAGGTCGCGGTAGGGCGAGCAGCCTTGAGCTTCGCGACGGCGCGCTCTTCGTAAAGCTCAAAGATGGAAGCACGAAAAAGCTCGAGGTCGATTAGGCGTCCTAATGCGGGATGCTCCCGGGCCTTTGGTTTTGGGGATTTGGCCTCGTGTCGTTTTCGGTTTAATAGCGCCAAACAAAAAAGAACGACCGGCGCGGGAATGAACCCGGCCGGTCGGTCATGGGCAGCAGGATGTTTGGCTGCGAGTTACGCGTTACAGGTACTTGAGATAGCCCACATAGCCCTGGGCGCTCGAGGGAACGGCGAGCGTGAGGTTCTGACCGCTCATCTCGACCGACACGTAGGACGGGTCGCTGTAGGTGGTGAGGGTTGCGGCCGTTCCCTGGTAGGTGGTCGAGAACGAGCCCGTCGATTGCGCATCGGAAGGCAGGGTCGTCACGCTCCACGAGGAGATATCGAGTTGGTCGATCATGCTGTTCACGGTCGACTCGGGAAGCCCCGTCGCCGCGGAGATGGACGAGGCCTTGGAGCGCAGCGAGCTCTCGATCTGGCCTTTTATGCCCGAGGCATCGATCGCGGAGTTCACGGCGCTCGTCTTGAGCGACTCGATGGTGGAGTTGCCCGCGAGCACCGTGTTGCCGAGCAGCGTGAAGATACCGAGTGCCACGACGATGGCGCCGAGCGTGGCCGCGAGCGCGCGGGTGAACTTGTTCACGAGCGACCGCCTCTAGTTCTTGAGCGAGTTGAGAGGAGCCGGGAAGCGCCCGCCGCGGTGCGCCAGAACGGTGCCCGCGTTGGGGTTCACGTGCATGACCGGTGCGCGACCGAAGAGACCACCGAACTCCACGCAGTCGCCCTCGGATTTGCCGATGGCGGGGATCAGGCGCACGGCCGTGGTCTTGTTGTTGATCACGCCGATGGCCATCTCGTCGGCGATGATGCCGGCGATCGCCTCGAGCGGGGTGTCGCCGGGGACGGCGATCATGTCGAGGCCCACGGAGCACACGCAGGTCATGGCCTCGAGCT